>CAUUJL010000046.1:0-17695 GCA_963545375.1 uncultured Oribacterium sp.
TTTGATTATGTCCGTAAATCCGGGCTTCGGAGGACAAAGCTTTATCCCTTATACCTTGGAGAAGATTAAAAGACTTCGGAAAATGGCGGAGGAGAGGAAGCTTCCCTTGGAAATCGGTGTAGACGGAGGTGTGAAGCTGGACAATATTTCCCCTATTCTGGAAGCAGGCGCCAACTTTATCGTGGCAGGCTCCTCCGTATTCGGAAAAAAAGAAGAAATCGGAGAAAGGGTAAAGAGTTTTAATAAGGTTCTTGAAAATGCCTAGGGGACAGTTTATAGTAAGGTAATAAAATAAAGGAGGGTCAGAAAATGCTGGATATTAAGTTTGTGAGAGAGAATCCTGAAGTTGTAAAAGAGAATATAAGAAAGAAGTTCCAAGATGAGAAGCTGAATCTTGTGGATGAGGTTATTTCTCTGGATGTGGAAGCCAGAAAGGTGCAGATGGAAGCGGACGAGCTTCGTAGTAAAAAGAATCAGGTTTCCAAGCAAATCGGAGCTTTGATGGCGAAGGGAGAGAAGGAAGCAGCGGAAAAGGCTAAAGAAGAGGTCGCTACATTCTCCCAGAGGCTGGCAGAATTAGAGGAAAAGGAGCCGGCTTTACAGGAAGAAATTTTAAAAAGAATGATGGTTATTCCTAACATCATTGACCCCTCCGTACCTATCGGAAAGGACGATTCCTGCAACGTGGAGAATGAGCGTTTCGGGGAGCCTGTGGTTCCATCCTACCCCATTCCCTACCATGCGGATATTATGGACAGCTTTTCCGGTTTGGATTTAGATGCAGCAGGAAGAGTAGCCGGAAACGGTTTCTATTATCTGGTGGGAGATGTGGCAAGACTTCACTCCGCAGTGCTTTCTTATGCCAGAGATTTTATGATTGACAGGGGCTTCACCTATGTGATTCCTCCCTATATGATTCGTTCCAAGGTTGTGGACGGCGTAATGTCTTTCGCGGAAATGGATGCCATGATGTATAAGATTGAGGGAGAAGATCTTTACTTAATCGGTACCTCCGAGCACTCCATGATTGGACGTTTTATCGATCAGATTTTGCCGGTAGAGTCCCTTCCTTTGACCTTAACCTCCTACTCCCCCTGTTTCAGAAAAGAAAAGGGATCTCACGGTATTGAGGAGAGAGGTGTTTATCGTATCCACCAGTTTGAAAAGCAGGAAATGATTGTAGTTTGTGAGCCGGAAGAAGCTATGGATTGGTATAACAAGCTTTGGCAGAACACCGTAGACTTTTTCAGAAGTCTGGAGATTCCTGTTAGAACACTGGAATGTTGTTCCGGAGATTTGGCTGATTTGAAGGTTAAGTCCTGTGACGTGGAGGCTTGGTCCCCCAGACAGAAGAAGTATTTTGAGGTAGGTTCCTGCTCCAACTTGGGAGATGCACAGGCAAGACGCTTAAAGATACGTGTTAAGGGCGTAGATGGAAAGAATCATTTAGCCTTTACCTTAAACAATACCTGTGTGGCACCCCCCAGAATGCTGATTGCTTTCCTGGAGAACCATTTACAGGAAGACGGAACGGTAACAATCCCCAAGGCTTTACAGCCTTATATGGGAGGCAAGGAAGTTTTGATTCCCAAGTTCAATTCCGTAGAAAAAGAAAAAAATGCATTAAATTAATGTTTTTTCCAAATATTGTAACGGATATGCCGCTTCTTTTGTCCTATCAAAAGAAGCGGTTTTATCGTTGTGAAAACATTCTCATTGCGTAGTAAGAGGCAATCCTCTATACTAGCTTAGTATTAGGGAAAATAGGCTTTTCGCATAGAAAGGAAAAACATGGAACCCATTATTTCCGTGAGGGATTTATATAAAATATTCAAGATAGGAGATACGGAGGTATATGCCTTAAACGGATTGAACTTTGACATCTATCAGGGAGAATTTATTGCCATCGTGGGTACCTCCGGTTCCGGAAAGTCCACCTGCCTGAATATGCTGGCAGGCTTGGAAAAGCCCAGCAAGGGCAGTATCACCATTACCGGAGAATCCATTGAAAAAATGAATGAGAAACAGCTGGTGGCTTTTCGAAGGATGCATGTAGGCTTCATTTTCCAAAGCTACAACCTGATTCCCTTCCTGAATGCCATGGAAAATGTGGCAATGCCTCTGATGTTTCGAGGCGTTTCCAAGGAGGAAAGAAACAAAAAGGCTTTGGAATATCTGGATCTTATGAACATCGGAAAGGAAGCCAACCGTTCTCCCAACCAGATGTCCGGAGGACAGCAGCAAAGAGTGGGTATTGCCAGGGCCTTGGTGATTGATCCGGAGATTATTTTTGCGGACGAGCCCACCGGAAACCTGGATTCCCATACCACGGAAGAGGTTTTGGCCTTGATGCGAAATATCGTAGAGAAACAAAGGAAGACACTGATTATGGTTACCCATGATCCCCATATCGCCTCCTGGGCTGACCGACAGCTTAGAGTGGTGGACGGTAGGATTGTGGAAACCGTCATTCGAAAAGAAAGCAAAATCGAAGAAGAAATTTTACGGGAAAACGGTGCCCCGCCCTATACCGTTGTGGATAAGCCGGAGGAAACGGCGGATTTTCCAAAGATAAAAGATAACGCGGCGAAGCAGTAGAAGGAGAAGCAAGATGAAAGAGATAAATAATAGCAGGAAGAAGATGTCTAAGGTTTTGACCGAGACAGTCTATAGAAAGAAAAATATTGGGAAAAACCTATTTTCACTCTTTTTGTGCCTTAGCCTTATGCTTCCGTTTTTCAGTCAAAGAAGCTATGCCGGCTATGTGAATACCAATCTGAATACCTTTATTCATGATGTTCAGGACGTGCCCACAGGATATCCGGGACAGGAAATGGAAGTGAAGGTTCGTATCGGTTACAACGGCTTAAACGGTCTTAGTAATCCGAATTCCGATGTGATTAATAACGTAAGAGTGCGTTTATCCAACGACCAAAGCTATCTGACCACCCAGAACAGCCCCCAAAAGACGCAAAAGAACAATCCCTACAAGGATTCTTCCGATGAAGATGAGCAGGGTGAGGCACAGAAGGATGCTTGGGAAGAGGGCTATAAGGCCGGAAAAAACAATGCCTACAACAACGGCTTAAACTACGTTTATCCGGTGGATGGAGGCGTCTACCCCTTCGAAGTGAATGCTTCTCTTTTCACCCAGGAGCAGAAATTGGGAAGCCTGAAAAAGGGAGAGTACAAGGAGTTATCCTTTAAGGTGAATGTCCGTTCCGATGCATTGAAGATGAAGGACAGCAGCGGAAATACCAGTGACGGCTACTTCGGCGTACCCTTTACCATCTGGTATGATGTACCGGGAGCTAGCCAGACTCAGAATAAAACCGAGTTTGTTAACGTTTTTATCACGGAAAGCGGTGAAGTGAAAGATTCCGGAACCAAAACCGTAGCGCAGGCCTTTGTAGTGGGAGAGAACCAAAGTACCCCTGTGGGAACCTATCCCAATGCGATGAATTATAACGTGAATTTCCGAAATCAAAGCGGAAAAACCCTGTATGATGTAAAGATTAAGATGAATATGTCTTTGGCGGAAAAGGAAGCCGTACAGCTTACCGCTGCGGCAAAGGCTGAGGCAGTGAAAGATTTTCCATTTTCTATCAATGAAGCCAATTACGACAGAGACTATGCCAAGGTGGAGAAGGGAGAGGTGATTTCCCCTGCCTATTCCATGGCCATTAAGCAAAATGCCGCCACCGGGTTTTATCCCCTGTCCTATACGGTAAGCTATAAACTGGCGCCGGGAAGCACCGTTTCCGTAACGGATACCTATTCCTTCTTTGTCAATGTAAAGAACCCCAATATGGTGGATGTGGAGAAGGAAAAGCTGAGAGACTTTAATGCCAATGACCGGAGCAAAGCCAGAATCATTGTGGATTCTTACAGAACAGAGCCGGAAAAGGTATATGCCGGAGATGAATTCACATTGATTTTAAACATGAAAAATGCATCCAATTCTATCGCGGCAAGTAATATTCTTTTTACTTTAACCTCGGAGAAAGCTCAAGATCAGACCGTATTTGCTATCTCTGAAGGGTCCAACTCCTACGTCGTAAATTCCCTTGCGGCGGGAGCCAGTACAGAGCTTAGACTGAATGTAAAGGCCAATGCGGGAGTGGATCCCAAATCTTACATTTTGACCATTAATGAAAAATACGATTCTCCCGACTTTAAGAATGCGGAGGAGAAGGTGGATATTGATATTCCGGTAAATCAGGTGGCAAGAATGGGATTTTCCAACTTTGATGTGAATCCCTCCAGTGTGCCTGTGGGCAATGAAGCCAACGCCATGTTCAGTATCAACAATACCGGACGTGTAATGCTCTACAATGTTACTGCCAACTTTGAAAATGATTGCATCAAAAAGACCACGGCCTATGTAGGAAACATTAAGCCCGGTGAAACCGGCTCTGTGGATGTTATGCTTTCCGCCGTTAAGGCAACGGATGGGGAGACTACCATTCCCGTAGAAATTTCCTATGAGGATGTAAATGGAAATAAGGCCACGGAAAAAACCGAGATTACTTTAACGGTAACGGAAGCTGCGGAGACGGATTCTATGGATGATGCAGGCGGAGCCAGCCGAGATCTTACTGAAACCAAACCCACTTCTTCCCTCCCGGTTAAAGGCATTGGCATAGGAGCAGCAGTAGTAGCTGCTGTGGGAGGAGCCGCCTATTTCATCCGTAAGAAAAGAAAGAAGAGCTAAATGAAGGTAGTAGATTTATTTCTCTTGGCCATTAACAACTTAAAACGAAGAAAGTTCCGAACGGTACTTACGGTTTTGGGTGTAGTCATCGGTACTTCCTCCATTGTAGTTATGGTGAGTCTGGGACTGGGAATGAGTGAATCTCTTATGCAGTCCTTTAAGAATTCCGGTTCACTGACAAAAATCAACATCAGTAATTATGGAGGAATGGCGGATAATACCGGGAAAAAAGCGGCGGTACAGCTGACGGATGACAGCCTGAAGGAATTGGAAGTCATCCCCCATGTCACCGGTGTTTCCCCCTCCTTGGAGGTGCCGATTACCGCAAAATTCGGAGCCTATGAGGCCAACTACAGCATTCGAGGGGTTTCCCAGGCATATTTTTCCCAGATGAAATTAAAGGAGGGAACTACTCCTCACGCCGGATCTTCCGAACTGACATTGGTCTACGGAAATACGGTAGGAAGCTCCTTTCATAAGGTGAAGAACTGGCAGGACAGCTATGTGGCCAACCCCATGAAGGACACTATTTTCTACATTTTCCCGGAAAAGCAGGCATCCAATCCTAACGGAGTCAGCAAAGACCAGCCGGATACAGCAAGCAATAAGCCTCAGAAAAAATACATTCTGAAGACGGCAGGAGTCATGGAAGGAACCGCAGAGGATTATAGTGAGGAATCCATGTATGCCTATGCGGATATTGACACCCTGAAGGCCTTCTTAAAAAAGATTTACAAGAAGGACCTGGTTCCGGATCCTAAGACGGGAAAGAACGGAAAGCCTCTTCGTTACTATGTCTACGATGAAGCCTATGTTTTCGTAGATGATATGAAAAATGTATCCGAGGTTCAGAAGACGATTACGGATATGGGGTACTCCGCATACTCTAACCTGGAATGGTTAAAGCAAAGCCAGGACTCCATCAACATGGTACAGATGGTTTTGGGAGGTATCGGTGCAGTTTCCTTACTGGTTGCAGCCATCGGAATCATGAACACCATGATGATGTCTATTTTCGAAAGAACCAAGGAAATCGGTGTAATGAAGGTTTTGGGCTGTGATATGGGAGATATCCGGAATATGTTCCTGACAGAATCCGCCCTTATCGGATTTTTCGGAGGCTTAATCGGCATTGCTTTAAGCTACGGAATTTCTGCGATTATTAACAGCTTAACCGGCGGCGGAGGAAGCGATGTGCTGAGCGGCTTTACCAATGGCGGAGAAGGACAGCTTTCCCTGATTCCGGCTTGGCTTGCTCTTTTTGCTATCGGCTTTGCCATGCTGGTGGGTATGTTATCCGGTTATTTCCCCTCTGTAAGAGCTATGAAGCTAAGTCCTCTTGCAGCTATCCGAAACGAGTAAGAATAGGATAGAGGAATATAGAATTGTCTTAGAGAAGGCAGGAGAGTGAAAACTGAGCTCTCTAAACCTTGTTTTATGAATGGGGAAATGATACAATTTCCCCATTCTTTTTCTATTCTTATCAGGGGGTTTCCGCGGAAGGCGGGATGATCTGCATATAAGTTTAGAGAGAGGTAAGCTAGAAATATAAAAAAATTTGAAACGAAGGAAAGTATAAAAGAGAGAAGGAAAAAGGGATGCTGAAAATTGCAAAATTCGGAGGAAGCTCCTGCGCCAGCGGAGAACAGTTTCGTAAGGTAAAAGAAATCGTTATGGAGGATCGGGACAGACACTATATTGTGGTTTCCGCACCGGGAAAACGAAATGATAAGGATACGAAGGTGACGGATTTGTTGCTGTCTTTATATGATGCGGTACAGAATAAGTCCGGCGCAGAGGAAATTTTAGAGAAGATTAAAAATCGTTTTCGGGATATTATTTCTGATTTGGATTTGTCCATTTCTCTGGAGGCTGACTTTCAGGAGATTTACGAGAAGCTTCTGGCAGGAGAGAGCAGAGACTATGCTGCATCCCGGGGAGAATATTTGAACGCCAAGTGTATGGCGGATTTCTTGGGCTTTCCCTTTGTGGATGCCAAAGATATGATTTTCTTTTTAGAGGACGGAAGTTGTGATTTTGAAAAAACGGAGATGATGTCCAGAGAAGTCTTAAAGGACTTGGACTATGCGGTTATTCCCGGCTTCTACGGAGCCAATGGGGAGGGAGCAACCATTACCTTCTCCAGAGGAGGCTCCGATGTTACCGGCTCTTTGATTGCTGCGGCGGTTCATGCGGATCTTTATGAAAACTGGACCGATGTATCCGGCTTTTTGGTGGCGGATCCTCGCATTGTGAAAAATCCGGAAGTTATTGATTATATCACCTATAGAGAGTTACGAGAGCTTAGCTATATGGGAGCCGGTGTTCTCCACGAGGATGCCATCTTCCCGGTACGAAAAGAGGGAATTCCCATCCAGATCAAAAATACCAATGCACCCCAGGATCACGGTACCATGATTGTGGCCAATACCCTGAAAAAGCCCAGATTTATCATCACCGGAATTGCGGGAAAGAAGAATTTCTGCTCCATCAACATTGAAAAAGCCATGATGAACGCGGAAATCGGATTTATTCGAAAGGTGCTTTCCGTCATTGAGGAGAACGGTATTTCCGTGGAGCATACCCCTTCCGGTATTGACACCTTAACCCTCTTCATTCACCAGGAGGAGCTGGAATCCCATGAACAGAAGGTTTTACAGGGAATCCAGAGAGCGGTTAATCCGGATCTGATTGAGTTGGAGGCGGATTTGTCCCTGATTGCGGTTGTAGGAAGAGGCATGAAGTCCTCTCGGGGTGTGGCAGGACGCATTTTCTCCGCCCTTGCTCATGAATATATCAATATCAAGATGATTGACCAGGGATCTTCCGAGTACAACATCATTATCGGTGTGAGAAACGAAGACTTCAATGCGGCGATTAAGGCGATTTACAATATGTTTGTTTTATCGGTATAAAATTTGATGTAGGAAGAGAAAGTGAGGGCTATGGACATTCTTGTCATAGGCGGAGGACCGGCGGGGATGATGGCGGCCATCTATGCGAAAAAAGAGGCCGGAAATCGAGAGGTCGTTCTTTTCGAAAAAAATGAAAAGCTGGGAAAGAAGCTCTTTATCACAGGAAAAGGAAGGGGAAACTGGACCAACTCCTGTGAGGAGAGCGTTTTTATGGAGAAAATCCTTCGAAATCCCCGTTTTTTCATGGGCGCCTTTCGGAACTTTAACAATCAGGATGCCATTGCCTTTATGGAGAAAAATGGCTGTGCCCTTAAGGAAGAGCGGGGAGGCCGCATTTTCCCGGAGAGCAATAAGGCCTTTTCTCTAACAGACGGCATGAAGAAGGCTCTACAAAAGGAAGGGGTAAAGGTCTGCCTGAATAAAAAGGTGGACTCTATCCGAAAAAAGGGAGATGTCTTTTTGATTAAGGGGAATTTTCCGGAGGTGGAAGCCAAGAAAGTTATTATCGCAACCGGAGGACTAAGCTATCCCTCTACGGGGTCCACGGGAGACGGCTACGACTTTGCCAAGGCCTTCTCCATCGGGGTGACGAAAACCTATCCCTCTTTGGTGAAAATGGATGTTTTGGAGGAGGATGTGTACCCGCTTTCCGGTCTGAAGCTAAAGCATATCGGTCTGAAAATCTTAAATGAAAAGGGAAAATGCCTCTACGAAAAGACCGGAGAATTATATTTTCAAAAGAACAGCCTATTGGGACCGGTTGTTTTATCCGCAAGTGCAGCCTTAAGTCCGGAGATTTCCGAAGCCCCTATGGGTAGCTACCAAATCGCTATAGACCTAAAGGCGGAAATGGGGCAGGAGCAGTTTGACAGTTTTTTTCTAAGAGATTGCGAAAGCAAGGGAAAGGAAAAGCTCTATCAGCTTTTAAAGTCTTATCTTCCTGCTCAGCTTTATCCCATTTTCCTGAAACGCTTGGAAAAGCAGGGCGTATCTTTAGAGAAAAAAAGCTCGGAGCTGAAGAAAGAGGAACGAAAGAAGATTTTAAATCTATTTCACAGTTTCCCCTTTACCGTACAGGGACTGGGAGGTTTTCCGGAAGCCATAGTCACCAAAGGGGGCGTGGAAACTACGGAGCTTTCCAAGAAAAGTCTGGAGGCCAAGAAGGTTCCGGGACTTTACTTTGCGGGAGAGGTAGTGGATCTGGATGCCTATACCGGAGGTTTTAATATGCAGATTGCCATTTCCACCGGAGTTTTAGCGGGACAGTCCGCAGGAAGAGCTTTAAAAGAGGAGCGATAAGAGGAGCAGTTCTTAAGGTCAGCTTCGTTAAGAAAAGCTTCCTAAAGGGAATACCCAAGGAAAGATAGCAAAAGAATTTTAGAAAGGAAGAACACATGCCATACACAATAGCCATAGACGGACCGGCAGGGGCGGGTAAATCCACCATTGCCAAATTACTATCGAAAAGCCTGGGATTTTATTATGTAGACACCGGGGCGCTGTATCGTGGGCTTGCTTATGGAATCGCGGAAAAGGGGATTCCTTTTACTGCGGAAAAAAGCATAGAAGAAGCCCTTCCCGCCTTGCAAGTGGACTTGGTTTACGAAGGGGAAATGCAGAAGGTTTTTTGTAACAAAGAGGATTGTACGGACTATATTCGTACTCCGGAGCTGGGGCAGGGAGCCTCTATGATTTCCCAGTACGGCTGTGTACGGGAAAAGCTGCTGGATTTACAGAGAAATGTGGCCAAGGAGCATTCCTGCGTAATGGATGGAAGAGATATCGGTACGGTGGTTTTACCGAAGGCAAATAAAAAGTTCTATTTAACCGCATCTCCCGAAATTCGGGCGGAAAGACGTTGGAAGGAGCTTTTGGAGAAGGGGGAAAAAATCAGCCTTGAACAGGTGCTTACGGAAGTAAAGGAAAGAGATCACAGAGACAGCACCAGAGCCATTGCCCCCTTAAAAAAGGCGGAGGATGCCATTGAAATCGACAGCAGTAATCTTTCCATCTCCGAAGTGGTGGATAAGATGTTAAGCTATTGTGTGGGAAGTGAGGAATAAAATGGAGGCAGTCCTGGCAAAAAGTGCAGGCTTTTGCTTTGGGGTGGAAAGGGCTGTGGATGCGGTCTATCGCGTGCTTTCCGAGGAAGAGAAGAAGGAAGCAAAGGATAAAAGACCGATTTACACCTACGGCGCCATCGTGCACAACGAGCAGGTGGTTAAAGCCCTGGAGGATAGAGGCGTAAAGCTTTTAAAAACAAAGGAAGAGCTGGCCCATTTGGAAAAAGGGATATTGGTGATTCGCGCCCATGGGGTAGGGGAAGAGATTTACAAACTGCTTCAGGGGAAAAATATCGAAATTGTGGACAGTTCCTGTCCCTATGTACGAAAGATTCAGCGTCTTGTGCGGGAGCACAGTGAAAAGGGAGAAAGAGTCATTGTAATGGGTGACCCGGAGCATCCCGAAGTGCAGGGAATCCTGGGCTGGGGAAAGGGAGATGTGACGGCTCTAAAAGGCATAGAAGAGGTGGATGCACTGCCGGATGGAGAGGGGCAGGAAATCTTTGTAGTGGCCCAAACTACTTTTCATATTGATAAATTCAAACTAGTTCTTGCGCTTTTTAAAAAAAAGGGGTATCATGTTTCTGTTATCAATACGATTTGCAACGCAACTTTCGAAAGGCAGTCAGAAGCAAAGGAATTAGCTGGACGATCCGACGCCATGGTGGTGATTGGTGGAAGCAGTTCATCTAACACAAAGAAGTTATTTGAGATATGCCGGGCGATATGCCCTAATACCCAGCTGATACAAACGGTGAAAGATCTTAAATTCAACTCGGATGAAGCGATTCGCAACGTAGGTATCACAGCAGGGGCAAGCACCCCAAAAGAAATAATAGAGGAGGTTCTAACTTATGTCAGAAATGAGTTTTGAACAAATGCTTGAGGAATCATTAAAGTCGGTTCATGCGGGGGAAATCGTTACAGGAACTGTTATCAGTGTGAAGCCGGATGAGATCGCACTGAACATCGGATACAAGTCCGATGGAATTATGACCAGAAGTGATTACAGTGCAGACAACCAATTAGACTTAACTACAGTAGTATCTGTAGGAGATGAGATTGAGTGTAAGGTTAAGAAGGTCAATGACGGTGAAGGTCAGGTCGTTCTTTCCCACAGAGATGCTCTTCAGTCTAAGGCTTCCGAGGAGTTAAGAAAGGCATTTGAAGAGAATGCTATTCTTACCGGTAAGGTAGTACAGGTTGTTAAGGGCGGATTGAATGTAGAAGTGGACGGAGCAAGAATTTTCGTTCCCGCTTCCTTAGTATCCGATAGCTTTGAGAGAGATTTAAACAAGTATCAGGGACAGGACATTCAGTTTGTTATTACCGAGTTCAATCCAGCCAAGAGAAGAATTATTGGAGACAGAAAGCAGATTATGTCTGCTATGAAGAAAGAGCAGCATGACAAGCTCTTCTCTGAGTTACAGGAAGGCGATATCCGTACCGGTGTGGTTAAGAATCTTACCGACTTTGGTGCATTCATCGACCTTGGCGGTGCTGACGGACTCCTTCACATCTCCGAGATGAGCTGGGGAAGAATCGAGAATCCGAAGAAGCTCTTTAAGCCGGGACAGGAAGTGGAAGTTCTGGTTAAGGAAATCAGCGGAGAGAGAATCGCATTAACCAGAAAGTTCCCCAACGAGAACCCATGGAAGGATGCAGAGAGCAAGTATGCCGTAGGCGAGATCGTTACCGGTAGAGTTGCCAGAATGACCGATTTCGGTGCATTCATCGAGTTAGACAAGGGAATCGATGCTTTATTACATGTTTCTCAGATTTCTAAGGATCATGTGAACAAGCCATCCGATGTTCTTGAGCCCGGACAGGAAATTGAAGCAAGAGTGGTTGATTTAGATGTAGACAACCACAAGATTTCTCTTTCCATCAAGGCACTTCTTCCTGAAGAAGAAGGAGATGTAGCTGACGTAGACGTAGAGGCGGCATCTGAGGAATAAGACTTTAAAGCCGGGCCATGTGCCCGGTTTTTTTTGTGCGTATTTAACGGACTTTAGACGGAATTGGAGCTGATATCTGAGAATCATAGCTCTGATTGTGAGGAGTGAAATGGGACAAGAAATCGAGAGAAAATGGAGAGTCAGAAGGCTTCCGGAGGATTATCATAGGTATCCTTCTAAGCTTTTGGAACAGGCCTATCTTTGCCAAAATCCCACCCTTCGTATTCGGAAGGAAAGCAGTATTTTCGGTGGAGAAGAGGAAGGCAGTATTTCCGGCGAAAAAGAGGGAAGTAGCATTTCTGACAAGAATGAGCAAGTTGGCCTTTCCGACAAGAATGAGAAAGACGGTATTTCCGAAGGGAAGGAGCAGGAGGAGTATATTTTTTGCTATAAGGGAAGGGGAAGACTTTCCAGAGAGGAGTATAACCTGCCCTTAACAAAGGAAGCCTATGAGACCTTGGTGAGAAAGACAGAGGGAAGGGTGATTCGAAAGCGTAGATATGCGATTCCTTATGGTTCTTATACCGTGGAATTAGATATATTTCAGGGAGAACTGGAGGGGCTTTGCTATGCGGAGGTGGAGTTTCCTTCCGAAGAGGAGGCTCTTTCCTTTCAGCCCTTAGACTGGTTTTCCGAGGAGCTTACCGGGGAAAAAGGCTATTCCAATGCGGAACTCAGTTTTGCAAAGGAGCTTTCCAATCTTAAATTAAAGGATTAAAGCAGGCTTTTTCTTCTTTTTATTGCAGAAATGTCCGTTCAATGCTATACTTTACCCTCGAAAGCCCAGCAAAGGCGGTTTTTAAATTATAAGAGAAAAGTTTTGGAGGTATGCGCAATGAGCGTAAAGGTAGAAAATCTAGAAAAGAATATGGCAAAGATTACAGTAGATGTATCCGCAGAGGACTTTGCTCAGGCTGTAGAACAAGCTTATCAGAAGACTAAGACACGTTACAACATTCCCGGCTTCCGTAAAGGAAAAGCTACAAAGAAGATGATTGAGCAGCATTATGGCCCACAGGTTTTCTACGATGCGGCGATTAACAACATTTTGGATACCCATTATCCTGCAGCTGCCAAGGAGTCCGGCTTAGATATCGTTTCCCGTCCTGAAATCGGCGTTGAGCAGATTGGAGAGGGAAAGGACTTTATCTTCACTGCTACTGTTGCTGTACGTCCTGAGGTTACTCTTGGAGAGTACTTCGGTGTTACCGCAGAGAAGGCTGACGTATCTGTAAGCGCAAAGGAAGTTACCGAGCGTTTGAATAAGGAGCTGGAGAAGAATTCCAGAATGGTGGATGTGGATCGTGCCATTAAGAAGAACGACATCGCTACCATTGACTTTGTTGGTTCTGTAGACGGTAAGGAATTCCCCGGCGGAAGAGGAGAGGACTATCCTCTGACCATCGGTTCCGGAACCTTTATTCCCGGATTTGAAGATCAGCTGATCGGAGCTAAGGCCGGAGAAGAAGTAGATGTTCATGTTACCTTCCCGGAGAACTACGGCGCTAAGGATTTAGCAGGAAAAGAAGCTTTATTCAAGGTAAACGTTAAGGCTGTTAAGGAGAAGCAGGTTCCTAAGGCTGATGACGAGTTTGCCTCCGAGGTTTCCGAGTTTGAGACTCTTAAAGAGTATAAGGAAGACTTAAAGAAGCAGATTAAGGAAGAGAAGGAGAAGAGAGCTACTTCTCAGGTAGAGAACAACGTAGTGGCTAAGGTTGTGGAGAATGCTTCCGTAGAGCTTCCCGAGCCTATGGTGGAGATGCAGCTTGATCAGATGTTCTATGACTACGCTAGACGTATGGAAGCACAGGGCATCCCCATGGATCAGTATATGCAGATTACCGGTCTTACAGAAGAGGGCTTAAAGAGCCAGATGAGAGAGACCGCTGTTCAGAACATCAAGACCTCTTTGGTTTTGGATGCTATCCAGAAGAAGGAAGGCATTGAGGTTACCGAAGAAGCTATCGAGAAGGAACTGGAGAGAATTGCAGAGCAGTATCGCATGAAGAAGGAAGATCTGGTAAAGACCATCAGTGATTCTCAGAAACTTTCCATTAAGAGAGAGCTGGACATTCAGGCTACCATTGACAAGCTGGTAAGTGAAGCTAAGCTTGTAAAGCCTGAGAAGAAGAGCAAGAAGGAAGAGAAGGAAGAAGCTGCTGAGAAGTAAGTCTTCCGAAATAAAGAATACTGAGGACTGAGAAGCCTGTTTCGGCTTCCCGGTCCTTTTCTTTCTTAAACCATGGGTTTATAGGGGAAAGGACTGCCCTATGGTATTCTATAGAAGAATCCATAATAGAGGAGGTATACCATGAAGAATTTTTCCTATCCACAAAATATAACAACCATTCCCTATGTTATCCAGTCTACCAGTAGGGGTGAGCGTTCTTATGATATTTTTTCCAGACTCTTAAACGAAAGAATCGTTTTCCTGGGAGACGAGGTAAACAACGATACCGCATCTCTGGTTATTGCCCAGTTGCTTTTTCTGGAATCCGAGGATCCGGACAAGGACATTTCCCTTTATATCAATTCTCCGGGAGGCTCAGTAACCGCAGGAATGGGAATTTATGATACCATGCAGTACATTAAGTGTGACGTTTCCACCATCTGTGTAGGTATGGCGGCATCCATGGGAGCCTTCTTACTGGCAGGGGGAGCCAAGGGAAAGAGAATGATTCTTCCCAATGCGGAGGTTATGATTCACCAGCCTTCAGGCGGTGCCCAGGGACAGGCTACAGAAATTCAGATTACGGCAGAATGGATTCTCCGTACCAAGAAGAATTTAGCCAAGATTTTGGCGGAAAACTGTAATCAACCCTTTGAAAAGGTGATGGCTGATACGGAGAGAGATTACTGGATGTCTGCGGAGCAGGCTTTGGAATACGGTCTGGTTGACCACATTTTCCAGAAAAGAACAGATTTGGAAAAGAAATAAAAATAAGGAAAGCAGGAAGAAATATGCCTATGAAACCGGATGATAAAGTAAGATGTTCCTTTTGCGGAAAATCAGCAAAGCAGGTTCGGAAGATGATTGCCGGACTGAACAATACCTATATCTGTGATGAATGTGTAGAGCTTTGTCAGGAGATTTTCGATGAAGAAATGGGCGGAGAGAATGCAGGAGGCGAGGTTTCCGATATCCATTTACTGAAGCCCAAGGAGATTAAAGATTTCCTGGATGAGTATGTCATCGGACAGGACGAAGCGAAGAAGGTGCTTTCCGTTGCGGTATATAATCATTACAAGAGAATCACTTCCAAGGTAAGAGATATTGATGTGCAGAAGTCCAACATTTTGATGATCGGACCTACCGGAACAGGAAAGACCTACCTGGCCCAGACTCTGGCTAAGATTTTGGGCGTACCCTTTGCCATTGCGGATGCCACAGCCCTCACCGAGGCCGGCTATGTGGGAGAGGACGTGGAGAATATCCTTCTTAAGCTGATTCAGGCGGCGGACTATGACATTTCCAAGGCGGAGATCGGTATTATCTATATTGATGAGATTGATAAGATTACCAAGAAGTCGGAAAATGTTTCCATCACCAGAGACGTTTCCGGAGAGGGAGTACAGCAGGCGCTTTTAAAGATTTTGGAAGGAACCATTGCTTCCGTTCCCCCTCAGGGAGGAAGAAAGCATCCTCAGCAGGAGCTGATTCAGATTGATACCACCAATATTCTCTTTATCTGCGGTGGTGCATTTGACGGCCTGGAGCACATCATTGAGAAGAGAATCGCCTCCGGCTCCATCGGTTTCGGTGCGGAAATCGTAGAGAAGAATAAGGATAACTATGATGACGTTCTGAAGCAGGTACAGCCTGAGGACTTAACCAAGTTCGGTTTGATTCCGGAATTTATCGGTAGAGTGCCCGTGGATGTGGAATTAAGCAGCCATGATGTGGACAGCTTAAAGCGTATCCTGACCACACCGAAGAATGCTTTGGTAAAGCAATACCAGAAGCTCTTCGAGATGGACGGCGTAGGTCTTTCCTTCACGGATGATGCGGTAACCGCCATTGCGGAGAAGGCAGTACAGAGAAAGACCGGAGCCAGAGGACTTCGTTCCATTATGGAAGGGATGATGACGGAAATCATGTATGAGATTCCTTCCGATGAGGATATTGCTGAGGTGGAGATTACCAAGGATGTGGTAGAGAATCAGGCCAAGCCCAGAGTGGAAAGAAATCCTGAGAAGAGACAGGAACGTTGGCTGGAATTTCAGCAGAATAAAGAAGACAATGTAAAAGAGAGAAAACGGGTTAAGAAAAGAGGATAATATGGTCATTCGTTCTGTGGACCTTCCTTACGTTTGCGGTGTAAAGTCTACGTTACCAAAGACGGGAAAGCCGGAATTTGTTTTAGCAGGCCGTTCCAATGTGGGAAAGTCCTCCTTTATCAATACCTTATTGCAAAGAAAGTCCTTTGCCAGAACCTCCTCCACACCGGGAAAGACCAGAACCATCAATTTCTACTCTGTCAATGACAGCTTTTATCTGGTGGACCTTCCCGGCTACGGTTATGCGGCCACAGGCCCTGTGGAGCAGGAAAAATGGGATCGCATGATTCGGCGCTATCTGGAGCAGGGAGAGGATATCGAAGAGGTAGTGCTGCTTCTGGACTGTAGAAGAATTCCAAGTGAGAAGGATTTACAGATGTTCCAATGGATCTGCTCCGCAACAGGCTATGAGCCTATTGTAATTATCACGAAGATGGATAAGCTTAAGCGTTCCCAGCAACAGCAGGCAGTAAAGGACATTCGAAAAGCCCTGTCCGCCAGTCCGGAATGTGTGATGATTCCCTTCTCCGCCACATCCAAGGCGGGAAGAGAAGAATGTTTGGATTTAATTGAGAAGATTTTGTTGACAAAGGAAGACTAGAGTGTTAAGATTCTTTAGTCTTATGACAGGAAAGTAGGTATCCACCTCACCTTGGCAGTTCACTGACCCGGGTTAATATTGATTATTACCTTTGTGTATTTTCAATGGTGGATTGGCTTACAATCCACCATATTTTTATTTTTCACGAGTATCTCCGGAAAAGTAAGGGATACATTGGGTTTGTGCAGAGAGGAGCTTATGGCCATTAAAAAAAATGCGGAACTGGAAATTAACGAGCAGATTCGGGACAAAGAAGTAAGAGTCATCGGAGCAGAAGGAGAGCAGCTGGGGGTTATGTCCATTCAGGAAGCTCAACAAAAGGCGAGAGAAGCGGAGTTGGATCTGATTAAGATTGCAGCAACGGCTCAGCCACCTGTAGTTCGTATTGCGGATTATGGAAAATATCGTTATGAACTGTTGCGTAAAGAAAAGGAAGCCAGAAAGAACCAGCACACAACAGAACTGAAAGAAATTCGTATGACACCAAACATTGATACCAATGATTTGAATACGAAGCTTTCCGCAGCGAGAAAGTTCTTGGAGAAGGGAAACAAGGTAAAGATTGCTTTACGTTTCAGAGGAAGAGAAATGTCTCGTATGAATCAGTCCAAGTATATTCTGGATGAGTTCGGAGAGAAGCTTTCCGACATTGCCGTACTGGATAAGGCGGCAAAGGTTGAAGGTAGAAATATGGCAGTGGTTTTAAGCCCGAAAAAGTAAATTCACAGGAGGCAAATATGGCAAAGTTAAAGCTAAAAACGAAGAGAGCAGCAGCAAAGCGTTTCAAGCTCACCGGTACAGGAAAGTTAGTTAGAAACAAGGCAAACAAATCTCACATCCTTACCAAGAAGACCACAAAGAGAAAGAGAACTTTGAGAAAAGATACTGTGGTTGACCACACTAACGAGAAGGTAATGAAGAAGATTCTTCCTTATCTGTAATAGGCTAAGGGAATGATAGGAGGATAAGATGAGAATTAAAGGCGGAGTGAACGCAAAGAAGAAACACAATAGAGTTTTAAAGTTAGCTAAGGGATATAGAGGCGCTAGATCCAAGCAGTACAGAGTAGCTAAGCAGAGCGTTATGCGTGCTCTTACCGAGTCCTATAAGGGACGTAAGGAGAGAAAGAGACAGTTCAGACAGCTCTGGATTGCCAGAATCAATGC
>CAUUJL010000047.1:0-17615 GCA_963545375.1 uncultured Oribacterium sp.
CCAGCCTGAGAGCCGGCAGATTTTTATTGAACGGACGGGTTATTAACCATTTACGCAGAAAGAATAAAACAAGGTAAAGAAAAATCTACCAGCCTGAGAGCCGGCAGATTTTTTTGAACGGACAGGTTATTTACCATTTACAAAAAAAGAGACAGCAGAGAGCCATCTCTAATAATAGTTTTAATTCATCGAGAGAAATTACAATATGCATATTTATAATAATTTACAGAGTTTCATTTCAATAGACTCCAACTCTTCTATCTCGTTTTCTATTTTACTAGAGAGTTTGTCCTCGACAAACTCTCTTTTAATATTGCAAATAAATTGAGGATCCAGAAATAGATGGGACAATGTAACTAGTAAGCCGCCTATATCAACGCCTCTAGGATTACGTGCTAAAGCACTTACTACTAAATTACTCGTACTTCCTATAGTGTTAGCAATGAGTAAAATTTTTCTTGTTCTGACTTCAAATAAATCTCGTGAACCATCATTTTTTTCATCATAATATAATCCATGAATCAAGGAAATAATCATATCTATGAATTTTGACAACACTAACGAAGTCCCTAATATTTTTACATCTCTTAACGAACATAGAAAATCGTAATTTTCACTATATAATTTACTTGCTAATTCAGGGTTAAACATAGAAAGTACAGGAACCGGTAATCCTTTCTTAGTCAATACATCTGATTTTAAATGAACAGCTTCTGCAAAAACTGCTGCCGGTAAATTCAGATAATGTTCTTTTGATATATCCATACTTTCTGAGAAGAGACTTGGTAAGGCTATTTCTTCCTGTGTAACCATCATGGGGTTTCTACTCACTCTATATGTACGCATTTTTACAGCCTTAATAATCTTATCTGCCATAGTTTTCTCGGATGTTTCTTGAATCGCACCAGGAGTAATAGAAATTGTATCAGTCAAAATATTAGATGTCCCAAAAAGCCATCCTAAAATTGGATCATGTCCCAGAGTATACAGTCGATGATCGCCGCCATGAAGATTAACATCGCTCATCTTTCCTGTTCCTCTTGTAATATCGTATGGAGGAGTTTGATATAAAATTTCTGTCCATCTTCCATTTTTTGTATTCTTATGATCCTCTTGAAATTTTTTCTTAGCACGCCGAGCTTCTTCCTCGATTCTTTTATCATTATGCGCCATCCGCTTATCTGGATTAAACCCTTTACCATATTCCAGTTTCTCTGCCACTAATGGAAAAATGATTCCCTTAGCAACTGTTAATGCTGTAGCTATAGCTAAGAATTTAATATCTAAATCATTTTTGATTCCTGTCTTTCTTTGAAACTCCCCATTAATTTCATCATCTAGACGTATATATTCACCCTGACTTAACATTGAAAGAAATGGATCTTGATTGCTGTCCAAGTGCATTTTCTTCTCAAATTTAGCAACATTATTTATATAATTTTCCCAACAACCATCCGTATGTATTTTCTCCACATTCATAATGTTGCAAGAAGTTCGTTCTACATCTGTCTTACTCTCTTTTTTATAATCTTCCAATATAGAAAGCATAGCATTTAACTCTTGTTGATTTAACTTTTTTTCTTCTAACTCATGGATGAGCACCTCTAACTGGTCTTGAATTTGATCTTCCCTTTTTAAAGCTTCATCAATTTTAGTATCCAAACAATCTTGGTGTTCTCCTATTTGAGAGCAAGTCGACTCTACTGCTGAAAGTTGATATTGCTGAGCTTTTCCGGCACTGCCTAATTGAAACAAAAGTGTCTCTGATAATTTTGCTATCTTTTTATTCTTCATCTCTTTTTTGGTTTTCATTTCTTTTTTGATTTTCATCTAACTCTTCTTTTTCTACTTCAAGTTCTTGTTGCTTTTGCTGATTAATAATTAACATTTTTTGAAATTTATCCATTAATTCTATAGTTCTATTTTGACTGTCTTTTACATTATTTATTTCTTCAATCTCTTTTTTTAATCGTGTAGAAATATGTGAAATTTCATCAATTAATAAATTTATAGATTTTTGCATATTAGTTATGAGCTCTGTCAGAATGATTTCTCTGTATTTATTTATTTCCTCCTGATTAAGCTCTTTTGTTTTGAAAAAAGCATGATAACTTTTGATTCCATATATAGAACCAGAGCAAAAAAGGTATATGGGCGAAATATAAGATTTCAAATTTTTATTAGAATCTACTAATTGCTTCCATTCTTTTTTTAAAGATGGCATATCAGCACCTTTCATTTCCATCTTACTATTCAGAAGCACAGCTTCATCCATAACGTCTAATTGCTTAGGTGAAAGTTCTAGCGCTTCCATCAAACTTCCAACAAAACCGTTTTCTCTCCAATCCGCCTTATCATCTTTTTTATGTATCATCGATAAGATATCTTGCATCAAACAAAAACGTATTGCTTCCCATTGTCCATTAGATTCTAATGTTAATTTCTTAATCTTCTGAATTAAATAACCACTTTTTTCTCTATCCTGATAATTCATCATATAATGAACTAGTTTTACTCTGTCGTCTTTACTTAATTCCATTCTAATAGAATAACGGGCAATACTATGGTATTCTTGAGGGCCAATAATCTTATCATTTATAAAAGCAAAATTACACAGCAATTTAAGATAAAGCAGCTTTATCTCTTCCATAAGTTCATAAGTTAAAATACCCTGTTTACTACAAGTAAACTCTGAGTCAGGATATTTATTGGCAATAGTAATAATCAAATTAAACAGGTTTAATAATCCTTCTATGTCACTCCCATCCACACAAGCATCAAGTGTATGAACCACCCCATCATACTCTTTTATATATAGCTCATCTAAACTAAACCATTTAGATTTAATACAATTCGATACCGAAGCAATATTTTTAAATTTTATATTTCTTACTCCATCTTCAGAAAAATTATCATAATAAAAGTGAGATCCTGTAAAAAAAAACCACCCTGTTATGCTAAACGATAAAACTAAGGCATTATCAAGGATACTTTTATCTATACTTGATGAATTTTTTTGCAAAATAATACCTTTATGATTCTCATCAATATCCGGAGCAATTTCTATGAATTTATTTTTTGCTTTTAACTCAAAGCCCCTTTTTTTGATTAGAGATTCTATATTCATTTATCTCCCCTTTTTTAGTTTTTATGCAATATCTTTTTCTCCGCACACATATTTTCTTATCTTTATAATTACTATCTATCCAAAAATTATAAATCATCAAAGTTCATTTCTTGTGCATTACTTACAGATGCCTCCTCTGTATTGCGGTATTGTTTTAATAAATATGACGTCGGAGTGTAAATATGCTCATTAGCCTCTTCTATTTTTGGTCCTTTATTAAATAAAGGCGGAACATCTATACCTCTTTTTTCAGTTCCTCTCTCCACCAAAGTATAAAGTAAATCTCCATTCTTCTTCGTATGAGTATATTGAAACACTGGGCAACTTACTTCATTTAACATTTTTGTAATCGTTACCCCATTAGGATGCTTGGCTATATATTCCTTGAAAACCTCAAACCATTCTATATTACTTAGTATTTTTTGCTGTTCAATTTGTCTAGCAAAATTATTAACTATTTCATCAAAACTGGAGCTATAATTCAAATCTACATAATTGGGAAGTTTCTCTCTCCACTTTTGCTTATCCATCTCTCCTAACTGTTGGCAATTATTCATAAGTTCATTTTTCAAGCTTTCATCATTAATGGCTGCTTGCTTATTTAATTCTGTAACCCGATGAATTTCAGCTGCCTGTTTTTTATCTTCAGCCGCCAGTTTATTTGTTTCAGCAGCTTTGATTTTTGCTTCATTTGCATTAGTCGCAAAGTTCTTTGCTAAACGATAAAGAGTAAAGAGTAATAATATTATCAAAACTCCAGACCATGAAAATACAAAAAAACTTACCAGTATCAAAATTATCAATGGAACCAAAACATGACTTCCACCGACAAGATCTGATAAAAAGCTAAAGCCAGAAACAATTAAACCTAAAATAATTATCACAATAATAGCGTAAAGCATCACATTACCTCCGGGCTCTCAATTTCAAAACACAAAGTATTTTCTAATTCTTCAATCGTCTCTTTAGTGAATTTAGAAGATGATAACTGTCTATATGCTTCTTTCTTTAATATTGTATCGTTCTTATCCTTAAAGAATAAGGTAATCACGAACTTAACACTTGAAAAATCTTCTAATCGTGAAACTGTACAATTTCCACCAACATATTCTAAATATTCATACTTAATAGACTTTAAAATTTGCTCATCTGCAAACTTCTCAACAATCCCCAAGTAACTTTCCAGGCTATAACGACCTTTTACAGAATCAAATAGATATCTAAAGGATTTTTTTAATTCATTTAATTCATTTCCCATATTACTATCCTTCCATTTCAAGACAAGCATCCATTTCAACAGTATCATCTATTTCAAATTCATCATCTAAGCGCTGGTACTTTTCCGGTATATCCTCATATTGCACTTCACGCGTCACCGTAGTTTCATTCCACTCTCCAAGCTCTTCGTCTAAAGTATAGGACTTAGTTCCTTCTTGAAACATATTTCCTACCTTTCTAATAAAATGGCTCATTCCTAATATTGGTTTACGCAACTTTAAAGCTAGCTTATTCAAAACAGTTTTCATCATTCCCAAAGCATTATGAAAAAACTTTGTAATTGCATCGATTATTTTAATAACACCAGACTTAACCCTCTCTGCAACCATAAAGCACAAATCTTTAAAAAATCCCATGTTTCTTTAACCTACTTTCCAATTTTTTCCTGAATGTATTCTTTACTGACCTTTCGAGTTTCATAAATAAATTTATCCTTTGTTAGAGACTTTGTATTCAGACAATCTTGTATATAACCAATTAAGTCTTCACAATGTATTTCTTTTTTTTCACTAACTGATAATTTTATAGCTGCTCGTAATACTATATTTGCAATATCAGCTCCTGTAATTCCATCAACTTGTGAAAGCTCTTGAATAGTTTCTTCTCGATTATTAATAGGTAAAGAAGAAACCAGATAATGCTCCCATAATGCTTTTCTTCCATTTTCATCAGGCAATGTAATATTAATATGTGCAAATATTCGTCTAGCAAAAGCGGAATCAAAGTTTTCAGCAAAGTTTGTAGTATATATAACTATACCTTCATATTCATCCAAGAGTTTTAGTAAAGTATTTCTTGTCTGATTTACACTAACATCAGATGCAGTACTCATTGAACTTACCCTCTTAGATAGTAAAGCATCTGCTTCATCAAATAATAAAATAGCATCATTCTGTTTTGCTTCCAAAAAAAGTCGAACAAGATTTTTAGATGTCTCCCCAACGAATTTAGATTCTATTTCCGCATAATTAACTATCAACATTTTTTTCTTTATACAATTTGCTATAGCATGGGCACACATAGTTTTTCCAGTTCCAGATTCGCCGTAAAGACAAACAGATAATCCTTTCTGAGGTAAAACTCTAGATAAGCCCCATTCTTGAAAGATTAATTTCTTATTATTTTCATATGAAATCAACTCTAATAACTTTTCTTTCAACTTCTGAGATATTATCAAATCATTAAAGGAATATTTTGCATCTATCAAATTCACAACAGAAGAAACCGTAGCTTTGCAATTTGTATTTATCTCCCGCTTGGAAACTGGAGTAGGATTAATCGGCATAATATTTCTCCTTTTTCAGAACAATTATTCATACTGTTAAAAACAAACACTATTTAAAAGCATTATATTTTTTAATATGTTATTCTAATTACTATTGTCTCATCAGCCATCTAGTCATATTTCGTCCAATTGCCGTTCAATTATTATGAATTCACCCTACTTTCTTTATTGATATTACAAATTAATAAAGAAAGTCCCTAATTCTCTACACCTTTCTTCATCAAAAGCAAGATACTATTAACTTTGTAGTATCATACTTACTCACGCAATCTTCTCTTTATGTATAAGATGTTACGAGAGTCATCGGATTATGTTGATTCTATAATACAAAAAGCACATCCTTTTTCAGAAGATGTGCTCATCAACATACTGACGAATCTCTATAGTGAGCCCATAGAAAAACTACTTTAAACTTTTTCAAGGGACTTTTTTTGATTTTTCCAACTTTTCAAAGGGAGTTTTCTGATTAAGTCCCAATTTTTCCAAGGGACTTTTCCTTTTTCCTTAGAACATCACATTTTTATTCTTCGAGTATAGCATCAGTCCAATCAAGGAAATACTGGTCATCAGGCTCAAGATGGTCGCCATTGCCGCCGCAATTCCGTAAGAACCTCTGGAAACATAGGTATAAATCTGAATCGTCAGTGTTGTAGTCCTATAGTTATACAGGATGATTCCGGAAGACAGCTCCGTAATAATACTGATCCAGGAAAGCAGGGCTCCGGAAAGAATCCCGTTAATCATCATTGGCATGGTCACCGCAAAGAATGCCTTCATCTTACTGCTTCCCAGAGAAATAGCCGCCTCCTCTATGGACATGGGGATTTGCTGTAAAATGGCGATAGAGGAGCGAATTGTATAGGAGTTCCTTCGAATCACCAAGGCCACAATCATAATGGCAAAGGTTCCCACCAGCACAATTGGCTTTCTGCTAAAGCCAAGCACCAGAGAGATACCTACAACAGATCCGGGGATAACATAAGGAATCATGGACAAGGTATCAATCAGCTTGTTTGCAAAGTTGTTTCTTCTTACTACCAGATAAGCCACCATGATACTCAGAATAATAATGATAATCAGGGAGGTTCCGGCAATAATGAAGGTATTGGGAATTGCATTATCCAAAAACTTCCAAGCATCAATATAGCTCTGTACGGAAAATTCCTTCAGGAATCTCTTTCCCTTGGTTTTCAGGAAGGAGGTATACATCACATAAACCTGAGGTGCGTAGGCGATAATCACCACAAGATAACAATACAGATGAATCAGTACCCCTTTGATTCCCTTTGCCGGCTTCTTCTCAATAGGATGCAAGGCATTCATGGAAAAAGAAAAACGGCTGTTAATGAATCTTTGAATCAGGAAAATGATGGTGGTAATCACAATGGCAATCACAGCCACCGCAGATGCATAATGCTTATCCGATCCCGTCTCACTCATAAAAGAGTTATAGATTTCCACCGGGAAGGTCTTATATCCTTCACCGATAAACAGAGGGGTTCCAAAGTCTGCAAAGGCACGCATAAATACCATTAGGGTTGCGGCAATAATGGAAGGTGCACAGAGAGGAATCACCAAAGTAAGGAAACGCTTCCATCCGGAACAACCCATATTTTCCGAAGCTTCCAAAAGGGTATTGTCAATGTTCTTTAAAGCCGCGGAGAAATACAGGAAAACCAGAGGATATAACTGCATGCACTCTACAATCATAATACCTCGGAAGCCGTAAATGGTAGGCAACTTAATCCCGAAGAGGTTTTTAAAGAGCTGGGTAACCAAACCGTTTCTTCCCATTAGAAGAATCCAGGAATAAGCACCGATAAAAGGGGCAGACATACCGCAGAGGATAATAAAAATCTGTAAAATCTTTTGTCCTCGAATCTTATAAAAGCTATGAAAATACCCCAGGGGAATTCCTACAATCAAAGTAATAATGGTGGCACAAAAGCTCACTGCAAAGGAGTGGTAAATCGTTTGCAAGTTATAGCTTTTGGCAAAAAAGCTCTGAAAGTTTGCAAATCCTACACCGCCCTCCTTTAATATCATAGAATTTCGAAGGAGAGTGGACAGGGGATAGATCATAAAAATCAGGTAAACGATTAAGATGGTCATAGAGATGAAGGTCCAGATTTCCCATTTTTTGTTTGTTTTCATCTGCTCTCTCCTCCCCCTACAGCACGCCCTGAAGAATATTTTCACTGCCGCCTTCCAAGAAAACATTAACCTTATGGCTCTTAATCTGCAGCTTTACATTCTTTCCCTTAGGCAAAATAGAGTCAATTTCGGATTCCTTTACCGCCTCCACTTCTTTACCGTTACTTAACTGAATCCAATAGTGGGTATTTAAGCCTAAGAAAATGCTGTCAATAATCGTTCCCACTATACCCGGCTCTGTTTCTTCCTGAATAATCCATTCCTCTGGTCTTACTGCAAGCTTTACAGGAAGTACTCCCTCTTGACAATGCTCTTCCTTTACATTGTTTAAGACAAAGGAATAATCATCACAAACAGAAATCACCATTTGACCGTTTTCCTTTGTCAAGCTTCCTTCCAGCTCATTGCTGTGACCGATAAAGTTGGCTACGAACAGATTTGCCGGTCTTTGATACAAGGCCTTGGGGGTTCCGATTTGCTGAATCACGCCATGGTTAAATACCGCAATTCTGTCGGATACCGCCATTGCCTCTTCCTGGTCGTGGGTAACATAAACCGTGGTAATGCCGATACTGTTTTGTAATTGTTTAATGGCGGTACGCATCTCGATTCTTAACTTGGCATCCAGATTGGACAAGGGCTCATCCATCAAAAGCACATCCGGCTTAATCACCAGAGCTCTTGCCAATGCCACTCTTTGCTGCTGTCCTCCGGAAAGCTTCTCCGGCATACGCTCCGCAAAATCTTCTATCTGCATCAGCTTCAGAAATTTCTTAACTTCCACCGCTCTTTCTTCCTTGGATACATTTCTATTCTTTAAACCGAACTCCACATTTTTTTCTACGGTCATGTTCGGGAAAATCGCATAGTTTTGGAAAACCATTCCGATATTTCTCTTGGAAGGGTCTAAATCATTAATTCTTCTATCACCAAAATAAAAATCCCCACCCTCAATGGAGTTAAAGCCTGCAATCATACGCAGCAAAGTCGTTTTTCCACAGCCTGAAGGGCCCAACAGGGTAAAAAACTCTCCTTCTTTAATATCTAAGGACAAATCCGGAATAACTACATTGTCCCCATATTTCTTTACTGCATTTTGGATTCGAATATTCACGCTCATAAAATCTTCCCCTTTACAAAAAGGGCTGTAAAAAATAGAATATTGAAACTATTTTTTACAGCCCCTATTCTAACTCTTTACTTTTTTACTAACTCCTGCCAACGATTCTGCCACTCTTCCTTCTTCTCCGCTACCAGCTTAATGTCTTCATAAGCTACTTTGATCTTGGAGAATGGAGGCATAAACTCGGAAGTATTTTCCACAGAGGTCATAACCGGACGAATGGTGGTATCCTTCAGAGCTTCCTGTCCTTCTTCGGAAATCAAGAAGTCGATAAACTTCTTGGCATTTTCTTCGTTCTTAGCACCCTTTACGATAGCTACACCGGCAGGTAACCATACAGCACCTTCAGAGGGGTAAACAACTCTCAAGTTCTCAGCACCATCTTCCAATAAGCTTACGCAAGGATCCTCGTAAGAAACACCCACTGCATACTCCCCATCAGCTGTTCCCTTGTAAATCTGAGAAGAGGAGGAAAGAATAGTTCCATCCAGCTGATCTACAAATTTTGCTACCCAATCCCAAGCGGCATCATCATAAGGTTCTTTACCCTTTACCAAAAGCATATTGGTAAGCTCTGCCCAGGCGCTGGAAGAGTTAGTAGGATCTCCCATGGCAATGTGTCCCTTTAACTTCGGCTCCAGTAAATCTTCATAGGAATTGAACTTCTCCGCATCCAGTCCCAGCTCTTTAAAAACATCCTTGTTTAAAAGAAGAGCTGCGGAACCGGAAAGCTTTGTATACTCAAAATATCCGTTAGGATTCTGATACTCCTTTGGTAACTTCGCATCATTGGGAGAAACATACTTCTCATATAAATCCTGCTGTCCCATCCAGAAAGACATATTGATGGCTCCCCAGTTCACATCTGCCTGAGGGTTATCCTTCTCCGCTTCCAGTCTTGCCAGAACATCTCCGGTTCCCATAGACTGAATGATAACCTTAATACCTGTCTTCTCCTCAAACAATGGTACTACCGCTGCAATCTCGCTATCGGAGTTGGGAGAATACACTACAACTTCTCCGGAGCCCTTCACATCCTCAGCCTTCTCAGCAGAATCAGTTCCCTTTTCTTCCGCTGCCGCCGTTGTTCCTGCCTCAGAGCCCTTTGCCGACTCAGCCTGCTTTGCATTTCCTCCGCATGCCATCAGAGAAAGACCTACCATAAGCGATACTGCCACGGTACATAATTTTTTCTTCATAAAAAATCCTCCTGTACAAAATGTTTAATTGTATCTGGAATATTACCATAAAATCATCAATTTTGCTACAGGATAATGATTTAGTGAGAATATTTTGAGGAAATATTCGATTGTTCTAATTATTGATTCCAACTGATTCAGAGAACTTTTTCACAATAGAAACACTTTTTCTTCATGAAAAGAGGGAGGCCATAAGGCCTCCCTTCCTTTATCATCAGCTATCATGGTCGCTGATCACCAAACCTTATCGCTTCCCACTTATTGGCTGAGAATTACCAAACCTTACAAGTAAGCTACCAAATATACTAATTGATGTCAATCTTTTATTACCCACCGCAGTCAAGAAAAATAGACAAGTTCATAAAAATCCTTAGCCGTAAAGTCTGCCACCTCCTGAATCTTCTCCCAATCTTCCCTGTTCGCTTCATCCAGGATTCCGCAAACCTGAAAGCCTGCCTGCTTAGCACTTTTGATAGCATGGAGCACATCTTCAAAAACCAATACATCCTCCGGTTTGGACAAGGAAAGTCTCTCCATCGCCAAAAAATAGATCTTTGCCTCCCGCTTGGAGGTATTAAATTCTTCGCAAAGCAAAAGTCCCTGGAACTCCTCCCATACTTTAAGCCGTTTTAGGGCAACGGTAGCCAAAGAAGCATCTCCTGCTGTTGCAAGGATGCAGGGAATTCCACGCTCCTTCAGAAATTGTAAATATTCTTTGACTCCTTCTTTCAAGACTACCTCATCACAATAAGCCTTTGCTATCATCTCCTGAAGCTGTTCTCGAATTCTTTCTTCCGAAATAGCCAGAGAATATTCCTTCTTTATATAATGAATTCCCTCTGCAAAGGGCATAGTGGAAATCCTCTGGCTAAGCCCCTCTGTCTCCTCTTCAGTAAAGCCCAATTTCTGAAGATAACGCTCTCCTAAATTATTCCATAGAGGCATAGAATCCAGAAGGGTTCCGTCTATATCAAATATTACTCCCTTAATCAAAATCCACCACCTCCTCTTACACATTTTCCTTATGGGCTTAATTGATATAGGCTCTTCCATAATAGTAATTCATATTCTGCACATCTCTGAAAAATATTACAAAGCTTCTCTGTATTTTCCACATCTTGACTTTCATTCTCAGATCTTACCGCTTCCCATTCTCTATTCAAGCTGTCTATCCACAGTTGATTGGCCTCTACATACTCTTTTGCTGAATAGGCGTCAAACCATGCTTTATACGGAGATGTTTGTATTGTGCCTCCATACTTTTTCGTCATTTTTCGCCCTATATACGCATAGCTCCAGGAGCACTGAAGCAATGCCGTAAGACCGGCCAAAAATCCCTCCTCCTTGACTTGTTTATGGATATAAGAAGTATAGTTACAGACTACCTGGCAAGCTTTAGTCTTTTTTATCTCCTCATCCCCTATGCCCAGCCTCTTCATTTCCGGGACGTGAACCAGGAAACACTCCATCTCCGTAACGGAAATAATCTCCTCCATAAAACGCTGCATTGCAGGATTTTTCGCAAGAGAACGTAATTCTTTAAGAATTTTAATATACTCCAGAAGATAAAAATAATCCTGTAGCATATAGTTACCGAAGAGACTCTGATTCAGAGTCCCTTCCGCCATTTTTACCAAAAAAGGCTCTTCCATAGAGGAAAGCCAAAGGCTCTCTGCCTTCTCATAAAGAAGTTCCGATAGTTTCGCCATACCCCACCATATTTCTTCTTTTTTCTTCCTAGTCTTCTTAGTTCTTCTTAGTTCTTCCTTATTTTTCCGCAATAATGGCTACATATCCACCGCTTTGATAGCCCTCGACTACTTCCTCCGGCTCCTCATTGGTATACATGGGATTTTTCAAAAGGGTCTGGTAGAAGGAAAACTTTTGAATACCCAGGCTTTTCAAAACATTAATTTTCTCTTCCGTAGTATGCCATACTCCCGCGGAGACCAAGCCAAGGGGATAAGGTAGCTCCGGCATGGTACCCTTCAAGTATTCGTGCTCATAGCTATTTACGCTCTTTGCCAGAAGATACATAAAGCCAAAGGCGCTCTCCTTGGGAACATCCAAAAGAATTAATTTTCCTCCCTTCTTTAAAGCCTTCAGGCATTTTCCGTAAGCAGGACTTAAATCCTCTATATAACTGGAGCTTCCGTTAAAATAAATTATATCATAGCTTTCCTCCTTTAGTTCCACATCCTCAATCAGGCCATACTGAAGAATCTTGACTCCCCGCTTCTCCGCAATTTTCCCCATATCTTCTGACGGTTCAACACCTTCAATATGGGAACTGTCTATGTAACTCTCAAAAAGTCCGCTTCCACATCCCACGGACAGTAGTTTCTTCCCCTGAATGTCTCCTAGAGCCTTTTCAAAAAGTCTCAGTTCACTGGTAAATAGTTTTTCGTTCTTCATAAACCACTCGTCATAAAGATTGGCAAATCCGTCAAATTTTTGTTTTCTTACATTTTCCATTTCTATACTCTCCTTTTCGTTTTTACAATTCACTTGAAATATTGAAATTATGGGCCAAGGGACCTGAACCCTTCCCTAAATCCAGCATAGCCGCCAACGCAGCGGAAAGATAGGCCTTAGCCTTCTCTATAGCCTCTTCCAATTCCATTCCCTTGGCAAGATTGGAAGCAATGGCGCTGGACAGGGTGCAACCGGTACCATGGGTATTGGGATTTTGGATTCTCTTCCCTTCAAACCAGATTTCTTTTTTTTCCCCTGCCTTAAACAACACATCATTGGCATCATTAATGCTGTGCCCTCCCTTTACCAGCGCAGAACATCCGTATTTTTCTGAAAGGCTGCAAGCGGCCTGCACCATCGCATCTGCATCTTTAATCCCGGTATCCGTCAGGATTTCCGCCTCCGGAATATTTGGAGTAATAACCGTTGCCAAAGGAAGAAGCTTTCTTTTTAAGGCATCAAAAGCCTCATCCTCTATAAGACGCGCACCGCTGGTTGCCACCATCACCGGATCCACAACAATATTCTTTGCCCCATAGAATTTCAGTTTTTCCGCGATTACCTCAATCAGTGCCGTTGAGGAGACCATTCCAATCTTTACCGCATCCGGAAAAATGTCTTCAAAGACAGCATCCAACTGCTGCCCCAGAAAATCCGGACTTATTTCTACAATTCCTCTCACACCGCAGGTGTTCTGTGCCGTTAAGGCAGTAATGGCGGTCATGGCATAAACGCCGTTCATGGTCATGGTTTTGATATCCGCCTGAATGCCCGCACCGCCACTGGAATCACTTCCTGCAATACTTAATGCTGTTCTCATTTTCCTACCTTCTTTCTTTTAAGAGCACTTTTCTGCTCTGACTTTTTTCTGATTATTTGATGATCTGGCTTTTTTCTGATTATTTGATGCTCTAACTTTCTTCCTGCAAACGGGAAAATTTCATCTCCTATCCTTCCTTTTCCGGAAATAGCATTTTCAGGCACTGCTTCCGTAAATCCGCTGTAGCCTTCTCTATATCCGGCTTTGCAAAAATCGCAGAAATCACGGCTATTCCTGCAATCCCGCTCCCCTTTAATTCCATCACATTGTCTCTGCTGATGCCGCCGATAGCCACCACCGGAAGATCCACCGCCTCACAAATCGCTTTTAGAGTTTCTAAACTCACATCCACCGCATCTTTTTTGGATCCTGTGGGGAACACTGCCCCCACTCCCAGATAGTCTGCCCCTCTTTCCTTGGCAAGAATGGCTTCCTCCACGGTCTGTACCGATACCCCCAGGATTTTCTCTTTTCCCAGTTTTTCCCGAACTCTTCCCGCTTCCATGTCCTCCTGGCCTACATGAACGCCGTCCGCATCCGCTTCTATAGCCAATTCCACTTCATCATCCAAAACAAAGGGAACACCATAACTTCTACAAAGCTTTCCTATTTCCAGGGCTTCTTGAAGATAGGCATCATGGTCTAGAGCCATGTCTTCCTTTTCCCGTAATTGAATAAAGCTTGCGCCACCCTTAAGGGCAGACTCCACATCTTCTTTTAAGCTTCTTCCCTTAAGCCAATGTCGGTCCGTCACCGCATACAGCAAGAGGGAGTCTTTATCGAATTTCATACTTCGCTCCTTTTTCCAGCTCTTCCCCTGTCATCAGGCTAATGGCGTCTATAATGCGATTCCGATAGCTGGCATTTCCTTCTCCTTCCTGCAAATGAGCTTTCCCGATTTCTCCGGCAAGCCCCATGGTACAGGTGGCTGCGGCAACTGCCTCCAAGGCCTTGTCCGGATTGGCCACTAAAAATGCGGTAATCAGGCCGGAAAGCTGACAGCCTGTACCGGTAATCCTGCTCATTTCTTTGCACCCATTCCGAATAACGTAAGCCCTCTCCCCATCTGTCACCAGGTCGATAGCGCCTGTAATGGCGATGATAGTACCGAAACTTTTGGCATATTTTTTTGCAAAGGATAGCATCTGCGGAAGATTTTCCTCACTCACCACATCTGCAGCATCCGCATCTACGCCTTTTGTGGATTGGCTTCCCAATGCCAAAGCTTTCACTTCGGAGACATTTCCCCGAATTACATCAAAATGCACTTCCTTCATTAAAGAAAGGGCTGTTTTTGTCCTAAGGACGGAAGCTCCTGCTCCTACAGGGTCTAAGAGTATTTTATGTCCAAGAGCATTGGCTTTTTTTCCTGCCAAATGCATGGACTCTATGGTTCTTTGATTCAGGGTTCCGATATTGATATTCAATCCACCACAAATCGCTGTAATTTCTTCCACCTCTTCCCGATCATCTGCCATAATCGGACTGGCGCCTATGGCCAGGATCACATTTGCCACATCGTTTACCGTTACATAATTTGTAATATTATGCACCAATGGGGCTTTTCTTCTGACATTTTCCAAACATTCCTTCACTTTTTGCTCCTTTCTTTCTGTACACTACTTTGCCGGCTTCCTGATGGATTAGGGCTTATTAAAGTGGAATAAAAAAACGCCATCCCCAAAAAGGATAGCGTAGAATTCATGGACCCATGAGATTCTGAATGAAGAATCATAAGTACCTGTCCCTTAGCGGACTATTTCCCTACGTTGGCATTATCCAAATCAGGTTATGGGTCAGGATTGTTCAATCCACTCTCAGCTCTCAACGAGCTCCCCGTTGTTCATTTTTCATTATAGGTTGTCTAAAACAAATGTCAATACTGTGCGCAACTGCAAGCATTTGACTTTTATTTTGTGGCTGTTCAAGTAATTTAGTTCGGTAATACTCATACTGTTTCTTTCTTGATGTAAGTTATGCTGTAAGTTCTGTGAAATTGTCCAGAATACGAACGATTTCACTCTGCACCGCTTTCGGGCAGTATTGCTGAATCAGTTCCTCCGGTATGATCTGTTTTCTCTCATCGCTCATTGTTTTTACCGTCTTCCTCTATTTGAAGCGGATGCTGCATATAGAAAACCGCTTTCTGCCGTTCTATTTCCTGCTTCAGCTGTTCCTCGGTAGGTAAATAAATTAGATATTTCGACATGAATAGCCCGTTATTATCGTGCAAAACAGAATAGCGGGCAATATCCTCGTCAGTTTCCGAACATAGCAGTATACCAATGCTCGGATTATCTCCAGCGGTACGTTTCAGATCATCATACATACGGACATACATATCAATCTGTCCAACATCCTGATGAGTAATTTTGCCCATCTTCAAATCCACCAGTACATAACATTTCAATTCTATATTATAGAAAACAAGATCTATAAAATAATCCTCTGTTTCTGTCACAATATGCTGCTGTCTTGCCACAAAGGCAAATCCTCTTCCCATTTCCATAAGGAAATCGCGGATATGGGACAAAATTGCAGACTCCAAATCACTTTCCAAATAACTTCCTTCATTCTTAAAGCCAAGGAACTCTGCAACAACAGGGCTTTTCACAAGCTCAAAATGTGTTTTGGAAAGTTGGTCATTTTTCCGCTTCATTTCTGCAATGACAGCTTCTTTTTTTGGAGACTGCAACAGGCGGTGATAATACTGCGTACTGATATTTCGGTCAAGCATTCGTACATTCCAGTTTTCATGAGCTGCCTCGCTCATGTACCAAACTCTGGCATCCTCATCCGAGACTCGTAAAAGACTGCGAAAATGTGTCCAAGTCAGATTGTGAACGCATGGGTTCACAATCTCAATATCAGCAAAGCACTGATAAAATTTGCGGAAATACTGAAGATTTCTTTTGGAATAACTTTTTCCATATTCTTTAGTCAGCTCTGTTGCCTGTTCGTTGGTCTCTCTTCTGTAGATGATTCTTTAAAGCTATTGTCCCGATGATAAATCATGTCAATCATGCGGATTGCTTCGGCTGCTAGTGCTTGCGCCGGAGTCCCATGGCTCACTCCACGCCGCGCGACTGCAGGGACTCAATCACCTCATCGTAATAGGGCGTCTCGATCCCGTAGCGCTTCCCGAGACGCTGCACTTCATAAATAAGCCCGTCGACCTCGGACTTTCTCATGTCCGCGACATCCTTCTGAAACGAGGTGGTCATCTCGGGTGCAAGTCCGTCCACCACCTTCAGGCTGTCCGCCTCACTGTAGCCGTCCATGGCGATGCCCATCTTCTCCGCAATCGCGAGCACTTCGCGTACCAGGCCGCGATAAAAGTTTCGGTACTCGCCCTCGCGCTGCAAATGCGCCGCCGTGATATGGAAGTAAGTGCCTACCGCACCGTGCGGCGAGAGGTAGGCAAATTTCTTCATGCAATCGCGGCGGATGTTGTCACTCAGCACCGCTTCGACACCCGCCCACGTGAGATCCGCCTTCACTTCCTCGAGGACAGGGCGCGCCTCCTCCGGTTTCCGGACGCCGTAAACCACGCGCATTAAGCTGCCGAGCTGACGGATTCTGCCCGCTTCCTCGACATTGCCCATCACATAAATACAGCCGTCCGTGACCAGCGGCTTCTCCAACTTTTTCTGTAACTTCTCTCCCGTCCCGAAGACATTGCAGAGCGGGATGATGACCGTATGCGCCGTGGCGACGCGCTCAAGAAACGGCAGGACGCTGTCAATCGAATAGGACTTCAGCGCGAGGAAAATGACATCCGGCGTCTCGCTGTAACTTGTCTCATCAAACGCAGCGACCGGCGAAAAAGTCTCCTCACCGCTGTCCTTTACCAGCGCGAGTCCCTTCTTTTTAAGTGCCTCCAAGGTCTTGCCGTGTGCCAGAAAACTCACCGAAAGTCCTGCGCGAAGCAGATAGGTGCCGAGTGTGCCGCCGACCCCGCCCGCGCCGATAATCAAATACTTTAACATGTGTTTCCTCCCCTTCTCTCCGGGATACGCCCCGGTAGTATTATCTTGAATCAAATGATCTCAGTGAAACAAGAGCAGCGTAACAATCCCGATCATCGGAAGCTAGCCCCGCATGAATGTCCTCGAGCGTATACTTCCGCATCTCTTCCTCCATCAGCGTCTTCC
>CAUUJL010000048.1:0-16998 GCA_963545375.1 uncultured Oribacterium sp.
CGTATTTTATTCTGAAAATCTTAATTTTTTGCTTGACTATTAATAGTTAGTCTTTCATAATATTTATAGGTATGCTTTAGATATATTATCTTAAAGCATCCACTATAGCAAACCGAGAAAAAAATACTGCTATCAATGGTCTCGTTCGTAACAACAATATCTGCCACATTTTTATATTTACTGCAGAATACGGATACGTAACATCGTTTCTAGGTAATAGTTTTTCAGTACTTTGCTTTTACATGAATTAATCATTGCCACTAGTTCTAACCACAAAATCATTTGTTCCATAATTCATGGAAACTCTTTCTTAGTCTGGTTTGCACAATACATCGCTGATACGATTCAGTGCCATTCACTTGTTAATGCCTATATTATATTTAGACTTATCTTATACGGCATTCCTCTATGAAGGGTATCTCTTAGATTATTGTTAGTATAGTCAAATTATGCCACTTTGTCAGAATGATTTCTATATATTTAGTCCTATATTTTTCAGAAATCCAAATATTTTTTTGGCAATAACTTATACATAATCAACTAATAAAAAAGCGATTATACAATTCTCTTATAAGCACGCCGTAATGACAAAGCCTATTTTTGAAGCCTTAGGAAAAACCCGCCTTTATTTGCCATTCCTATGAATCTCTGCTATGATATAAAAATAATAAAATTTATTATTTTTACAAGACTAACTATTAATGGTCAAGCATAAAATTAAGATTTTCAGAATAAAATACGGAAACGTATTTTAGATAGATTAGTACATTGAAAACTGTATGACGAATAGAGCATCAGCGATGATGCTCTCAGAAAAGATTATGAGCTAATTTAACTTATAAAGGCTGATATGACGTATGGGTTATTTCCATCCGAAAGATGGTTCTGACAAGCTTTTTAACCACATGGCTTATTGCGACATAGTAGTGCTTGCCCTCTGCCCGCTTTTTTGACAGATAGAGCCTGAATCGCTCGTCCCACACAGAAGCATATATAGCAGCATTGAAAAGTGCGTAACGCAGATACTTAGAGCCACGTTTTTCCATGCGAGCATAAGAAGATATTAGTTTTCCGGACTGGTACGTAGACGGAGATAGTCCTGCATAAGCAAGAACCTGATCTGCATTGCTAAAGCGTGTAAAGTCTCCAATCTCTGCTAGAATCATTGCACCCATACGATACTTGATGCCGGGAATAGTTGTAATTGGAGAACCACACTCATCCATGATTTTCTGAATGGACTGCTCGACTTCTTTAATATCGGAAGTCAGTGTGTCAATTCGGCGGATTGTCTGCCTGAGTTCCATTGATTTAGCAGGCATAAGTGATCCGATAGAAGATTTTGCAGTCTCTCTGATTTCGATGGCCTTTTCACGACCATAGTGCCCTTTTGAAGCATCAGCAAGTAGAGCTTTCAGGTGGGTGAGATTGGAACTTGCGATAAAATATGCTCTGTCAAGTAATCGTTGGCAACTCTATCATACAGACTAATGAATGTCTTGCTTCGGCTTAGGCTTTGCCTCAAAGACACACTACGTTTCCTACTCGCTGCACTCGCTTTTTCACTCAGGCTCCTGCGCAAACTCGCCCTTCGGGCTCAAACATGCGCCCGCCTTCGTTGCTAGAGTGCAGCTCCCTACGGAAGCCTAGTGACCGTCTTTTTCGTGCATAGCCTAAGCCCTCGCAAAGATTCCTTAATACCTCGTCATAGAAAGCAAGTTCCTGCGATCTCCTCTTATTTCAGTATCGTAGAAATCCAAAATCAAAGCGGCAAATGCTATGTAGACATGAAAGAGGAAAACCAGAGCCCGTCAGAACTTGTAGAAAGCCGGTGAAGGGAAGAACTGTAGAAATCCAAAGCCGAAGCGAATGAAGCTGTATGGATATGAAAGAGGGCAATCTGAGCCCGTCAGTACTTACTGAAAGCGAGCTATGCGAAGCTTGAAGTTAGTACTGCTACGACGGCGAAGTTAGCGAGAGCGTGCCCGCTTTCATATCCATACAGCTTCGAAGCGTTGCCCTTGATTTTTCTACAGCTTATTAATTACGCAGAGCGAGATTGGCGAAAGCGTGCCCGATTTCCTGTCTACACAGCATCGGAGCGTAGCCCCTTTCTTCTCCTCTTTCTCTCCGAAAGATATACAAAGCAATTTTTAAAAAGTCTTGCCTCGATAGCAATCATTCTTCCAAGAGGCACTTCCCGGAAATCTACCTTCTTCATTTCCCTTCTCTCCTTTAAGCCTCTAAAGATACCCTTTCGATAGGCCTTTCCATAGCCTTTTTTTTGGAAGTAAAGAGCCTTAATCAAAATCCCCAGTAAGAATGGAAGGAAGTTCAGAATTTTCAGGCCGAGAGGGAAGTTTTTGTATAGAAGGAAGATAGAGTTTCTGGCAGAAAGCTCTACCTTAAAATCACTGTATTTTCCTCCGCTGGTTCCGGAGCCCACATGCTTACAGAGAGCAGTAGGGCAGTAGTAAACGGAATAGCCCTTCCACTGGGCCCGAAAAGAAAGGTCTACATCCTCTAAATAGGCAAAGTGCCTTTCATCAAAAAGCCCGGTTTCTTCTAAAAGAGGAATACTGTATAGGGAAGCTCCTCCGCAGGCGGAAAATACCTTTTCAGCCCTAGTCCACCGGGAGGCTTCATCCTCTAAACCTCTTTGGAAGGGAAAACCTAAGAGACACAGTTCGTCCCCGGCATCATCCATCAGGCTGGGGTCATGCATCTTTACCATTTTGGAGGAAAGGGCAAATACCTTTTCTCCTTTTTTTTCTTTTTCTTCCATGAAAAGCAGAAGCTGCTCCACAAAATCCGGAGCCACCTCCGTATCGTTGTTTAAAAGCAGGGCATAGCTTGCTCCCTGCCCCTTGGCCCAGAGAATTCCCTGGTTCACTGCAGTGGCAAAGCCTGTGTTTTCCGTATTTTGAATCAGGAAAATCCGCTCCGGATCCTGCTCCATCCAATACCGGATTTGTTTTTCACTGTCGTCCTTGGAAGCATTGTCCACAAAAAGAATAGAAAAGTCCTGCCTACTTTGCGAAAGCAAAGCAGGCATGCACTTTTCTAAAAAATGAGCTCCATTATAGTTTGGTATAACGATGGTTGTTTTCATTTGTTTGTCCCTTAGGCATTGGGTTCAATGATATTTTCTTCCGCTTCCTTAGCTACTTCCTTCTTGGAGTCGGCTACACTCTTGGCATCCTCTGCACTTTGCTTGCCGGCAACAACAGGATCCGTAGGATCGTAATTCTGCTCTCTGGGGATAGCCTGCATGATGGCATCCTTTTCGATGGGACCCTTGTCCCAGGCATCGGAATACACGGTTACGGGGGTACCGTTCTTACAGTTTTCGTAGACCCACTGGGAATCGATGGCTCTTAAACGGATACATCCGCCGGAAATAGCCTGATCGATAAAGTTGTAGTTGATGGCATCAAAGCTGTTGGGGTCCGCCTTTTCATACAATAAGGAATGAATCAAAAATCCCTTGTAGAAACGGGAGAGGAACTGAGTGTAGCAATCCTTGTGCATGAAGTGCCAACGATATTTCTGGTAAATCTTGAAAGTACCAAGAGGGGTATCCGGTCCCACACTACACATCATGGTTTTATAAGGAATAGTGAATTTTCCTTCCTCGTCCTTGGTCATTACATAGAGGGTTCTGGTTTCTTTATTAATACGGATACTGTAGGCAGCCTGCTTACCCATAATCGGCTCTAAGTCCTTTAAGGCAATACCCTGTTCGTTTAGGTAAATGCGATAGCCGTTTACGACCTTCCAGCCTCTCTGGGCAACACCGTTTTCAAAGTAGTACTGGTTGGAATCCGGGTCAAAGGCATAGCCGGTATAGGGGCTGTTGTCGGCGGTTTGGTACTTAGGTTCTCCATTTTCAAAATAGAGTCCCTCCTGATATGCACTGTCTAATGCCTTCCCGCGCTTTCCGCTAAATTCTACACCATTTTTCCATAGGGCAATCTTTAAGCCCACAATGTACTTGTCTCCGGAAAAGCTTCCGCAGGCTTCTCCGCTTTTCGCCCAATCCGTTACGGTACCGTCACTTAATACTGCACGGTAGTAGATTTCTCCCATGGTATGGGTATAACCCTTAACTCTCAGCATGATAGCGGTAACGGTTCCCTTGTCCGGAGTGGTTTCACCGGAAGCTGCCCAGGGACCCCAGGAGCTTGAGGGAGAATAGGTACGATAATACCATCTTCCTACGTTCTGGTGCTCCAGCATGATTCTTTGAAAGCCGTTGGGGCTGAAGGTAAAGGACTGGTTGTCCTGACTGTAACCGTAGTCGATTCGTTCTCCGGCGGAATTATAAATATAGTAGGTCGCCAAAGGAACCAGATTTAAAACAGGGTCTGGGGTCATGTCTCCCGCATGATCGGTGGTCATAAAGGGACGAATGGCATCTACTGTAAGCTCTGTTTTTTCCAATGGAGCGGATTCCTGTACGGTGGCATTGTTCTCTCCGCTGTTATTCTGGGAACTATTGTTTGTATTCTCTCCGGCATTGCCGCTTCCGGAACTTGTATTTCCGGGGCTTAGCACTGCACTATTACTTCCCTCTACAGGACCCTGAGAAATTGAGGGGGCATTTTCCTCTGTATATACAATGGCAGTATTCTCTGTGCTCTCTACCGGATTTGCCAGGGCAAGAAAGGGCTGGGATGCAGAGATACTCATTAGCGTAAGAATGGCAGCGAACTTTTTCGCTTGATTCATAGTTAACCTCCTTAAATTCTAATATACCTATGAACCTTAACACAAAAACGCAAAAAGAACTAGGGAGCATTTACATTTTCATGGGATTACTATAGAATTGTAAAAATCTCGACAGAATTTAAGGAGGAAGTAATGAAAAAGAAAGAAGAGCTCTACGTTACAAAATCAAGCCTTCCTCCTTTGGAGGAATTTCTTCCCTATTTGGAAAAGCTATGGGAAACTCGTCTATTAACCAATATGGGGGAATTCCATGAACATTTTAAAAAAGAGCTTTCCGCCTTTCTTTCCGTGGAAAATACGGAGCTTTTTGTAAACGGTCATATTGCTTTAGAGCTTTTGATTGAAAGCCTTGGAAAAAAGGGAGAAATTATTACCACTTCCTTTTCCTTTGCCAGCACTACCCATGCTATTGTACGAAACGGCTGTACACCGGTGTTTTGCGATATTGAAGAGGATTTTTATACCTTGGATGTAAAGAAGCTTCGCTCCCTTATTACAAAGGATACGGTGGCGATTTTACCGGTGCATGTTTATGGACATATTTGCGCTGTGGAGGAGCTGGATAAAATCTCTAAAGAATACGGAATTCCGGTACTCTATGATGCTGCCCATGCCTTTGGGGAACGTTATCATGGAAGAGGAGTAGGAAGCTTTGGTTATGCTTCCATGTTTTCCTTTCATGCCACCAAGGTTTTTCACAGTATTGAGGGCGGTGCGGTTTGCATAGGGGAGAAAAATCCGGAGCTTATGCATAAGCTTTATGCCTTAAAGAATTTCGGCATCATGGGGCAGGAAAGCGTGGAGTTGGTGGGCTGTAACGGGAAAATGAATGAATTTTCCGCTGCCATGGGACTTTGCAATCTTTGGCATATCGAGGAATATATCAAGGAAAGAGAGAAGCGATACCGGCATTACGAAAGCCTGTTAAAGGAGCTTCCCGGTCTTATTTTCCCTAAGGAGCAGAAGGGTGTGGAGAAAAACTATGCCTATTTACCGGTTCGGATTTTGGGAGAGGGAAGAAGAAACCGGGTATTTTCTCTTCTGGAACAGGAAGGCATTCATCCCAGAAAATACTTTTATCCCTTGATTTCCGACTACGAATGCTATAAAGGGAAGTTTTCGGGGGATAGTACACCGATAGCCAAGAGAATTGCAGAGGAAATACTGACTTTGCCCATCTATCCAGATTTGGATTTTTCCGATATTGAAAGAATTTCCGTTATTTTACAAAAGGAGTGCTCATGAAAAATATTCTGTGTACAGCCTTGGGCTCCTTTTCCACCAAGACGGTTATAGAAGGACTGGAAAAGAAGGGCTATACCGTATATGGTGCGGACTGTTATCCTAAAGAGTGGATTCCCATGGCGAAAAGGGTAAAGGACTTTGCCCAAATCCCCTTGGTACGGGAGGAAGAGAATTATTTGGAAAGCATCCTTTCCTTATGTAAGAAGTGGAAGCTTTCCGCCATTTTTCCGCTGATTGATTTGGAAGTGGATTTTTACGAAAAACATAAGGAGCGTTTTCAAAAGGAGGGAATTACTCTTTGTATTCCCAAGGGGGATTTAGGCCTGATTCGGGACAAATACCTTTTAAGCAAATTTCTTTCCGACAAGCTGGAAGAGGGCTTTTCCGTGATTCCCGGAGAAGAGTATGAAGAGATGGATTTTGAGAATCTATCTTTTCCCATGATTGCCAAGAAAAGAAACGGCCGTTCCTCAGAGGGCTTGTGTGAGATAGAAGATGAGGATCAGTTGGGATTTTTCTGCAATAAGATGTGGAGAGAAGAGGAGAAGAACTACATTTTCCAAAGAAAAATCGAAGGGAAGGTCTATACCGTAGATTACTTTCGAGGTCATGGGGGAGTGGATAGAGCACTGGTACGGAAAGAAAATCTTCGGACGAAAAATGGAGCCGGAGTCAGTGTGGAAATTTTGCCGGAGAAGGGCATAGAAAGGCAGTGCAGGCGGATTGCGGAAGCTTTAAATCTTTATGGTCTTGTGAATTTTGAGTGGATTTACGAGGAGCAGGAGGACTGCTTTTATTTTCTGGAAATCAATCCCCGACCTTCCGGGGGAATAGGATTTTCCGTGCTGGCAGGCGCGCCCTTTGTGGAAGAGGCAGTAAGCTTCTATCTTTCTGAGGCATCGGAAAGGGATGCGGATGGAGAGGATGCTGTAACAATGCGGTCAGAAACAAAGCCGATGGCGGATTTTCCTTCTCAAAAGCCGGAAAACACTATCCGCTATGGTTTTTACGGAAAGTATTATGATGATTTTTATCTTTCCTAGCTAAGACAGATAAAAACTTTGCATAAAATTCTTCTAAGGAGGAAATGTTGGGAGAAAAGAAATTACTCTGGATTATTCCCGCCTATAATGAGGCGAAAAGTCTGGATGCGGTGGTGGAAGACATTTTGTCCGTAGACCCTAAAGCGGAATATATTATCGTTTCTGACGGTTCCACGGACGGAACTGTGGAGCTTTGTCAGAAAAAGGGCTATTCCTACCTTGCTCTTCCGGAAAATCTCGGCTTAACGGCCTGTTTTCAAACCGGTATGCGCTATGCGGATCAAAGAGGCTATGCCTATGCCTTGCAGTTTGACGGCGACGGACAACACCGGGCGGAGGATGTGGCGGCTTTGCTGGAGGAAGCGGAAAATGGCGTGGACATTGTTTGCGGCTCCCGTTTTTTGGAAAAGAAAAAAGGAGGCTCTTTACGAGACTTCGGTTCTGCCTTAATCAGTCTGGCTATTCTTTTAAGAACCGGAACAAAACTGACGGACCCCACCTGTGGACTTCGGATTTACGGACGGGAAGCCATTCTTCGCTTTTCCAGAGAACGAAATTTCTCTCCGGAGCCGGATACCTTGGCTCATTTACTTTTGGCGGGAATGACGATTTCCGAGGTGCCTGTAAAAATTCGGGAAAGACGGCAGGGAGAGTCCTATCTAAAGCCTTGGAATGCGGCAAAATATATGACCAGAGTACTTTTGTCTATCTTATTTTTCGGGAATACAAAAATATAAAAGGATAGAAATAAAGGGAAGAAGAGCTAAGTTTTAAACCGGGAACTTCCATGGAAGTGGAGAGCGTTTATACAAGCGGCACTTTAAAGAATAGAAAGTAGTGTAGAAAAGCGTAATGAGTGTAGAGTTGGTAGGAAAACAGGGAGGGCGGAAGCCTTCCTTCATGAAAAAAGATGTGCTTTGGAACGGGATAGGCAGTATGTGTTATGCCTTGGCTTCCATGGTGCTGGCTTTCTTTGTCCTTCGTTTAGGGGGGGAGGAGCAGGGAGGAATCTTCGGCTTCGGTTACTCTACTTTGGGACAACAGTTTTTCATTGTGGCGTACTTTGGACTTCGCCCCTTTCATATCACGGATATGAAGGGAGAGTTTTCTTTTCGACAATATAGGCAGTTTCGCAGTCTTACCGGAGGATTGGCTCTGATTTTGGCTGTGCTTTTCCTTCTTTTTCAGTACGGTAGCGGGCTTTATACCGGGGAGAAGAGTCTGATTTTATTCTTCCTATGCCTTTTTAAAATAGGGGATGCCTTTTGTGATGTGTATGAGTCGGAGCTGCAAAGAAGGGGCGTCTTGTATAAGGCCGGACAGTCCATGTTTCTTCGCACGGTTTTTTCCGTCCTGGCTCTGCTGATTTTTCTTGGCACCACTAAAAATCTTTTCTTGGGAGCCATTGCTATGAATCTGGCACAGGCTGCCTCCTTCTTATTCTTTTCCTTTCTCCCTTTAAAAGCTACCAAGCCCCTGGGGGAAGAAAAGAGTCTCGGCAAATCGGATTTAGCAAAGCTATGGAAGGAGGTTTTCACCCTCTTTCTTTCCGTGTTCTTAGACTTTTATGTTTTTTCTTCCAGCAAATATGCGGTGGATCAGGTCTACGGCTCTTCCCGTTCCGGTATTTTTAATCTCCTCTTTATGCCCGGAAACTTCATTTATCTTTTGGCCAACTTTATTATCCGTCCTGCCCTTCCGCAGTTGGCGGTCCTTTTTCAGACCGGGAAGGAAAAAGCCTTTCGAAAGCAGGAAAATGCCTTGTTTAAAAAGGTAGCTTTACTGTCCTTGGTACTTTTTCTTCTGGCCCTTATTTTTTCCGGCCTGGCTCTCAGTATTTTGGAGTGGATTCTTGGCAGCAGCTTTTCCGGAAAATTTACAGGAGAAAGATGGACCTTCTGCATTTTGATTTTGGGAGGTGCTTTCTATGCTCTGGCTAACACGGAGTACTATCTTTTGATTTTAAAGCGAAAGCAAAGCTTTGTTTTTATGGGCTATGGTATTGCCAGTCTGCTTTCCTTCTTTACGGTAAATCCGGTGGTAGCTATGGGAGGATTCTTTTACGGCAGTCTGCATTTTCTCTCCATGATGGTCTTTTTGTTCCTTTTCTTCTTTGTTACGGGACACGGGAAGGGAGAATTTAAGGACAGTTCATTCTCGGTTTCTTCCTCATGAGGCAAAGAGCTATAGCAGAGTAGAAGGAGAAGCTAAAACTATAGCCTTTCTTTTCTAAAGAACCCATGTTAAAATGCCAAAAGGAGGTAGGAAATGCAGGAAAATGCCCAAAGTCAGAAGCAAAACTATGACGTCATCATCCCCACCTATAAGCCGGATGAGAAATGCAAAAGATTGTTGGATGCCCTGGAAAAGCAGGAAGTTCCTCCACGAAAAATTATTTTGATTAATACGGAAGAAGCTCTTTTTCCCAAGTCCTTATTGGAGGGAAGGAATACGGAGCTTTACCTTTTAAAACATATAAAGAAAGAAGAATTTGACCATGCTTACGCCAGAAACCTGGGGGTATCTTTTTCGGATGCGCCTTTTTTTCTATGTATGACGGAGGATGCAGTTCCAAAGGATAGCTCTTGCACCAAGGAATTGCTGGAGGCTTTTTCTTGGGAGGAAAAAATCGGGGCGGTTTACGCAAGACAGCTTACCGATGAGGAAAGCTCCTTTGACGAGGTGCTTTCCAGGAGCTTTAACTATGGAACAGAGCCGAAGATTTGCGGCATAGAGCAGCTGCCGAAGCTTGGCATCAAATGCTTTTTCCAGTCCAATGTCTGTTGTATGTATAAAAAGGATTTGTTTCAAAGTCTCGGCGGCTTTTCCGAGCCCAGCATTTTTAACGAGGACATGATTTATGCTGCAAGGATGCAGGAGGCGGGAGGAAAAACAGCCTATTGCCCAAGGGCGGAGGTTTGGCATTCCCATCATTTTTCCGCCATGGATCAGTTCCATAGAAACTTTGACCTGGGGGTGTCCCACAGAGACTATAGGGAGATATTCTCGAAAATTCCTGCGGAAAAGGAAGGAATGAAGTACCTGAGGAGAAGTATAGGAAAGCTTTGGCAGGAGAAGAAGGCGTTTTTGATCCTCCCCTTCCTTTATAAAACCGCCTTTCGTTTCCTTGGGTATCAACTGGGAAAGCGTTATCATAAGCTTCCGAAAAGTTGGGTGTTTGCCTTTACCGTGAATCCTCAGTATTTCCGAAAGAAGTTTTCCAAAGAAAGGGAAAAACAGTAATCTATGAGTCCTTTGTTTAGAGTGATTATCATATTGGTCTGCCTGGGAACCAGTCTGTTTTTACATCGTTCCATCAAAAAGGCGAAAATGCGGATTGAAGAGAGTATCTTTTGGCTACTCTTTTCCATTCTCTTGCTTGTTTTTGCCATTTTTCCCTTTGTGCCGGATTTTATGGCCAGAAGCCTGGGGATTTATTCCACTCCGAATTTTCTCTTTTTATTGGTGATTTTTATTCTGCTTTTACGGCTTTTCCATACCCATGTGGAATTGGGGAAGCTGGAGGAAAAGGTGAATCGTATTGTGCAGGATATGGCTCTGGAGGAGAGAAAAGAAAGAGAAAGGGAAAAGCATTTGGAAGTAGAGCAGGAGGACAGTCAATGACGAATCTACTAAGCGTATGGAAGGAGCATCCCGTATTTTTACGAGAGACCATTTTCCTTAGTCTGATTTCCCTTGCCTTTGCAGCAGGCTTTTTCTTCTTTCTTTTTCGTAGGAAAATGAAGCTTGCCCAAATTTATTTTCTGAGCATGATGATTCTGGGCTCCCTGTATTCCTTTGTCTTAATGCCCTTATCCGCCCCGGATGAGGTTTTGCATTATGTCAGTGCCTATGCTCTGTCTTCGGAAATGCTGGGACAGGGGGGAAAACTGTATGATAAAGATGGAAATCTTCGAATCCGGAAGGAGGATGAGGAAATAGATGACTGGACCGGAGACGGGAAGCCGGAGGAGGCTACGGTTTTCGGCATGCATATTGATCGAAAACAGGTGGAGGAAAGGCAGAAGGCTTCGTTTTTTGCCAAAGAAAAGGGCTATGGCTTTACTCTGCAAAAGCCGGTAAAAACCACTCCCTTAGCCTACTTTTTTCCGGCGTTGGGATTTTCCTTTGCAAGAATCCTCTACGGCTCCCGTTTTACCCTTTTGTATTTCGGAAGGTTCTTTAACCTCCTGTTTTTCAGTATTTTAGGGAGTCTGGCTATAGAAAAAATACCTATGGGGAAGGAAATACTTTTTTCCATAAGTCTTTTCCCCATGACCTTGGAGTTGATTTCTTCCCTGTCCTATGATGCCTATATTCTGGCCTTAAGCTTTCTTCTTTTATCCTTGGTCTTCCAATACCAGTTTCGCGAGGAAAAGCTGGGACTTAAGGAAATCCTATGGATTTGTCTGATTGCCATAGCACTTTCCCCCTGTAAGATGGTGTATTCCCTTCTGTTTTTGCTTTGCGTTATGGTTTCCTTTAAACGCTTTTCCTCCCCTTGGCTGTATTTTATCGGTATTTTTGTCATCGGTTTATCCATCGTCTTACCCTTGTTGCTGGTGAATCTGGATGCCTTTAGCCGTTATGTCCGTCCTCAGGAGGATACGCTGAATCTTTCCAATATTGTAGGACAGGACGGAGGCATGGAAACCTATAATCGAAGAGAAATTCTGGCTCAGCCGGATGTGTATTTAAAGATTCTGAGAAATACCTTTTTTATCAAGGGCAAGGAGTACTGGTATACACTGATTGGCCGTCCTTTGGGGCAGTTTGACAATCGTCTGTCCTTTCCTGTTCCCTTGGTGGTGCTTTTCAGCATTTGCCCCTTCCTGGCCGGAATTTTCGGGGAACGGGAGGAAATGCAGGGAAAGAAGCTTCATATTTTACAAAGAATCATTCTTTTCCTGATTCCTTTGGGATTAATCGTTTTGATTTTGTCTTCCATGCTTTTTGCTTATACACCAAAGCGTACGGACTATGTCTTAGGGGTACAGGGAAGATACTTTTTGCCGGTATTGCCTTTCTTTATTCTTTGCTTTATGCCAAGCAAAAAAGTGGGAAAGCAGGGAGAGAGGATCGTTTCTTTCGTCCTTTTCTTCCAGATTCTTGCGAATCTTTCATTTCTTTTATACACTTATATTAGTTTGTTTTTACACTAAACTCGAACTTTGATGGATACCGAGTATTCCGGAGGGGGCATATTATCCTTCCTTTGGAGTATTCGAGATAAACGGAAAGGGAATAGCATGCGGGGATTTTTGACCCTTATCAAGATTTGTAAAGAAAAAAGAAAAATGATTATGAGCCTGGCTTTTGCGGACTTTCGGAAGCGCTTTGTAGGCTCTTATTTCGGGGCGGTTTGGATGTTGATTCAGCCCTTGGTAACCATTGCGATTTATGCTTTTATCTTTGGCCCCTACGGCTTTAAATCCAGCCCTCCGGTGCCCAATGTTTCCTATACCACCTGGTTGATTCCCGGAATGGTGCCCTGGTTCTTCTTTTCGGAAGTGATGAATATGAATACGGGAATCTTACAGGAATATCAGTATCTGGTAAAAAAGGTGGTTTTCCCCATTGAGCTCTTGCCGATTATTAAGTTAATCAGTTGCTCTCTGGTGCATCTTTTCTTCCTGCTGGTTATGTTTTTGTTTGCCCTGTTTAGCAGAGAGCCTATTTTGATTACCTGGCCTCAGGTATTCTTTTACTCCTTTGCCACGGCTTTTTACGCCTTGGCTTTATCCTTCTTTACCTCTGCGGTTTCTGTCTTCTTTAAGGACATGCAGCAGATTGTGGGAATTGTCTTGCAGTTCGGAATCTGGATGACTCCGATTATGTACGATGAAACCCTCTTTACCGGGAAGGCTCCCATTGTTAAGTGGATTTTAAAGATAAACCCCATGTACTATATTGTGGCAGGCTACAGGGATTCCATGCTTACCGGCCACTGGTTCTTTGAAAGACCGGGCTTAAGCCTGTATTTCTGGGGAGTGACCACGGTTATGTTTTTATTTTCTCTAAGATTTTTCCGTTCTTTACGGCCTCATTTTTCCGATGTACTGTAAAGTCTGTAACGAAACTTATTTTTTACGGTCTGTTCCTGTAAGGGGAGCACACAGTCTTTATAGAGATAAAGGAGAGTTTATGCTTTCAATGATTTTGGTAGTAGTGGTTTTGGCTGTTTTCCTAAGCTTTGGCAGCCTGCGTCTTTTTTCTATCCGAAAGATGGAAAAAGGTGAAAAACGGGATGCTTTAGTTCTCTCCATTGTGGGGGGAAAATTACGGCAGATTTTAAAAATCTGCAAGGTGGAGCTTTCCGTGGATGGTTTAGATAGAATTCCGGAGAAGGAAGCGGTACTGTTTATCGGAAATCATCGCTCTTACTTTGATATTGTGGTGGCTTACAGCATTTTGCCCCGTCCCACCGGCTTTATTTCCAAGAAGGAAATTGCAAAAATCCCCAACATTGAATTATGGATGAGAGAGCTGCATTGTCTTTTTTTGGATAGGGAAAATTTAAAGCAAAATCTTCAAGTGATTATTGAGGCTATAAAGCAGGTGAAGGCAGGAATTTCCATGTGGATCTACCCGGAAGGAACCAGAACGAAGGGGGATTCAGAGCTGGAGCTGGGAGAGTTTAAGGCTGGCTCCTTTAAGATTGCGGAAAAAAGCGGCTGTAAGATTGTTCCGGTGGCCATGATTAATACCAGAAGGATTATGGAAGAGGATTTTCCCAGACTGCACAGCGCCAAGGTCTATGTGCAATTCGGAAAGCCCATAGATTTATCAGAGCTTTCTGAAGAGGATAGAAAGAATATTGCGGAGTATACCAAGGAGCGGATTCGGGAGATGCTTGCGGAGCTGAAAGAGAAGGAAGCCAAGGAGCTTTCCGGAAGGGTATAGCCGGAACAGTAAAGACGGAACTGTGAAGAAGGATCAGTAAAAACGGAACAGTAAAGAGGAGCAGTAAAAACGGAATAGTATAATCGGAATAGTAGAACAGTTCCGAATATCACAAGACGAAAGCTACGGAATAAAGAGGAGGAAGGGTGTATGGACCTTTTGGAGATTCGAAAGGAATTGGATATATTGGATCGGGAGATTGTTCATCTTTTCGAAAAACGAATGGGTCTTGTGGAGGATGTGGCCAGATTCAAGCTGGATACCGGAAAGGCCGTTCTGGACAGTAAGAGGGAAAAAGAAAAGCTGCAGGTGGCAAGAAGCTATGTGGAGGATCCGAAGCTACAGGAATCCATTACCGAGCTTTTTCAAGAAATGATGAGCATGTCCAGAAGAAAGCAAATCGGTATGCTTTTGGAACGGGGAAGGGGATTTTCCCCCGATTTTCAAAAGCTGGATCGTCTTCCTTTTTCCGGGAAAAGCCTGGTGTATCAGGGCGCGGAGGGAGCCTACTCCTATCTTGCGGGAAGAATTTTTTTCCAAAAGGAAAATATGATAGCCTGTACGCATTTTCAGGAGGTGCTTTCCGCTTTGGAAGAAGGAAGGGCGGACTATGCCATTCTTCCCATGGAAAACTCCACCTACGGTATGGTACAGGACAATTTCGACCTTCTGGCTAAGCATCCTAAGCTTTATGTGGTGCAGGAAATCGAATTCCCGGTTTCCCATTGCCTGGCAACACTTCCTGGACAGTCTTTCTCCGACATAAAAAGAGTCTATTCCCATCCCCAGGCCCTGTCCCAGTGTGCAGATTTTTTTCAGAAGTATCCAAAGATACAGGGAATCCCCAGTTTAAATACGGCAATTGCCGCGAAGAATCTTATGGAGACCGGGGAAGAGGGAGCCGGGGTTCTGTGCAGCAGGGAGGCGGCCTTAGAGTACGGTCTTTCGGTTTTAGAGGAAAATCTCAGTAAAAAGGAGAACACTACCCGCTTTTTCATTTTAGGAAAAGAAGCGGTGTTTTCAAAGGATGCCGGGAAGCTCAGTATTTCCTTTTCTCTGCCCCATGCAGTAGGAAGCCTCTATCATATCTTAGGGAACTTTTTGTTTAACGGACTGACCCTCACCATGATTCAGTCCAGACCCGTGGGGGACGGAGAGTTTTCTTACTGCTTCTATGTGGATTTTCTTGGAAATTTAGAGCAAAAGGAAGTATTGAATGCCTTGACCTGCTTACAGGAAGAGGGCATTGATTTTAGGGTTTTAGGGAATTATCCTTCTAAAGAGTTCAAAAGATAAAAATTAAGTTTTTTGGAACGAAAATGCAAGAACTTAGAAAGTAGATAATCTTTCTTTTTTCGCAAATATCCAGTACACTATGACATATTGTGCTAAGGAGGTAGTATGCAGCAAATTAATATATTGGTAGTAGACGATGAAAAAGAAATTGCCGAGTTAGTGGAAATTTACTTGGTGTCTGACGGATATAAAGTATTTAAGGCATATAATGCGGAGGAAGGCTTACAGATTCTGTCTCAGGAAGAGATTCATCTGGTGCTGTTGGATGTGATGATGCCGGGAATGAACGGACTGGAGATGTGCCGTAAGATTCGGGAAAGCTCCAATATTCCCGTGATTATGCTTTCCGCAAAGTCCGAGGATCTGGACAAGATTGTAGGTTTAACCGGCGGGGCGGATGACTATGTGACTAAGCCCTTTAATCCCTTGGAGCTTACTGCCAGGGTAAAGTCTCAGTTAAGACGCTATACCCAGTTAAATCCCAATGCGGGTCCCAATTATGTGAATAATGAGATTCATATTCGGAATATGCTGATTAATAAGGATAATCATAAGGTCCTGATTGACGATGAGGACATTAAGCTCACCCCTATCGAGTTCGATATTCTTTTCCTTTTGGCATCTCATCCCGGAAAAGTTTTCTCCACCGATGAGATTTTTGAAAAGGTTTGGAATGAAAAGGTGTATGAGGCCAACAATACGGTTATGGTACACATCCGTCGTCTGAGAGGAAAGATGAAAGAAGACCAAAGAGAAGATAAGATTATTACCACCGTTTGGGGCGTTGGCTATAAGATTGAAAAGTAGGGGTCTTGGCGTTGAAGAAGACAAGTTTACCCCACCACTTCGGTCGGGGCTATTTCATGCAACTGTTGATTCATGTGGGGATTTCCGCTCTTTTTACAGCGGTCATCGAATGTTTTCTGGTTTTAAATATCGGTTCCTACACCAATTATCTGGTGCAAATAGGAAATGACAACCCCCTTGTACAGCGCTTTGCCTTTGTCAGCACCGTCAGTATTTTGCTTTTTGTACTGGTGGGAATTTTGATTTTTACCATCATTTTCCTCTTTCTGCAGAGAAAAACCGCAAGAGATATTGAGACTCTGGCACAGGGCGTAAAGCAGATTTCCGCCGGGGATTTTCATACGGATATTGCCATTTCCGGAGAAGGAGAGCTGGCGCATATTGCGGAAAGCATTCGTCTTATGGAGGAGGAGCTGTCCTCTCATATTGAACGGGAGAGGGAAAACGAACAGTCTAAAACAGACTTGATTACCAATATTGCCCATGATTTAAGAACCCCCCTCACCTCTATTTTGGGCTATCTGGACTTGCTTCGAAACAGCCAGATGGTTCCGGAGGAAATGAAAAAACATTATATTGAAATCGTATATAACAAAGCTCTCCGTTTACAAAAACTAATCGAAGAGCTTTTTGGCTTTACAAAATTATCCTATGGCAAGCTGAATATGAATATCAGCACCCTGGATTTGGTTCAGCTTTTGTCCCAGCTGGTAGAGGAAAGCTATCCGAATTTTGAGAAGAACAATCTCTCCTATGACTTTTCCGCCAATGTAAAATCCCTTTTTATCGAAGGAGACGGGGATCTTTTGGCCAGACTTTTTGATAACTTAATCAGCAATGCCATCAAATACGGAGCTGAAGGAAAGCGGGTTCTGATTCGTCTTCGTAAGGAAAAGGAAGAGGTGATGGTGCAGGTCTTAAACTTCGGCTATGTGATTCCGGAAAAGGAACTGCCGTTGATTTTTGATCAATT
>CAUUJL010000049.1:0-16936 GCA_963545375.1 uncultured Oribacterium sp.
TTCTGATTTTGTCTCTTTATCTTTTTCTTCGGGAAAGAGAGAGAGAGGGAAGCAGTGTGACTTTACCCGGTCTTTTTGCCTTGGGATTACTTTTTGGAGAGGGCGTGGCTACTTTACAGCTTAGCAAGCTTTCTTCTCCCTGGACCATTCATACCTGGCTAAGCTTTTATTTGGCTTACCTTTTGTTTTATGTGGGCTATCACGGTAGAACATATTTATCTGAATTCGCGGCTTCTCGCTCTCTGAAAAATACAAAGCTCTTCTCGGAAGAAGCAAAGATCGTGGATTTATCCGATAAAAAATATCGGTGGAGCCTTACAGAAGGACAATTCTTGAAGCTATGCATTTTGGGCCTTCTTTTGATTTCCTATTTTTCATTTGCGATAGAGGCATTGGCTCTTGGCTATATTCCTTTATTTACGGAGCATACTCCCCACGCCTATTCTTACTTTCATCTAAAGGGACTCCATTATTTCACCACTCTTTTTGTGCTGGTTCCTATGCTTCTTCCTTTTTTATATCAAAAAGAGGGCAGCCTGAAGCTGTTTTCAGGCATCAGTTTGTTTTTAGCTCTTCTTTTACCAATCCTTTTGGTTTCCCGTTTTCAGCTTCTGTTTTCCCTGTTTTTATTTGTGTTTTCTGCCCTGTATCAGGGCTTACGGATTCGGAAAAGATACCTGCTTTTATTATTTCTTTTTTTGTTGTCTGCCTATATTTTTCTTACGATAGAGAGAGCCCATTCCGTTTCCTATCTTATGGGAATCTTTGAAATGAAAAATGATAAGCTTCCCATCTTTTTGGTACAGCCCTATATGTACATTGCCAATAATTATGAGAATTTCAATTTGCTGACAAAAAACATAGAGGAACATTCCCATGGTTTTCGTATGGCCTATCCCTTTTTAACACTCTCCGGGGCAAAATTCTTTTTTGACTTTCCCTTGTCCTATCCGGTCTATTTAACCAAGGAGGAGCTGTCTACCTTGGGGATTCTGTACGATGCCTACTATGACTTCGGCCTTTTGGGCGTTATGCTTTTCTCTTTAATTTTGGGGCTGCTTTCTTCCTGGATTAAAGAGCTTTCAAGGAAAGAGAAAAATCCTTTTGGAGGCGCATTATATATCCAATTTGCTTTTTATTTTCTATTTTCCTTTTTTACAACCTGGTTTTCCAATGCCTCCAGCATTTTTTACTTTGCTGTGACGCTCGTACTTGCAGTTCTATGGAAGGGCTTTGTTCATGAAAAAAATTCTGCTGTATCTTTATAAAATGCTTTTCCCTTTGGGAGTATGTATTTTCTTTCTGTATTTTCTCCCTAAGCTGTTGTTCTTTTTTCTTCCCTTTACACTGGGGGCGGTAATTGCCTTTTGCTTAAATCCCTTGATTTCTTTTTTGCAAAAGAGATTTCCGTTTTTAAAGAAAAAGCAAATATCCCTGGTGCTGACCTTAACTATTTTCGCTTTGTTTTTTTATCTTTGTTTTTGTCTTATGCAGTTGGGACTTCCCATGCTTAAGCAGCGCATTTCTCGTTTGCCTTTGGAAGTTCAGGATTTAAAGCGTCAACTGGAGAATGTGATAGAGGAAAATTTACCCTACTTTCCCCCGTCAATTCAAAATCTGCTGTCGGATCTTCCCGGTACTTTGGACAGTTTAGGAAGAAGCATGATGAATAAATGGACCTCTCCGGCTTTGCAATTTTCTTTACATGTGGTTAGCGGCTTGCCGGAGCTGTTTCTTTACCTGATTATTACTATACTGTCTGCTCTTTGTTTTTCTCAGGAAGGGGCAATGCTGTTATCGATTCTGCATCAAAATATTCCGGAGCAGTTCAGAAAATATATGCAGCTTCTAAAGGAGGACGGAAAAAAGATTTTAAAAGGCTATGTTTGGGCGCAAATTCAAATCATGTTTTGTGTGTTTATTCTCTTAAGTGTCGGTTTTTCCTTATTGAGAGTGGAGCTTGCAATCCCTTTGGCTTTTTTAACAGCTTTTTTGGATGCCCTCCCTGTTTTTGGTGTAGGTTTTATTATGTGGCCCTGGATGGCGCTGATTTTATTAAAAGGAAAATTTTTACTCTTTTTAGCTCTCTTATTGATTTACATTTTAAGCCAGATGATTCGACAGATTTTGCAACCGAAGATTATTGGGGATGCGGTGGGGCTCCCCCCTTTACTGGCTTTGATTTTCCTGTTTTTAGGCTATAAGCTTTACGGGATTTCCGGAATGGTTTTAGCTCTGCCTGTTGGCATGCTGCTGGTACGTTTTTATCATTACGGAGCATTTTCCGGATTTTTCTCTGCCGGAAAGGTCCTAGGGAAAATGCTTTTAGACTATGCCGGCGTAAAAAAAGATGAGGAAGTGTAAATGAAGGAGAGCGGTCAGAAAAATTATATTTCATTGCCTGAGGAGTTTAGCGAAAGAATGAAACGCAGGCTGGGGCAAGAGTGGGAGGCTTTTTTAGAAGCCTGTTCTCTGCCTCCGAAGCGAGGGCTTCGGCTGAATTTACAGAAGGTGGAGGCTAATCCGGATTTTCCTTTAGAGAAATGGAAGGAAAATTGGAAGCTGGAAGAGTTAATAAAAGATTCTGCCAGAGAATACCTTTGTGATGAAGGGTATTTGCAAAGTATAGGAGTGCAAATCGGGCATGATGCCTACCATGAAGCAGGACTTTATTATATTCAGGACCCTTCCGCCATGTCGGTGGTTCCTTACATGGAGCTTCGTCCCTTTGATCGTTGTCTGGATCTTTGTGCCAGTCCGGGAGGAAAGAGTTTGCAGATGGCAGACCGGCTTAAGACAGAGGAAGGCGGAATTCTTCTCTCCAACGAATTCATTATGGAAAGAGCCAAAAATCTTTCCCAAAATGTGGAACGTATGGGCTATAGTCATGTGGCGGTAAGTTCTTGTTCCGCTGAAAAGCTGGAAGAGTGTTTTCCGGCATTTTTTTCCAGAATTTTGGTGGATGCGCCATGCTCCGGAGAGGGGATGTTTCGGAAAAATCCGGAGGCTATAGCAGATTGGTCCCCAGAAAAGGTAAGGCAGTGTGCAGACTTGCAAAGAGATATTCTTAGTCATGCTCTTGGGATGCTTAGAGAGGGGGGGCTTTTGGCTTACTCCACCTGTACTTTTTCCGAAGAGGAAAATGAAGGGATGCGGGACTGGATTTTGGAAAAGCAACAAGATCTTAGTTTCTTAGGGGAGAGGCATCTTTATTTTCATAACAGTGTGGGAGAGGGACAATACTTTGCACTCTTTCGTAAACAGGGAAATGATCTAAAGAGAGAGGATGTGCATACTTTGAAGCCTTCCATGCTTTGGGAAAAGAGGGCAAAAAAATATTTTTATTATCCCTCTTCTTTAAAATGTTTTTTATCCCTGCCTTTACTTCGAATCGGTATTGCTGTTTTGGAAGAGGGAAAGAAGGGCTGGGAATGGAGCCATAGTTTAAGTCATGCTATAGACTTTTCTAAATGGGGAGAGGCTTTTACGAAACTTCCGGAAAAATCGGTGGACATCAAATTGCTTTACAGACTTTTCTTATCCAGGGAGGACGGTAGAGTAGAAGCCTACTTAAATGGGCAGGAGATTCCGGTGGAAAAGGAAGAACTTAAGAAATTAGAGATAATCCTTCATCAAGAGGAAAAAAAGGACGTTGGAAATGACCAAGGCAAGAACAAGTCTAAGAGCAAGAAATTGGGTAAGGCTAAGAGTAACGACTCCGACAAGGGGCTGGCTTTTTGTATCTGCGATGGTTTTCCGCTAGGCTTCGGTTATTATCGAAACGGAAGGCTTAGAAACCTCTATCCTAAGGGAATACGCTTTAAAAAATAGAAGCATATATTAAAAGTTTGTTATTTCTTTGGCTTGAATTAGATTTTGCTATCGTTTACAATAAGCCATGTTAAAAGGGCAATTTGCCCCCAAAATAGAAATGGAGGAAGATTATGGATCAGCGTAACTCTTTGGCAAGGAAGCGTATAGAGGCCTTGCTGGATGAATCCAGTTTTGTGGAAATCGGTGCCCATGTTTGCAGCAGAAGTACGGATTTTAATGCCGGAGAAAAGCAGGAAGCATCAGATGGGGTCATTTGTGGGTATGGCAGTATTTCCGGTAAGCCGGTATATATTTATGCACAAGACAGAGAGGTACTTTCCGGAAGTATTGGAGAGATGCATGGAAAGAAGATTGCAAGTCTCTATGATACAGCCATGAAAATGGGATGCCCTGTGGTGGAATTACTGGATTCCAGCGGACTTCGTATTCCGGAAGCCACTGATGCTATTTTCGCCCTTTCCACCATTTACGAGAAAAAGGCAAAGGCAAAGGGCCTGGTTCCCCAATATACGGTGATTTTCGGCCAGGTAGGAGGAGGTCTTGCCATTCTTCCTTCTCTTTCCGACTTTTCCTTTATGGAAAAAGAGGAGGCCAGATTATTTCTTACCGCTCCTGACGGGGTGGAGGGCAATAAGGATGAGGCTTTTGCGAAAGCGGAAGCTCAGGCTAAGCAGGGAAATCTTGATTTTTACGGCACGGAAGAAGAGATTTTTGATGAAGTCCGTAAGGCTTTTGCCTTTTTGCCTGCCAATAATGAAGATGCCGCTTATCAGGAGGATGTGGAAGACAGCTTAAACCGCAGTGTGGAGGGCTTCTTTGCTTTGGCACCGAGAGAGGCACTGGAAACTCTTTCTGATGAAGGAAGAATCTTTGAAGTAAAGTCTCATTTTGGAGAAGGGGCGGTTACTGCCTTTATTTCCTTAAATGGACAGACTGTGGGTGCGGTGGCTACTAATGGTGAGCCTTTACATTGGAAGGCAGTGGAAAAGATGGATCAATTCCTTCGATTCTGTAATAGCTATTCTATTCCTATCCTGACAGTGTGTGATGTGCCGGGCTTTGAAAACTGCTCATGCAATGAAAAGCACATGGCAAAGGCTATGGCAAGTCTTCTTTCCATCTATGGAAATGCTTCTGTGCCTATGGTGAGCCTTGTGAAGAAGGCTATCGGTTCCGCAGGAGCGGCGATTGGCAGCAAGGGACTGGGCGTGGACTTGGTTTATGCATATCCCGAGTCTGAGATTTCCATTATGGATGCCAAGTACGCAGCGGATATTTTGTATCCTGAAAAATCCGCTTCCGAGAGAGAAGAGGAAAGTAAGAAATTTTTAGCAGAGAAATCTTCTGCCTTAGCGGCGGCAAAGAGAGGCTATGTGGATGATTTGATTTTACCGGAGGAAAGCCGTCAAAGAATTATTTCCGCTTTTGAAATCTTATACGGAAAGGCTAACTTTGATTTTCATAAAAAATTTGGAAGCAACTAGGAGGGGAAAATGAAGAAAATAAAGAAAACATTCCTCCTCTGTACTTTGCTTCTGTCCTTCTTTTTGCTTTCCTGCGGAAAGCAGACTGTGGAAGCGGAAGCCTTGGATTCTTCCACATCGGCTGAACTTGAACAAACGATAGAGCAGTATTTTACCTCTATGGTAACCCAGGATGAGAGCAGTCTTAATCAGGGGATTCAGGAGGCCTACAAGGCTAAGGAAGAGGTTCTCTATAATGCCTTAAATAATTTCAAGAATGACAAAGAGGAGCTTGGAGAATTTCAGGAGGTCAAGGAGAACATTGTCACAAAAGAGAATGGAGAATACAAGTTTCATCTTGTGGCACAGTTCGAAAAAAGAAAATTAGACTTTGATGCATCTTTAAAAGAGGATTACAGCGGCTTCACCTCCATGAGCTTTGTTCCGGAGTACAGTATGGAAGAGAAGATGGCTTCCGCCGGACAAAATCTCTTGGTGGGCATGGGAATGGTTTTTGCCGTACTCATTTTCATTGCCTGGATTATCAGCCTGTTTAAGTACATTCACATTTGGGAAGAAAAACACCAAGAGAAAAAGGCTAAGAGAAAGATGCCGGCTCCTACAGCTAAGGCGGTAGAAAAGCAAGTTCCCAAGCGCGTGGTTCCTGTTGTAGAAAAAGAAGAGGGTATCCCTGAGGATGTATTAAGCATTGTAATGATGGCGGCTATTGAGGCCTATGAAGCGGAGCAGGTCGTGGAAAATCCTTTTAAGGATGCCAAGGAATTAAACAACGGTCTGGTGGTTCGTTCGATTAGAAGACGGAGATAAGGAGAGATTATGAAGCAGTATACAATTACAGTAAACGGTGTAGCTTATGATGTAACAGTAGAGGAGAAAAACGGCGGTGTTGTTTCCGCTCCAAAGGCAGTGGAGAAATCCGCGCCTGCAGCTTCTGCGCCTGCAGCTTCTGCTCCTGTAGCCTCCGCACCTGCAGCATCTGCTGCCAAGGAAGGCAATGTGGCAGTATCCGCGCCTATGCCCGGAAAGATTCTTGCGGTAAAGGCGAAAGAAGGAGATAGTGTAAAGGCAGGAGACGTACTTCTTGTTTTGGAAGCCATGAAGATGGAAAACGACATTGTAGCTCCACAGGATGGTGTTGTAGCAAGCATTAACGTAAAGGTGGGAGACAGCGTGGAATCCGGTGCGAAATTGGCCAGCTTAAACGCATAAAGTTAGGATAGGAGGATATTTTCATGAATATAGTAGAGACCTTATCCAATCTACTACAGCAAACGGCCTTCTTTCATCTTACTCCGGGAAATTACCTGATGATTCTTGTTGCCCTGGTTTTCCTGTATCTGGGAATTGCCAAGGGCTTTGAGCCCTTATTGATGGTACCTATTGCTTTCGGAATGCTTTTGGTAAATATCTATCCGGATATTATGTTAAGCCCGGAAAAGTCCATCAACGGAACAGGGGGGCTTTTATGGTATTTCTTCCGCTTAGATGAGTGGACCATTTTACCGTCTTTGATTTTCCTGGGAGTGGGAGCCCAGACGGACTTCTCCCCGTTGATTGCCAACCCCATCAGCTTCTTACTGGGGGCAGCGGCACAGTTCGGTATTTACGCAGCCTACTTTATTGCCATTTTTCTTGGTTTTAACGGAGCGGCTGCTGCGGCAATTTCCATTATCGGAGGAGCGGACGGTCCTACCTCCATCTTCCTTTGCAATAAGCTGGGACAGACGGCATTGCTGGGACCTATTGCGGTTGCGGCGTACAGCTATATGTCTTTGGTTCCTATCATCCAGCCTCCTATTATGCGGGCTTTAACCACGAAGGAAGAGCGGATGTGTAAGATGGAGCAGTTAAGACCGGTTTCCAAGCTGGAAAAAATTCTGTTCCCCATTGTGGTAACCATTGTGGTTTGTTTGATTTTACCCACCACAGCACCCCTTGTAGGTATGCTGATGCTGGGAAATCTTTTTAAAGAGTCCGGTGTTGTAAAGCAGTTAACAGACACTGCGGCAAATGCCATGATGTATATTGTGGTTATTTTACTGGGAACCTCTGTAGGAGCAACCACCTCCGCAGAAGCCTTTTTAAATGTAAATACCTTAAAGATTGTTTTCTTGGGACTGGTAGCCTTTGCCTTCGGAACAGCGGCAGGTGTACTTCTCGGAAAAGTGATGTACTATGCTTCCGGAAAGAAGATTAATCCGTTAATCGGTTCCGCAGGCGTTTCCGCAGTGCCTATGGCGGCAAGAGTATCCCAAAAGGTGGGAGCGGAATCAGACCCGACCAACTTCCTTTTAATGCATGCCATGGGACCGAATGTGGCAGGTGTTATCGGAACGGCAGTTGCAGCAGGAATCTTTATGGCTGTGTTTGGAGTGAAATAGAAAGGGGAAAATATGGCAAAAGTTAAGATTACGGAGACCGTGCTGAGAGACGCACATCAGTCCTTGATTGCCACAAGAATGCCCAGTGAATTAATGGAGCCTATTTTGGACAAGATGGATCAGGTAGGATATCATGCGGTGGAATGCTGGGGAGGAGCAACCTTTGATGCCTGCCTGCGTTTCCTAAAGGAAGATCCCTGGGAAAGACTTCGGATGTTGAAAAGACATTTTAAGAATACGAAGCTGCAAATGTTGTTCCGCGGACAGAATATCTTAGGCTACAATCACTATGCAGATGATGTGGTGGAGTATTTTGTAGAAAAATCCATTGCCAACGGTATTGATGTGATTCGTATTTTCGACTGCTTAAATGATATTCGAAATCTGGAAACTGCCGTTAAGGCCACCAGAAAAGAAGGGGGACATGCTCAGATCGCCCTTTGCTATACCTTGGGAGATGCCTATACCCTGGAATACTGGGAGAATCTGGCAAGAGATGTGGAAAATCTTGGTGCGGATTCCCTTTGCATTAAGGATATGGCGGGATTACTTCTTCCGAAGGAGGCTACAGAGCTTGTTGGGGCTTTAAAGAGAGGAACTTCTCTTCCTATCGAAATGCATACCCACTACACCTCAGGTATGGCTTCCATGACCTATTTAAAGGCTATCGAAGCGGGAGCGGATATTATTGATACCGCATCTACTCCCCTGGCTATGGGAACCTCCCAGCCCTCCACAGAGGTTATGGTAGCAGCTTTACAGGGAACAGAGTATGATACAGGACTTGATCTGGACAAGCTCATTGAGATTTCCAATTATTTCCAGCCCTACCGGGAGGAATGTATCAAATCCGGCCTCCTTTCCACAAAGGTTTTGGGTGTAGACATTAAGGCCTTAAAGTATCAGGTTCCGGGAGGAATGTTATCCAATCTGATTTCCCAGCTTCATCAGGCAGGAAAGGACGAGAAGCTACAGGAGGTTTTGGAGGAGGTTCCAAGAGTGCGTAAGGACTTCGGAGAGCCGCCACTTGTAACACCTTCTTCTCAGATTGTAGGAACCCAGGCGGTAATGAATGTTATTACCGGAGAGCGTTATAAGATGGTTCCCAAGGAGTCTTATAAGCTTGTTGCGGGAGAGTTCGGTAGAACCGTTAAGCCTATGGATGAAGAAATGCTGAAGAAGGTCTTAAAGGGAGAGAAGCAGATGACAGATCGCCCCGCAGATCACATTCCGCCACAGCTTGAGCAGTTTAAGGAAGAGTGTAAGGAGTGGACACAGCAGCCGGAGGACGTACTGTCTTACGCATTATTCCCTCAGGTGGCCAAGGATTACTTCCAGTACAGAGATGCCCAGAAATCCGGTATCGCGTTAAAGAACGCGGATAAAGAAAATAAAGCCTACCCGGTGTAATACGAGGTAGAAGAAACAATACAGAAGGAAGCAAAAAAGACTGTAAAAAATTAAGCTCATAAAGAAATTTCAGCAATATAGGTCTGAAACGGGGCACGCTCTCGCTAGCTTCGCCTCACAGCGGATACTAAGCGAAAAACTACGTTCCACTTGTTTTTCGCAAGTACCGGTGGGCTCAGACTACCCCGCATTCAGACCTATATTGTCGAAAATTTCTTCCGAATTTTGATTTTTGCAGCCTTTTTTTGCTTCCTTCTACATTATTTTAGAGTCTATAGGCAGAGGAAATCAGATTTATCACTTCTTGGATAGTTTTTGATAAGGGACAATCTGAGCCCATCGGCTCTTAGCTTTTGTTTTGTAAAAGCTTAGAGCCGTTATGAGGCGAGGTTAGCGAGAGCGTGTCCCGTTCCGAAAGCTGTCCAAGAAGAGAGGCATTCTCTTTGCTGATAGCCTCGTTCATTACGTTTCTTTGTCATTTGTCTGAATAATTCCAAGAAGCATTGACGGAAGGAAATAAAAAAATTAAAATGATGCAAGAAAATCTTCATTGAAAATTATTTTTTAATCTTTATAATTTCCGATAGAATTGCAGATGTATAAAGACAGGGATTTTTTCCCTGATGGATCACAAAGAGATGCTTTTTCGAGAACATCATTCTTTGGCGTAAAGGGCAGGGAGAAAAATGAGAAAGACAAGTTGGAGACGTTTTATAAGTTTAGGATTAATCTTGAGCAGTATTTTTGCTACGCAAGCTTTTGCTGCAGAAAAAGATGCTGTCATTAAGGGCAGTATGGTCAATGTAAGGGCTGAAGCCAATAAAAACAGTAAAAAGGTGACGAACCTTTATTCCAATACAGCCGTGAAAGTAGGGGATCCGGTACAAAACTCCTCCGGAGAAAGCTGGTATCCGGTTAGCTTCCAGGGGGGAAGCGGCTATATTCGTTCCGATTTTGTGAAATTTCCTGTTCAATACCAAAGGGATGAGGCCTTTGAGAACGCTTTGAATCAACAGGGCTTTCCGGAAGCCTATAAGGACGGCTTAAGAGCCCTTCATGCAGAGTTCCCTAACTGGCAGTTTAAGGCTTTACATACCAATTTGGATTGGCAGAGAGTTTTAGACGGTGAAATGGAAGGAACCGGCAGTCTTGTAGACAAGAATGCTATTTCATCCTGGAAGTCCACCGATCAGGGAAAATATGACTGGAATACAGGAACATGGGTGGGATTTGACGGTCCTACCTGGGTTGGTGCCTCCAGACAATTAACCGCGTACTATATGGATCCCAGAAACTTTTTGGATGAGTCCTACATTTTCCAATTCTTACTCCATAGCTATAATCCTGATGAGCAAACCAGAGACGGTTTGGTAGCTATGCTAAAGGGCAGCTTTATGGATAGCGGAAGTCAAGCCGGTGGAAATGGGGGAAACAGCGGAGGAGATGCTTCCTCTACCCAGAGTTCAACGGAAACAGTAGTCATTTCCAACGAAGGACCGGGAACAAACTTATCCAATGCGGAGGGAACGGTTATTCCTTCCGAAACCACAGCGGCATCTACAGACAATTCCAATGCAAGTAACGGAACAAATGCAGGCGGTGTGGATTATGTGAGTATCATTATCAAGGCTGCGGAGCAGTCTAAGCAGAATCCCTATGTTCTGGCTTCCATGATTTTACAGGAGCAGGGAAAAGGAACTAGCGGTTCTATTTCCGGAAGCAGCGGACATTATAATTATTTTAATATCGGAGCTTACCAGGACGGAAAGATGGGAGCCATCGAGAGAGGGATCTGGTATGCCAAGCAAAGTGGCAGCTATATGCGTCCCTGGAATACCAGAGAAAAGTCCATTGTGGGCGGAGCGCAGTTCTTTGCGGAAAATTATATGAATGCGGGACAGAATACTTTGTATCTGAAGAAATGGAATGTACAGGGTTCCAACCTGTTTAAGCATCAGTACATGACCAATGTACAGGGCGCTGCAGAGGAAGGGGCCAAGTTATCCTCCGCTTACAGCAAGGATATGAAAAATAAAGCGCTGGTTTTCTCCATCCCTGTATATAAGGATATGCCGGGACAGAAAGAGCCGATTCCTACCGGCGATGAGAAGCCCACAAGAAAAGACAGTGGAAGCAGTTCCGGAAATACCTCGGGAAGCGGAAACGGCGCAGCGAACAATGCCGGAAATACAAGCGCTAATGGAAACAGCAGTAGCACAGCAGGGAAGACTGAAAGCGGTGTAGAAGTAGTGGAGATCGGGAAGAGTCCTCTTGGTTAAAAAGTCTTGAAAGAATTCTCTTCTTTCAGTAAAATATAACGGAATATGTCGAGTAAAACTTCGGGTACTGTCAGAGGATGGAAAGACTCGAATCAGAGGAATTTGAGGAAATAATAATGAAATCATTACAATATATACTATATACTTGCCTGCTCAGCCTTCTGTTTTCCATGGCTGTGTTTGCGGCAGACGGACAACTGAGCTTTTCCGATCCGACGGGTAAGGTAGGAGAAGAAATCACGGTAAATATGAAGATTAAAAGTGATACTCCCTTAGCCAGAGTGGATATCACCCTTCGCTATGACAGTAATGCTTTACAGTTTGTCAGCGGAACGAACACTGATGGAGGCGCAGGAACACTGCGTGTACATGGTACCGGCGATAATTCCGTAGCCAATACTTTGGCCTTTGCTTTGAAATTCAAGGCAGCTTCCGCAGGACAGTCCAGTATTACGGTAGAAAAACAGGAAATATACAGCGGGGATGAAAGTCTTTTGAACCTTACCCATGTGGGAAAGGGCGCCGTAAATATTACTGCGGAAGAAACAAGCAGTGAAAGTGCGGCGGAAACCTCGGCCTCTGCAGAAGAAAGTGAAGAGGCGGAGACCAAGAACGAGGGGGTTAAGCTTACCGCAAAGGATAAGAGTATTACCATTATGAATCCCGGCTCCGATGTAAAGATTCCGGATGGCTTTTGGGAAAGCACCATTGATGTAGACGGTCATCAGGTAAAGGGATGGGTATGGAAGGCCGATACAGAGCATCAGTACATCATTGTTTATGGAATGAATGATGCGGGAGATTTACATTTTTATCGTTATGACTTAAAGGAAAAAACCATTCAGCGGTATTTTCAGGATCCTTTAGAGGCTGAGCAGAAGAAAAATGCGGAAAGCTATCCGACTTTATTGACTCAATATGATACTTTGGTAGGAAAATATAATGTTCAGACCATATTAAGCATAGTTTTTGCCTTAGTGGCTTTGCTTCTTGCCGCCCTATCCATCTTCCTGTGGCAGACACGTAGCAGATTGAAGAAAGTTATTGCCTTCCAGAAAGAAACCTTGGAGCGAGAGCGAAAGGAAAGCCGACCCAATGTAGAGCGTTTCTCTTTAAAGGAAGAATTTCCCATGAAGGAAAAGGATTTCCCCGAGGAAGAGGAAGAAGAGGGAAGAACCAAGCTGATTGGACGTAGACCCAATGTGCATCATGAGGGTGAAAACGGATCCGATATTGAAGATGCGGATTTAGGAGCCACCAGAGCGATTTCTTTATCTGCGGAAGATAAGAAGCGATTGGCGGATAAAGAGAAGCATAAAAAAGAGGATTCTTTGGAGCATACCAAAGAAGTAGAGCTGGAAATCGAAGAACTGTAAGAGACTGTTTATCATGCAGTATAGCCATAAAAGTAGGATTTATCCTAGAGCTATACTGCATGAATTTTTTTATCCATGAAAATTTTTCTCATGGGACTCCTTCACAGATTATTCAAAAAGCTTTGCTATCATGATAAAATATTTAGATTCAATCAGAAAATTTTAACTGGACAACACTGCTTTTAGGGACTATAAAAGCAGAAACGGTATTGTATAGAAAAGGATAGGGTGGAGAAGATGAATCAGTTTACGATACAGGCGCAAAGGTCTTTACAACTTGCCATAGAGGTGGCTGAAGAGTGTCATCATCAATATATTGGAACAGAGCATATCCTCTTAGGTCTTGTACGGGAAGGTACAGCCGTTGCAGGGAAGGTTTTAAAGGCAAATGGTGTAACGGAAGAAAAGATTGCGGATATGATTGCCAAGTTTATGGTTAGCGGAGAAAGCGGTGTTTCCCTTGCAGATCCCAGCGGTTATACCCCATCTGCCAAGAGAGTTCTGGAGCAGGCAATGCAGGAAGCCAGAGAGGGACAGTCCCGTCTTGTGGGAACCGAACATTTATTAATGGCTATATTAAAGGATGGAAACTGTGTGGCATCCCGCATTATCTCCACTTTGGGTGTTTCCATGCAGAAGATTTATACCCAGTTAAATTCTGCCATTGGAAGAGACAATCTGGTGGAAGAGAGAAATAATAGAGAGAAGGAAGTACGATCCGTGCAGACACCGACATTGGATCAGTATTCCCGGGATCTTACCGCGTTGGCAAAGGAAGGAAAGTTAGATCCTGTGGTTGGTCGCGGACAGGAAATTATGCGGATGATTCAGATTCTTTCCAGAAGAACCAAGAATAATCCCTGCCTTGTGGGAGAACCGGGAGTAGGAAAGACTGCTGTGGTGGAAGGTCTGGCCAATAAAATTGTGGCAAAGGATGTTCCGGACAGTATTTTGAAAAAGCGTTTATTAACCTTGGACTTATCTGCCATGGTGGCAGGCTCCAAATACCGTGGAGAGTTCGAGGAAAGGATTAAGAAGGTTATTCAAGAGGCAAGAACAGACGGTGAGGTGCTTCTTTTTATTGATGAGATTCATACCATTATCGGAGCGGGAGGCGCTGAGGGAGCACTGGATGCTGCCAATATTTTAAAGCCTGCTCTGGCCAGAGGAGAGCTGCAGATTATCGGTGCAACCACCTTGGAGGAGTATAGAAAGCATATCGAAAAGGATGCGGCACTGGAAAGACGTTTTCAGCCGATTACTATAGAAGAACCAACGGAAGAGGAAAGCATCAAGATTCTGGAAGGTATCAAAGAGCGTTACGAAGAGCATCATCAGGTTGTAATTGAAGAAGAGGCTATTCTGGCGGCGGTAAAGCTTAGTGCCCGCTATATTAACGATCGATATTTGCCGGATAAGGCCATTGATTTAATCGATGAGGCTGCTTCTAAAATTCGCATTTTAAATAGCGGAGAGCCTGCAGCCATTAAAAAACTAAGAGCCCAGATTGCAGAATTTGAAGAAGAAAAGGAAGATTGCATTCGTAGGGAAGATTTTGAAGGGGCTTCTCAGATTAAGAGAAAACAGGAACAGAAGAGAAAGCGCCTGAGCAAGGAACTGGAGCTTTGGAAGAAGGAAAGGGAAGAGAATCGCCTTCACGTTCGGGAGTCGGACATTGCCCAGGTAGTTTCCGATTGGACGAAGATTCCTACCAAGAAGCTGGAAGAAACGGAGACGGAAAGATTGAAGAATCTTGAAAATCTTCTTCACGAAAGAGTGATTGGTCAGAATGAGGCGGTGAAGGCTGTTGCGCAAGCCATCAAGAGAGGCCGTGTAGGCTTAAAGGATCCTAAGCGCCCCATCGGCTCCTTTATGTTCCTTGGACCTACCGGAGTGGGCAAGACAGAGCTGTCCAAAGCTATTGCGGAGGTGATTTTCGGCTCTGAACAAAATCTTATCCGTGTAGATATGTCGGAGTACATGGAGAAATACAGTGTTTCCAAGATGATCGGGTCTCCTCCCGGATATGTGGGCTATGATGAGGGTGGACAGCTTTCTGAGAAGGTAAGAAGAAATCCCTATTCTGTCATTCTCTTTGATGAGATTGAGAAGGCCCATCCGGATGTGTTGAATATTCTTTTACAGGTGCTGGATGACGGCCATATTACCGATTCTCAGGGACGAAAGGTTTCCTTTAAGAATACCATCATTATCATGACCTCCAATGCAGGGGCGGAGCAGATTATCAGCCCGAAAAAGTTAGGCTTTGATACGACTCCCGGACAGCTGGATAAAGACTATCAATATATGAAGAATAAAGTACTGGAAGAGCTGAAAAATCTCTTTAGACCGGAGTTTTTAAATCGTATTGATGAAATCATTGTCTTTAGGCCCATTAGTAAGGAGGATATGTCCAAGATTTTGGATATCCTTCTGTCTCAGTTGTATAAGAGGGCAAAGGGAGAACTGGATCTTGGCTTACGTTTAGATAAGGGAGCCAAGGACTTCCTGGTGGAAAAGGGCTATGATCCTAAGTTTGGTGCAAGACCCTTAAAGAGAACCATCCAAACCCAGGTAGAGGACTTACTGTCTGAAGCCATTTTAGAGGGTGAAATTCCTCAGGGCTCTTTGGTTACCTTGAAAATGGACAGAAACGGAGAGAAATTAAAGACCAGCATTAGAAAAAGGAAGGAAGAATGCCAAAAAGTTTAAATCTTTTTTTCTGTAAGGAATGTGGTTATGAGACCATCAAATGGTTGGGACAGTGTCCTTCCTGTAAGGCCTGGAATTCCATGGTGGAGGCTCCAAAAGAAAGTAAAAAAAGACCGGGGGGAGCAGGAACTATGCTTCCCCTGAAGAAGGCAGAGGCGAAAAAGCTGGAGGAAATCCCTTTAGATAAGGAAGATCGTATTTCCACCGGCTTCGGAGAGCTGGATAGAGTATTGGGAGGTGGCCTGGTGGCCGGCTCCCTCGTTTTATTAGGAGGAGATCCGGGAATCGGAAAATCCACCATTTTCCTCTCCGTAAGTCTGCACTTAGCTTCCAAGGGAGGAAAAAGAGTTCTCTACGTCTCCGGTGAGGAATCTCTAAAGCAGATAAAGCTTAGGGCCAATCGCATGGGAGAAGTGGAGGGAGAGCTTTATTTTCTGTCCGAAAGTAATTTAAATCAGCTCTTAGAGGTGGTGGAGGAAAGAGAAATTGATTTTCTGGTGATTGACTCCATCCAAACCATGTTTTTGGAAGAGGTAACAGCCTCTCCCGGTTCCGTAAGCCAGGTGCGAGAGTGTACCTCCTTCTTACTCCGCCTTGCCAAGGAGCGAGGGATTACCATTGCTGTGATAGGTCATGTGACCAAGGATGGAAATGTTGCCGGCCCGAAGATTTTAGAGCATATGGTGGATGTGGTTTTGTATTTTGAGGGAGAGCAGAACAGTCAGCTGCGTATTTTGCACGGACAAAAAAATCGTTTTGGTTCCACCAATGAAATTGCCGTTTTTACGATGGAAGAAAAGGGGCTATGCGAGGTGGAAAATCCCTCCGCCTTACTTTTGGCTGGCCGTGCTCTGGATTGCTCAGGATCCATAGTGTCCTGCGGCCTGGAAGGCACCAGACCGATTCTTATGGAAATCCAGGCGCTTTTGGTACCTACCAACTTCGGCCTCCCCAGAAGAACCGCAAACGGTATGGATTATAATCGTTTGCATATGCTCCTGGCTGTTATGGAAAGGCGTTTAGGCATTGAGTGTTCTAAGTTCGATGCCTATATCAATATTGCAGGAGGCTTAAAGATTTCAGAGCCCTCCATTGATTTGGCGGTGCTTTTGGCTTTGGTTTCCAGTTATAGGAATATTTCTATTCCGGAGGATACTATGGTCTTTGGAGAGGTGGGATTGTCCGGAGAAATTCGTGGAGTAAGCCATAGTGAATCCAGAATCGAAGAAGCCATACGATTGGGCTTTAAAAGGATTCTCTTACCGGCTTATCATGCGCCCACACAGGGGAAAAAGAGAGACATTAGATTGATTCCGGTAAAAAATATAAGAGAGGCATTGACAATCTTCAAAAAATAGCATAGAATCATACCGTTGCTTTTTAAAGCAGAGGGGATTAGTTCAATGGTAGAGCAACGGTCTCCAAAACCGCCGATGGGGGTTCGAATCCCTCATCCCCTG
>CAUUJL010000050.1:0-16919 GCA_963545375.1 uncultured Oribacterium sp.
ACTTCAAGCTTCGCTTTGCTTGCTTTCAGTAAGTACTGACGGGCTCAGATTGCCCTTATTATAGCCCACACTGTATCATTCGCTTCAATTATTGATTTTACAGCCCTTCACTTCGCCGGTCTTTCACAAGTATCAGGCTCAGACTACCCCATATTCAGACCTGTATTGCCGAAAATCCCTTTATAATATTTTGATTTTTTACAGTTCCTTTTTCGTTAGCGGTAAGAAGCATCTTATCCTTAATCACTTCATTAGTCTATGCCTAAAATCCCAATTCCTCATTTACCAAAATCACATGAATACGATCTGTATGGCGAGAATAGCGGGTAATCAAAATCTGACAGCAGATGGTATCCGGAGATTTACAATCTGAGCACTTTCCCGTTACCTTACAGGGTGTTTTAATGTCAAACCTTTGGGTATTGGTGGGAGCCGCCACGTTTCTGGCTCTCTTCATGGCGCTGTCCAGATCCGGACAAATCTTCTGTATGCCCACAATAAAAACCACCTTCTTCGGTCCCTGAGCAATACAGGACACCCGGTTGGAATTCCCGTCAATATTCACCAGCATTCCGTCATCCGTCATAGCATTTGCACTGGCTAAGAATACATCCGCATCATAGGCCGCAAGCAGTGCCGCTCTGGGCTCCATTTGACTTCTATCTATGAAATTATATTCCCCTTCCTTTAAGGCAGACACCAATCCGATTTCCATAGCACTCATACAACCGCCCATGGAAATGCTGCTACCCTTGGGAATCAGATCCAAAGCCAGCCTCAAAGCCTCTTCCTTGTCCTTGGCATAATAGCCTGTCATATTTCGAGACTTTAAGCCCTTAATAACCGTTTCCGCCAGTACCTCATTTCTCTTCTTTCCGTAAATATCCATAAGCACTCCTTCCAATAAGACTCAACAGAATATTTTTAGCACGAGTCCCCCAGCTTTTCAAGAGATGAAGTCTACCGAGAAATCCCCCTCGGACTCGTGCTATAAGCCATACCGCAGTAGTTTTTACCGGGAATTCGGAAAGCAAAAAGCCGAGGGGGATTTTAAGGTAGACAATCTGAGCTCGTCGGCACTTAGCAAGAACGAGTGAAGCGAAGTTCGAGCTTAGTACCGCTACGGAAGCGAAGTTAGCGAAAGCGTGTCTACCGAAGAATCCCCCTCGGCTTTTTATATACCCTTATTCTATTTTAAAACTACGAGGCTATGGCTTAAGCATCTCTCAGTCTTGCCCCCTTCTCCTCCAATGCCTTCAGCAGACTATTGGTGCATCCTACAATCTCCTGTTCGGTAAGGGTGTGATCCTTGGCTCTGATGCTGACCTTATAGGACATAGACTTGTAGCCCTCCTGCACCTGTGCTCCCACATAGATGTCGAAGAGCTCAATCTTCTCCAAAAGCTCTCCCGCTCCCTTACGGATAGCATCCTCCAAGTCGCCGGCCATCACATTTACCGGTACTAAGAGAGAGAAGTCACGGGTAACCGCCGGGAACTTTGCCACAGGCTTATACTTTCTAAAGTCTCCGGACAGAGGATATAGAGTCTCTAAATCCAGAATAGCCACATAGGCCTTTTCCTTCATATCGAAGTTCTGCAATACCTCCGGATGGATTTCTCCCAAGGAGCCTAAAAGCTTCCCTTCGTAAGAAATATTTGCCTTTCTTCCCGGATGGTAAAATGCCTTTTCGCAATCTTTATCATAGTGGAAATTACCCTGTAAGCCGGATTGACGAAGCAGCTCCTCTACCTCTCCCTTTAAGCTGAAGAAGTCACCCTCTCCTGCAAATCCAAGGGTTAAGGTCATTCTCTCCTCCGGAAGCTCTGTCAAGGGAAGAGCCTTGGGAATATAAATTTTAGCCATTTCGAAAAGCTTGGCATTCTTATTCTTGTGATGCTCATTTAGGCTTAATGCCTGTAACATTCCCGGTACAGAGCTGGTTCTCATTACGGAGAAGTCCTCTCCCAAAGGATTGGCAATGGTAATCTGCTGCCACTCCATAGCGTCCTTAGGGAATAAAAGCTTCTCATAAACCTTCTTGGACTCAAAGGAATAGAAATAGCTCTCGGAATAACCCAAAGCCTCTGCCAAATGACGAAGCTTCTGATTTAACTGTAAATCTTTGGCCTTGCCTCCAACAGTAACTGCCTTTGGCAGAGTGCTGGGAATCTTGTCATAGCCGTAAAAACGGGCAACTTCCTCCGCAATATCCGCCATTCTCTCCAAATCCTGTCTAAAGCTTGGAATAACAAGGGAAAGCTCCTCCCCATTTGCGCCGTTCTTTACCTCTACGGAAATCTCCAAGGCAGTCAAAATCTTCTTCATTTCCTCTCCGGAAAGAGAAAGTCCCAAAAGATTGTTGATATCGAATACGGAAACTGTGAGCTTTGTATCCTCCCGCTTTACAGGGTAGCAGTCCAACATTCCTCCCACTACCTCTCCGGCTCCCAGCTCTTCAATGAGGGTACAAGCTCTATCCATAGCCATTTCGCAAAGGTTTGGATCCAGGCCCTTTTCAAAATAAGCGGAGGCATTGGTACGAAGTCCCAGCTTTCTTCCGGAAAGACGAATATTGGTGCCGTCAAAACAAGCCGCCTCCAATACCACATTTTTCACCTGATCGGTAATCATGGAGTTCTCTCCTCCCATGATTCCTCCTAAGGCAATACTTCTCTCCCCGTCCTTAATGCAGAGGATGCTGTCACTAAGCTCGTGCTCTACCCCGTCCAGCGTAGTGAAGCTTTCCCCTTCCCTGGCTCTCTCCACAATAATCTTATGTCCCTTGATGGTGTCGTAGTCAAAAGCATGCATGGGCTGTCCCAGCTCCAGCATCACATAGTTGGTGATGTCCACGAAGTTATTGATTGGACGAATTCCTGCGGTGCGAAGACGAATCTGCATCCATTGGGGTGAAGGAGCAAAATGCACATTTTTAATCAGTCTTGCAGTATAGCGTTTGCAAAGCTCCGGAGACTTTAACTCCACGGACAAATAAGAAGAAACATCCTCCTGATTGCCAAGCTTTTCAATCTTTGGATACTGAAGAGTCTGCTTAAAAGTTGCCGCCGCCTCCCTTGCCAAACCAAGTACGGAGAAGCAATCCACACGGTTAGAGGTAATCTCATACTCGTGCAAAACATCTCGTAGACCTAAAAGCTCTACCGCATCCACTCCCACCGGAGTTCCTTCCGGGAAAATGTATAAACCGCTCTCCGGTGCTTCCGGAAACAGGTTCTTTTCTCCTCCAAGCTCTTCAATGGAGCACATCATGCCGTTGGAGGGAACTCCCCTTAGCTTTCCGGCACGGATTTCCACGCCTTCTTTGGGCTTACTGCCGTCATGGGCAACTTTCACCTTACCCCCGTCCAAAACCACGGGAACCACGTCTCCCTGCTTCATGTTCTGAGCACCGGTAACAATCTGAATCTGCTCGTTTCCAATATCTACCTGGCAAATGGAGAGCTTGTCCGCATCCGGATGCTTCTCCAAAGAAAGAATCTTTCCGGTAACAATCTTTTCCAGATTCTCCCCCAAATCCTCCATGGTTTCTACCTTATTTCCTGCCAATGTCATGGCATCCCGGAATTCCTGTCCGCTTACGGAAAGTCCCGGAACATAGGCTCTCAGCCAATTCATGGATGTATTCATATTTTCCCCCTAACTCTTAAAACTGCTCCAGAAAACGCAGGTCATTTTCATATAAAAGACGCATATCATCGATTTCATACTTCAAAAGGGCAATTCTCTCCAAGCCCACACCGAAGGCGAAACCGCTGTATTCCTTGGAATCGATACCACAGCTCTCCAAAACCTTGGGATGTACCATACCGCAGCCCAAAATCTCAATCCAGCCCTCTCCCTTACAGAAACGGCAACCCTTTCCCTTACATTTAAAGCAGGACACATCCACTTCTGCGGAAGGCTCTGTAAAGGGGAAGTGATGGGGACGGAGCTTGGTCTTGGTATCCTGTCCAAAAAGCTCCTTGGCAAACAAATCCAGCGTTCCCTTTAAGTCGGAAAAATGAATATTTTTGTCAATGACCAATCCCTCAATCTGATGGAAGGAGGGGGAGTGGGTGGCATCCACCGCATCGGAACGGAAAACTCTGCCCGGACAAATCATGCGAATAGGCGGCTTATGGGTCTCCATATATCTTGCCTGAACAGAAGAAGTCTGGGTACGAAGCAAAATGTTGGAATTGATGTAGAAGGTATCCTGTTCATCCCTTGCCGGATGCCCTTTCGGAATATTCAGCTTCTCAAAGTTGTAGCTGTCATACTCTACCTCAGGCCCCTCTACCACCTCATAACCCATACCGATAAAGATTTTCTCTACCTCTTCCAGCGCTAAGGTATTGGGGTGGGGATGACCATAACGAATCTTCTTGGCAGGAAGGGTAATATCAATAGTCTCCTCCCGCATTTTGGCTTCCCGAAGACTTCTTTCCAGGTCTTCTCCATGGCTCTTAATGCTCTGCTCCACCTTTTGGAACATTTCGTTAACCAGCTGTCCGAACTTCGGTCTTTCCTCCGGACTGAGATCCTTTAAAAGCTTCTTCGCCTCGGTCAGTTCTCCCTTCTTCCCTAAGAACTGTACTCTGATGTCGTTTAAGGCCGTTAAGTCCTTGGAACCTGCAATCTGTTCCTCTGCCCGTTTTACAATCTCTTGCAATACTTGATGATCCATACACTCTTCCCTTTCCACTTTGAACTTTGTTTTACTTCCTTTTACAAAGGAAATCCGCTTTCTTTTGAGAACTCTTTTAGAGTTTATCTTTTTTAGAAATAAAAAAGCCCCTGTCTGTTCTCAAACAGACAGGGACGATTGCTCGCGGTACCACCCTGTTTTTCGATTCTTTCTTCTAAACCAAGAACCGAACCCTCATTTTGAATGTAACGTATTCCACGGTTTTTGCTACTCTCCTTCACAAAAACAGCTCCGGCGGGAAAATTCCATCGGGAAGATAGAAAGGACTTTCAGCCAAGATCCTTCTCTCTAGGCTATCTTTTCTCCCTTTGTACTGGGCGCCATCTTCGCTTTTCAACCGACAGTTTATTGCCTAATGGCGGAAAAGTCAAGCTTTAGGCTCCTACTCCGGCCGCTTTCTACATTTACTCCGACTCTGACTTTTTCTATTCATTCTCCGGACTTGCCTCTTTGTGCTGATTCTCAAATGCAGGCTTTTTCTCCTTCTTTTCCTCTTCGTCTTTTTCCTTGCCTAAGTCTGTAGCTTCACTCCAAACACGAATCTGGCTCTTGGTAGTCTTCTTAACAACATACATGGCATAGTCCGCATTTTTCTGGAGCTGATCCGGATTGGTTCCTCCTTCGGGGTACCAGCTAACACCGCCGGAAAGACGAAGCTGCTTCTTCTCTCCATCCGGAAGCATGATGAAGCTGTTGTCAATGGTCTCCTGCAATCTTTCAATCAAGGCATTGATACGGCTCCGATTGCCCTCTTCATCAAAGATAAAGGCATTGAACTCGTCTCCGGAAATACGGGAATAAATGGCTTCATCCCCCAATCCTTCTCGCATGGCATCGGAAGCACAGCGGATATATTTGTCTCCATATTCATGACCGTAGGTATCGTTTACAATTTTCAGATTATCCAGGTCCATCATGATATAAGCACCGATAGCATTTCCTCCACCCTTTTTCTCCAAAAGCTCCCGGATTCTTCGACCAAAGGCTCTTCGGTTGTAAAGGTCTGTCAGGAAGTCATGATCTCTTTCGTATTGCAGATTTCTCTGCTCCTGCAAGAGTCGGTCGGAAAGGTCTTCCAGAGCCTCCGACATTTGATCAATCTCCAAAATGCCGGTTTCCTTTAAGCGAAGTTTATCCGTTGTCTTATTACTGCGAATCGCCAGCGCCAACTTACGAATAGGCTTTTGCAGGAAGAGGGAAATCACAAGGCTTCCCACGATTCCGATACCCAGAGTCAGAATAATGGTAACGGACATGACGAAGGTCATCCTATCCGCAAAGCGGTTCATGGTCTTATAGGGAATAGCTGCTCCCAACTGCCACTCCACATCGGTGAAGGGTCCTACTGTGGAAAAAAGATGTAAAGGCATACTGAAGGTAAAATAATTCTTCTTATCAGAAACAACTTTCCCTTCCCGGTCTTCTCCTATCGTAGCTTCTATCGAATTGAGCTGAATGACATCCTGATAGCTTGTACTGCTTCCCTCTGAATTTCCGCTTTTATGAATACTGAGAAAATAAGAGGCAGTTCCACTGCCGTCCAATTCTCTGGAGGGCAGATTTTGCTTCAAATAATCCACCAAAATATCCACTCCCAGAACACCATACACCCGTCCGTCGGAAAGCCGTAGGGGAACTGAATAGGCAATGGCTTCTCTGGTTTCGCCGAATAAGGTATAGGGTTTACTCCAAAAGCCCATATCTTCCCAGGTTACATCCGGCTTACTGTAAAAGGTCGCTTGGGTAGGTTCGTATAAAAAGTCATAATAGGGCACATCTGCCGTACCGAATTGAAAGCTGGTATTCCAGGTTTTATCGGTAGCAATCTGGGTATTTCGTACCACCAAAAGAGGAGAGCGTTCAATCAGTAAATCCAAGTTTTCCGAGCTGGCTCTGGATTCCGGATCCAAATCTCGAAAGTACAGGCCCGGCTTATCCATATATTTCTTGGACGTCATGCTATCTTCCAAGTTATCCGCATTTAATATCATGAAAACACCGGTAACGTGATTGGTACGCATCATACTGATTAAGTCCATACTGACTGCACTTAAGAAAGGAGCGGCATTTTCGGAACTGTCATCAATAGCCTCAATGTCCATCTTTCCCGCATCCACAAGCCCATCTGCCAAAAGATTAATCTTTTGCACGGTTTGGCTGACATTCATCCACTGATTCACCATCAGGCTTTCCAGATAATTTCGTCTGGCTTCCACACGACTTTCGATGATATCTTGGGAATTTTTATGAATCAGAGAAAACAAGCCCTGACCATAAATAGAAATCATCAAAATCAAAATCTCCAAGATAACCAAACCCATCAAAGGAATCAATATTTTCGTAAAAATCGGTTGTTTCTTCATACGCGTCCTTTGGCAACTTTCGCTCCCCGTATTAATAAGGAGTCTTAACTATCTGACAACAAATAATTTATTTCCTCTATTAAAGTCTCATAATACTGTTCAAAATTCTCATCATTATCATACTCCGCTATAGCATCCTCTCTGGATACGCCGGAAGCCATTGCAGTTTCAATCTTGTAGCGATCCGACAAAGCCTTATCCTGCAACTCATATTCCAGAGCCTTTCGAATTTCTGCCAGATTAATGATGGAAGGAGTAAAGTACAAGGTATTGGAAGACATGGTGGACAAGGCCTTTTCCAAAGAAGGATCCATACCGCTCCCCTTCTCCTTATCAATAGCTTCCACGGTAAAGCTGTCCACACGTACCGGAAGGTATTCCGCAGAAAGAGCAAACTGGGCATTTTCCTCATAGCTGGTCAGCCACTTTAAAAATTGAACGGAGGCTTCTACTCTCTTCTTATTCCCCTGGACAATACCCATGCCGATTCCCTGCTGCATCGCAATCTCTTCCCCTCCTTCAAAGTGGGGAGCCGGCAAAACAATATTGGTGATGGCATGTTGTTCCCGGTCCGAAATAATCACTTCCTTCGGAAAGTAAACACTGGAAGCAGAAGAAGCGGTATAGGCTAAAATATCCCCTGTCTTCACGTCGTCGGAACGAAAACGCCCCTCGGAGGTGAAATAGCCTTTAATAATAGGAACATATAAATTATCCCATAAGGTTTTCATCACTTCTTTAGGGAATTGCACCTTAGCATTTCCTTCCTCATCTACAGAAATCAGATTCACGCCCAGCTCTCTTGCCCCTACCAGCATATAGTTCGCATAATCATCAATGCCGTAGAACGCTTTGCCGTCATCCGGCGTTTCCGTAAGAGCGTCTGTGTATTGGTAGTATTTTTCCGCAACCCGAAGCAATCCTTCCTTCGTACTTAATTCCGAAAGCGTGGTGCCGGTAGCTTCCGCAAAGCTGTCCCAATCCGTTTTGTTGAGATAGAGGAGCTCAGTGGACTTTGCCACAGGTAAAATCTTTACGCCTCCATATTTTCGTCCCAATCGTCCTTCCTCAATAAAGCTGGGCACAAAAGCGCTCCAATCTTCTTTATTGAAATAGGAATCCAAATCGGTAAGAACTCCTTCCTCCTCCAATATCATCGCCGTATCGGTGTGCAAGCTGACAATATCCGGATAATCTCCCTGCTCCAATTTCTTTTGGTTTATTCCGTATAAATTATTCTGTAAATCCAAGGTAGAACCGGGGTTATAGGCCTTCACCTCTACGCCGATATCCTTCCCCCGACCTTCATTGAAGCGATTAATCGTTCGCTGAAAGGCCTCCTGTTGAATACCGGAAAAATAGGTCCAAACCGTGATTTCCAAGGGCTCTTCTTTCACACTAAAACCGCCCCTTTCTTTGCTAAAGGGGCTTTCTGTAGAACTGACCACCTTGGTACCGCAGGCCAAAAGCCCCAGTGCCATGGTCAGTAATACCGGCAATTCTAAAATCTGTATTATACTTTTCTTCATTTCCTTAACCCTTACATTCTCCCATAGCCCATACGTATTTTTGTACAAAAAAATATCGGCATTGTCATTAATAGCAATAATGCATTTTGTATAACACTATATTTTTTTAATAAATGGGAAAATTTTCGGCATTTAGGATGAGAGCAAATTCTCTTTCCCATCCAAAATGGCTTCCAACAACTTCCCCTCCCGGTCATATCGTAAAGTTAAAGAGAAAAATCCCTCTCCCTTTGCCAACAATTCCAGAAAGATCCGGTCTCCCTCCCAAAGGGGTAAAGCTTTTACCTCTTCATAGGAAAAATATTGCAGTTCGCCTTCCGAACATTCCTTTAAAGAACCTTCTTCCAGCGCGGCCGTAAATAAAAACATATAGCTGCAATCCTTTTCTCCATAGAAAAAGCTTACAATTCCCCTTAGTTGATGGCTCAGGACATGCAGTCCCGTCTCCTCGAAAACTTCTCGGTAAAGACAATCCTCCGGGCTTTCTCCCGCTTCAAAATGTCCTCCTACACCAATCCATTTTCCTTTATTAATATCTTCCTTTTTCTTATTCCGGTGAAGCATTAACCATTTGCCCTCTTTCTCTACATAACAGAGGGTGGTTAAAACACCGTCAGCAAATCTTTTCTTCTCCATATGCAACAGTATACACAAAAATTGCACAAATTCCAAGGGGGATTTTTGCGCAATTTATATAAAAATATAGGTGCTTTCCTTTATTTTTAAGTTTTACTTTCCCCTTTACTACGGTCTTCCGGATGCTCCTGCTATACAAGTGATAAGGACTGAAGCCTATTCTTCCCGGCACTTTAGAAAGATTCCCCGGCTACGCCGCTGATACAGCTTAAGACCACAAAAAAAAGAGGACCGGCACAATGCCTTTGGTCCTCTTTCTAAGATGCTGACTAATTAATACTTGTCATCATCCGGTAAAATGCTTCTCTTATACTCAGTTTTCCGGATCTTTCCTAAATCCTTGGCTAAAGCCTCTTCTCTTTCCGCCTTCTTCTCGGTGGAAAGCTTTTCCGACTTCTGTACCGGAGTCTTCTTTACTCCATCCTGGGGTACATAGTGAGCATCTCCGGGAATGGGAATCTGGGATAAATCCATACCGTCCATGCCGCTGATATCCACTAAAACCTGTCCTTCTTCTACAGCCGGTGCTGCAGCTTTTGCCTTTTTCTTTTCTACCAGCTTCTTAACAGGAGCTTCTTCCTCCTTCAGCTCATGCACTTCCGCAGCTTTTACCTCTGCTTTAGTCACAGGCTGTTCCTCGGTCTTAGCTACCGTTTTATCTTCCTTCGCTTCCACCGGTTTCTCTTCTACCGGCTTCTCAAGTTTTTGTTCTGCCGGCTTTTCATTCTTTGTTCCGGCAGGCTTCTCTTCCTTCTTTTCTACCGACTTTTCTAATTTTGCTGTAGCAGGAGTTGCTTTTGCCTTCTCCACAAAAGAAGTATTCTTTACTTTCTCTACTACAGGAGCAGCTACTCTTTTTTCTGCCGCCGGAGCCACTTCTGTCTTTACATTTGACGGAACTGCCTTAGCCCGAAGTTCAGTAGTAGCAAGCTCTACATTTTCCTCCTCTACAGGAGTCGGCTCTTCCTTCTTTGTTGCCGCAAAGCCGTTCAATTCTCTCTTGTAAGGTTCGGTTTTTAACTGGAACTTCTCAAGCAATTCGTTCAAGCGGTCTGCCTGTCCGGAAAGCTCTTGAGAAGCTGCTGCGGATTCTTCTGCTGTTGCGGTATTGCTCTGCACAACGGAGGAAATCTGATCCAGACCTGTAGTAAGTTGCTTGATTCCCTCTGCCTCTTCCTCGGATGCGGAAGAAATGGAGGTGATAATACCGTTAATCTTCTCGGTTTTCTGGGATACTACCGAAAGAGACTCTGCAGTTTCCTCTGTGATTCTTGCTCCCTTATTTACCGCCTCAATAGTTTCCTCGATTAAGCTGGAGGTGTTCTGGGCTGCCTTTGCAGACTTCTGGGCAAGGTTTCCTACCTCATCCGCTACAACCGCAAAGCCCTTTCCTGCCGCTCCCGCTCTTGCCGCCTCAATAGCCGCATTAAGGGAAAGAATATTGGTCTGGAAAGCAATATCGTCAATGGTCTTAATAATCTTGCTGATTTCCTGAGACTTCTCGGTGATATCCTGCATTGCTCTGGACATCTCGTTCATCTTCTGATTACTGGTGCCTACCGCACTGCCGGTTTCCTTGGAAAGTCCGGAAGCATGCTGAGACATTTCCGCTGTTTCCTTGATTTTTACGGAGATATCATTCATGGTGGCACTGAGCTCCTCAATGGAAGAAGCCTGTTCCGTTGCTCCCTGTGACAGGGACTGGGCGGAGCCGCTAACCTGCATAGCGGAAGAGTTTACCATATGAGAGCTGTTCTGAATCTCTCCCATGGTGACATTTAAGTCATCTAAAATATCATAAAGGCTGTTCAGCAGAGGCTCATATTCTCCGTTGTAAAGCTGGGTATTCCAGAACTCGAAGGAGAAATTCCCCTTGGCAATCTGTTCCAGCTTTCCCGCTAAATCCTGAATAATGCTTCGGATTCGCTCCACAACCTTTTCCATGCTCTTGGCAATCTGTCCGATTTCATCCTGGTAAGGATAGTTGATTTCCTTGGAGAAGTCACCCTCTGCTACAGATTCTCCCACATTGGCAATCTTCTTTAAGGGATGTAGAGACTTCTTGATAAAGAAGTAGCTGAAGCCTACCAAGAGTAGAATTCCTAAGACTGAAAGAGGAACTGCCAACATAATCATATTGGAAATCGCTTTGGTGTATTCCTTTGCGGATACTTCGATGGCCACCCACCAGGTTACCCCCTCTATCTTTAAAGGTCGAGCATCAAACTGTACCAAATCTCCCTTTTCATTTAACAAGTGTGTTTGGAAGGGTTCTCCCTTATCCAGATACTCCTGTAAGCTGTTCATGCTCTTTTCCGGAAGCACCTCGTTCAGAAGCTTGCCCTTAGTCTCCTCATTCATACTAAACATGATTCGGCCGTTGGTATCAAAGACATTGCTATATAAAGTCTTAAAACGATCATCTTTTTGTTCGATGATTTCAAAGGAACTCATATCCATATCGATAATAACAATTCCTTTAAACTCATCCTTATAGATAATCGGCTCGACTACGGATACTACCCAGCCCCCTGTGGCACTTTCATCTTCATAGGCATTGGTCAAGTTCAGTCCCTTATTTTCCTTTGCCTTCAGATAATAGTCCTTCTGGGAATACATGCTGTAAGGGTAAACCATCAGCTTTCTCTTCTCCGCATCGGTTCTGCTCATATAAGGAGCATAGTTCTCTATACCCTGATAAAAAGCATTCGGTTCCAAGAAAACGCCGATACCCACATAGGACTCATTATTACTTAAGGAAGAATAAATGGAGTCCAAAAGGGTAGTCTCCGCATTATATCTGCTGGCCGGAATTTCCGCATCCACGATACGGGAACGGAACATGGTTCCTGCCATATTGGTAGGCTCTAAAATATTGTGCTGATCGTCCTCAATGGTCCAAAGATGGGAAGGAACTCCTCCTACCGTATCCGCCTGGTCATATATACTTACAATGCCTTCTTTAATGGTGCTTGCAGTAACATCTGCTTGGGTAACTATATTATCCAAATCAGCAATGCCTAAGTGGATTTTATCATCCATATTTCCCTGTAAAGCGCTATAGATAGCAGTCTTTCCCATGGAAATAATAGCAAAGCTTAAGCCTGCCATTAAAATTACACTAAGAAGTCCTATTGCCACAGACATTCTTGAACTGAGCTTCATCTTTTTCCAAAAGGATGTCCCAGTGGTATTGCTTCTTTTTTTCATTTTGTATTTTTCCTCCTTGAAAAAATCTACTTCCTGTTTTCTTCTCTAATTCATCGTCCGACTTAGCCTTTTTTATAAGGTAAATTCCCTTTTCCCCGGCACTTTCTTTATTTTTCACAAAAGACTTCAGCGGTTTCCTATAAACTAAACGAGATAATGCTCACATCGTGTGATACTCGTTAAGAATAGAAACAGCCCCTTGGGACTCTGCATTATCCCTAAACCGGGGTGGGTGCAGTTTCTCAAGAGGCAGTCTTTTTTATTCATAACGAGTATCGTGCGCAAAGCGTGCGATATCTCGTTTTATGCTCAAGCTTAAGTATAGTATTAAACGCTCACTCTATCCTATACAGTCGTATTTTCATATTTTTATGAAAACTCATTTTAAGTGTATTCTGATTAGTCCTCGTTTTTTAATTGAAAACGATTTACCAGATCATTCATGATATTGGCCTGACCGGAAAGCTCCTCGGAAGCTGCTGCGGACTGCTCTGCCGTTGCGGTATTGCTCTGTACCACAGAGGAAATCTGATCGATTCCCATAGTCAGCTGAGAAACACCTCTAGCTTCCTCCTCCGATGCGCTGGAAATGTTTGTGATAATGTCGTTAATATCCTTCGCATGGTTGGATACGGTTGTCAGAGATTCTGCGGTTTCTTCCGTAATCTTAGCTCCCTTTTCCACCGCCTCGATGGTTTCCTCAATCAGACTGGAAGTATTCTGGGCTGCCTTTGCAGACTTCTGGGCCAGGTTTCCTACTTCATCCGCTACCACTGCGAAGCCCTTTCCTGCTGCACCGGCTCTTGCCGCCTCAATAGCCGCATTCAAAGATAAGATATTGGTCTGGAAGGCAATATCATCAATGGTTTTGATAATCTTACTGATTTCATTGGACTTCTCGGTGATTTCCTGCATTGCCTTGGACATTTCTTCCATCTTTTGGTTACTGAGACCTACCGCCTCCTCTGTTCTTTGAGAAAGTCCGGAAGCCTTCACCGCCATTTCCGCAGTTCCCTTAATCTGGGTGGAAATGTCGTTCATGGTAGCACTTAATTCTTCAATGGAAGATGCCTGCTCTGTAGCCCCCTGAGAAAGTCCCTGGGCACCGGAGCTTACCTGCTCAGCACCGGCATTAACCTCCTTGGCACTGGTCTTAATCTCCGACATGGTCTTATCCAAGTCGTTGGTGATTTCCTGTAAGGAAGTAAGCAGAGGTCTATAAGCTCCGGGATACTGTTCTGTATTGTCCAAAGATACCCGGAAATTCCCCTTCGCCAATTCTCCCAATTTCTCGGAAAGGTCGGAAATAATTTCCCGAACATGCTGCATAACACTCTGGATAGCAGCGGCCAAGTCTCCGATTTCGTCCTGCTGATCGTAGGAAACCTTCACATCGAAGTTTCCTTCCGCAACAGCCTTTCCCGCCAATGCAATTCCCTGTAATGGATTTAAAGCCTTCTTAATTAGGAAGTAGCTGATGGCAATCAAAATCATAAGACCTACAATACTGAAAACGGCACACATGATAACCAACTGGTTTCTGGCTGCCATAAATTCACTGTCGGCAATGCTGATCATAGACCAAAGGGTGGAACCGTGAATGGTTAATGGACGGAAGTACATTCTCTCTTTTACCCCTTCTGCATTCATCACCGTTGCGGTAAAAGCTTCTTCCTTATCCATATTTTGGCGAAGCATTTCATAGGTATCCTTACCCAATACTTCTTCCAGCTTCTTGCCGATAGCCTGTTCCTTCATGGAGTACAAAAAGCTTCCGTTGGCATCCAAGATATTGGTCGCCAAAGAGGGAAAACGCTCATCGGTCTGCTGAATGGTGCTGAATACTTTGGTGTTGATATCCAAAATAACCGCCCCCACAAAGGCATTGTTTTCATCAGTAATAGGATTTCCCAAACTGATCATCTGAATATCCGGATGAAGGGTATCGCTATACACATCGGTTAATACCATTTCTCCGGAATCCTTTGCTCCGTTATACCAGGAAGAGTCCTTGTAAAAGCTGTACTGGTAGGCCATAACCCCCTTCTTTTCCAAATCCTCTGCGGACATATATACCCCGTAATCGGAAACATTGTCGGAGAAGCCATTCGGCTCAAAGAAGATTCCTGCCCCTACCAAATCCTTATTGTCGGTTAAGGCGGACTGTAAAGAATCCAAAATCACGGTTTCCGCATTGTAACGGGAAGCAGGAAGCTCCGCATTTACAATTCTGGAACGGAAGGTGGTTGCCCCCATCCCCGGATTATTGACTACTTCTCCCGTAGCTCTGTCCTTTACCACCCACTGGTTCTCCGGCGCCTGTCCAATGCCGTCATGCTGACTGTGCATGCTGTGAATGCCGTTTTCCAGAGTCATGGAAATAGACTCCAAACGAGAAATAACCTGCTGCAAATCTCCAATGGCCATGGTGGCCTTATCGTTTAAGTTGTTGTCCAGAGCTGAACTGATGGAATGCTCCCCTGTCTTAATGATTGCCACACTCATAGCAAAAAACACCAAAATGCTGGCAATTCCCAAAATCATCGATAATTTTGTGCTAATGGAAGAACGCTTCCGCTTCTTCTCTACTCCAATACCCTTTTTCATTCTGTTCTTTCCTCCTTGAAAAAACAATCTCTACACCGTATCTGCTTTATTCTGTCACGTTAATAAGCCATGGTATAAATCGGCGTTTTTTCAAGAAGGCATAAGAAGATTTTATGGATTGAACAATCTTTTTTTACGATTATCTTTTAAAAAAAAGAAATCTCTGTTTGGTTTAGATTAATAAATTACCAGTTCATTTCTTTATATAAGTACTCCTTTAAGCGAAAAAGCGTATAAAGAGGAATAGACCAAATATGCGTTTCTCCCTCCTGATTATCTCCCACATTTTTCAGAGAAGTTTTGATTGCCATTCTAGGATGATACCGTTTACAAAAGAGCTGTAAACTTTTTGCCTTAGTATTATCCGCTGATTTCACTTCAACGGGAAGCAAAACGCCTTCATAGTCCGTAACAAAATCCAACTCTGCATTAGCATTACTGCGCCAAAAATAGGCATCAATTCCCATACTTTGAAGTTCCGTATACACATAATTCTCCGTTAAAGCACCTTTAAAGCTGATATAGGATTTATTCCCTTCCAGCACTGTCCTATAATTAAGGCGTGCCTTCCTTCGCAAAAGCCCCACATCCGACATATACACTTTGAAATAAGAATGATCTGCCATTCCTGCCAAAGGAATCTCCGGTGTGGTAATCAAATTTAATTTTCCGGCTATCCCTGCGTTGACAAGCCACTCCAAGGCATCCTCCAGATCCTTTGCCCGTGCTCCCTGTTTTACATGAGAAAAAATAAATTTATTATTTTCTTTTGCTATCTGTGTTGGAATAGAGTCCCAAATCAGCCTTAGTTTCACTGCAGTATCTTTTGTGGTATGTTTTCCAAAATCATCCCCATAATCTCGCAAAATTCTGTCCTGTGTTTCTTCCACAGCTTTATAATCATGACTATCTACCCAGTTTTGTACCGCCTCAGGCATTCCTCCCACAATAAAATAATTCTTCAGATATTTCTCTAAAGGTTCTGTGTATAAAGAAGGCAGCTCTCTTTCCAACGGATGCTTTTTAATCCCCACCAAATATCGTTCACCACCATCAGCTCGGACAAACTCTTCAAAGCTCATAGGATACATCTCTATACGATCCACTTTTCCCACGGGAAAGGAAATCCCCTCTTGCCTTAAAGCCACTCCCAAAAGGGAGCCTGCCGCAATCAAGTGCAATTCCGGCATATCCTCACAAAAATACTTTAATGCCTGTATTGCCCGAGGGCAGTCCTGAATCTCATCAAAAAAAACCAATGTGGTTCCGGGAATAATTTTCTTTTGAGAAACTACTGTCCCTAATTCATCTAAAATTCTCTTTACATCAAAGTCATAATCAAAAACAGAATGAAGCCCCTCATTTCCATCAAAATTAAAATAGGCAAAATCTATAAACTCTTTCTTAGCAAAGTCCTTTACCAAGAAGGTCTTACCACACTGACGAACGCCGGTAAGGAGCAATGGCTTTCTGTTTTTCTTATCCTTCCATGTTTTCAATTGTAAAAATACATTTCTCTCCATGATTAAGTCCTCCGCTACTATCTTAGCATTTTCATAGAGATAGAGAAAGAAATAAATTGCATTTTTCGATGGAATAATGTTGTTGTATTACATTTTTTCCATCGAATAATTGTTATTGTCTACACTTTTTCGATGGAATAATGGGGATTCCGCGATGATGCAGTATGGGGCTGTAATCGGAGCACGCTCCCGCTAACTTCGCCTTCGTAGTGAAGGACTGTATTCTTTGTGGCGATGCGCTCTGATGCAGTATAGGTCTGTAATCGGGGCACGCTCCCGCTAACCTCGCCTTGACTGAGCAGTGGTTTATGTTAACCACTGCTCACTTTGCTTTGCAAAG
>CAUUJL010000051.1:0-16763 GCA_963545375.1 uncultured Oribacterium sp.
TCTGATAAAAGTGCTTCCAATATATCTATGCTAAAAATCAAATAAATAAAACAGAATACTAAAAATCCGCCCTGCCCTATTCCGGGAAAAGCCTGCTGTAAAAAACATGATTTATGCAAGCTTTTCGCAGTATAGGTCTGGAAGCGGGGGTAATGTGAGCCCGCGGGTTCTTGGCTTTTGTCTTTTAAAAGCTTAGAACCCCTGCAGGGCGAGCTTAGCGGGAGCGTGCCCCTGTTTCAGACCTATACTGACGAAAAGCATTATCAGTTTTTTTAAAGCATGCTCTTCTCACTCTGCTAAAATCATCTCTCCCACCAGCTCCAGACCTTTTACCGCTCTAATGCTTCCGATTGCTTCTTTTCCTAATTGAGAAAGTCTTTCGTCTTTCTTTTCCTGATTTTCCTCAAACTCTGCCAATTGCTCATCCTGTACCGGCAGGATATATCGAATATATTCTTTATTGAATCCGGTATAGTAGTACTTTCCATCGATTTCCCGGATTTCTTCTATTAATATGGAGCTTTCTTTTCCTAAGAATTTCTCTCTGAATTTCTTGGAGTCTTCCAAGGCCAGTGCCAAAAGCTCTTTAGAGCGGGCTGTTTTGATATTATCCGGAATCTGCTCCTTCATCTCGTCTGCCTTGGTGCCCTTTCTTCTGGAGAACTTAAAAACATGGAGATCATAGAAAGAGATTTCCTTTAAAAAGGCAAGGGACTCTTTAAAATCCTCCTCCCGCTCTCCGGGGAAGCCCACAATCACATCCGTGGTAATCGCCGCCATGGGATAAACCCTTCGGATATCCTCCACCGCCTTTTTAAAGTCTTCCTTAGTATAATGACGATTCATTTCCCTCAAAGTTTTTTCTGCACCGCTTTGCAGGGAAAGATGGAAATGAGGACAGATGGCCTCCACTTCCTTTAAGCCTGCTAAAAAGCGTTCCGTAATAATACGGGGTTCAAGACTTCCCAAACGAATTCTTTGAATACCGGGAATCTTTCCCACCTCGGAAATCAAATGCAATAAAGCCTCTCCCGTTTCCTCCTTTCTGCTTGCATATTCATAGGAAAGATTTTCAAAATCCAATCCGTAGGAAGACAGGTGAATGCCGGTAAGGACCACCTCTTGAAAGCCTTCCTTTGCCAAATGGCGAATCTCCTCCAGACAATCCTCTTCCTTACGGCTTCTGATTCTCCCCCGAACATAGGGGATGATACAATAGGCACAAAACTGATTACAGCCGTCCTGCACCTTTACAAAGGCTCTGCTCTTATCCTTCGGCTTGGAAAGGAAGAGATTTTCGTACTCTCCCTCCTCCCGTACCGGGGAAAAGGGCTCCATGGGGCTTGCATCATTTTCCAGCATAGCCTCCCGATAGGCCTTAATCAGCTCTACCACCCTGCCTTTTCCGGTATTTCCGATAAGAATATCAATGCCCTTATCCTCTTTCAGCTCCTCCTGCTTTCCTTCCACATAGCAGCCGGTGGCGATGACGATGGCCTCCGGATTCCTCTGCTTAGCCTGATGAATCATTTGCCGGGATTTTCGGTCCGCAATATTGGTCACGGAGCAGGTGTTAATCAAGTAAATGTCCGCCTCCTCCGTAAAGTCCACCAGCCTAGCTCCTTCCTGCAAAATCGCTTCGGTCATGGCCTCTGTCTCATATGAATTGACTTTGCAGCCTAAGTTGTGCATGGCAAAGCGCAGTCCTGCTAAATCCATTTTTTTCCTCTTTCTAAAATTACAGTTCTTTCACGGCTTTCGCTTGACTTTAAAATCGTTCATTACTACAATAAACTTATCATTTTTAAAGGAGGGTAAGCTGTGAAGACGGTTCGTATTTCATTAAATTCTATTGATAAAGTTAAGTCCTTTGTAAACGAGTTGGTTCGTTACTCTGATGTGGACTTCGATTTGGTTTCCGGTCGTTACGTGATTGATGCAAAGTCTATTATGGGAATTTTCTCCTTAGACCTTTCCAAGCCCATCGACTTGAACATTCATGCTGATGATGGAGAGATGGAGGATATTTTATCCCACCTGGCTCCTTACATCATTTAACTGTTGTATCTTAACGGAAAGAAAGAAGATATACAAGGCTTTTCAAAAGTGCATGGTTTCATGCACTTTTCTTATGTAAAGAAGGAGAATTATGCAATACCAAGCATTTTTGATTAAATATGCAGAGATCGGCACCAAGGGAAAAAACCGTTATGTCTTTGAGGACGCCCTGGTTCATGATATTCGGATGAAATTAAAGAGGGCCACCGGAATCTATTCCGTTAGCCGGGAACGGGGAAGAATCTATGTGAATGTAAAGTCCGAGGACTACGATTATGAGGAGTGCATTGATGCCCTTCGCCATGTGTTCGGTATTGCCGGTATTGCGCCCATGGTGCAGGTGCCTTTAAGCCCGGACTTCTCCGTTTTGGAAAATGCGGTCCTTTCCTACTTTAAAGAAGCCTATGGAGACAGCAATGTTTCCTTCAAGGTAGAAAGCCGAAGAGCGGAAAAGTCCTATCCCATGACCTCTCCCGAGCTGGATCAGGAACTTGGCCACAGCATTCTGGAGGCCTTCCCCAATGCTCGCGTGGATGTGCATAAGCCGGATGTGAAGCTTCGGGTGGAAATCCGCCAATACATGAACATTTACGGAAAAATCATTCCCGGACTGGGAGGAATGCCCCTGGGCACCAACGGAAAGGCCATGCTTTTACTTTCCGGAGGAATTGACTCTCCCGTTGCAGGCTACAAGGTGGCAAAGCGTGGCGCTTTGCTGGAGGCAACCTACTTCCATGCCCCACCCTACACCAGCGAAAGAGCGAAAATCAAGGTTATGGATCTGGCGAAGCAGGTTTCCACCTATACCGGCCCCATACTGCTTCATGTGGTAAATTTCACGGATATTCAGCTGGCTATCTATGAGCACTGCCCCCATGAGGAGCTGACCATTATTATGCGCCGCTATATGATGCGGATTGCGGAGGCATTGGCCTATAAAAATAACTGTATCGGCTTAATCACCGGAGAATCCATCGGACAGGTGGCTTCCCAGACTCTGCAAAGTCTGGTCTGCACCAATGAAGTCTGCACCCTGCCGGTTTACCGTCCCTTGATTGCCTTCGATAAGCAGGAAATCGTGGATGTAGCTCAGGAAATCGGTACCTACGAGACCTCCATTGAGCCCTATGAGGATTGCTGTACCATCTTCGTGGCAAAGCACCCGGTTACCAAGCCTATTCCAGAGAAGATTCGAAAATCAGAGGAAAAGCTGGCGCCTATCGTTGCGGAAATGGTGGAAAAGGCCATAAATGAGGCTGAGGCTATTTTAATGCGGAAGGATAAGCCTTCGGAAAATTAAAAAAGGATGTAGGAAAAGGGTAATCTCTTCCTACATCCTTTTTTAATTTTTACTTTAGGCTTTTTTCCTGCAAATAAAGGCGTGCCACTCCCCTTCCTGCAGCTCTTCCAGAATTTCCCATTCCTTCACTGCTTTCAGAGTCTTTCTGACTTCTTCCGCCTTTTCTTCCAAAATTCCGGAGGCAATAAAGATTCCTCCTTCTTCCAGAAACTTCGGTACTTCCGGTGCTAAGGCAATGATAACCGGCGCTAAAATATTGGCTAAAACCAAGGAAAAGGGCTTTTCTTCACAGCTTTTCCGAAAGGCCAACTCTTCCTTTTCCTGTCCCAGGATGTTTCCGATAAAAAGTGTCATCTGATCCTTAGAAAGGGTATTTTTCAAAAGATTTTCTTCCACTGCTCCCTCGCAAAGGGGGTCTAAATCCGTGGCGAATACTTCCTTTGCCCCCATCTTTAGCGCAGCAATGCCCAGAATTCCGGAGCCGGTTCCCAAATCCAGAACCCTCTCCTTTCCCTTTCCGTATTTTCCTAAGGCCTGAAGGCAGAGCTTGGTGGTTTCATGCTGTCCGGTTCCGAAGGTGGTGCCCGGGTCTACCGATAGCAGGATTTTCCCCTCTGCTTCCTTTGGAATCTCCTCCCAGCTTGGACAAATGAAAAAGTCTCCCACGGCAAAGGAATGGAAGAAGTCATGCCAAGCATTCATCCAGTCCTTATCCTCCGTTTCGGATTGGGTAATGGTTCCCTTACCGATATTGCAGTAGGAGGACATATTTTCCAGCTCTTCTTTCAAGGCTCTGAGAATTTCATCGCACTCTTCTTCCGTGAAAATGTTGGAAGAATTCAAGGTATAGGAATGATCCACCAAGGGGTCGGAAAAGGCCTTTTCCACCTCTTCCTTTCGTCTTTCCTTATCTTCTTTGGAAAGCACTTCCACATAAAAGGAAAGGGTGGCGTCCTCTATGCTGTCATCTCCTTCGGGATAAAGGTCTACAAACATCGTTTTCGCCTCTTCCTCGGTAATGCCCCGCTGGTCGGAAAACTCTACGCCTTCAATCCCCAATTCTTCCATAAGAAATGCGGCCAGAATCTCCTCCGCCTCAACAGTAGTATCAATACTATATTTCCGCCAAACCATGCCTACCCCTTTCCTTCTTTCCCTCTTTTTTAACAGTAAAAAACAGGGGTCTCAAAAATCAGATATAGGAAAACTGATATGCAGTATAGTAGAACTATACTGCATGAAGAACAATTCTGATTTTTGTAGCCCCTTTCTTTTATGCCTTAACAAATCTCCTTAGAACCGGCAGTTCCTCTTTTAAAACAGAAATACATTCCTCCAAATCTCTCTTCTCCGTATACTGGGAGAAGGAAAATCGCAGGGTGGAATCCAAATCACCATGGCTTAGTCCGATAGCTTTCAAGGTTCCGGAGATTCCGGGGTGGTTAGAGGAGCAGGCCGATCCGCTGCTGACGTAGATTCCTCTTTCCTCCAAGGCATGAAGCAGAACCTCCGCCTTTACCCCCTGAAAGGCTGCGGAAACGATGTGGGGTGCGGATGCCTCCCCTTTTTCCGAATGTACGGTCACTCCTTCTATTTTTTCCAATTCATCAATAAAGAAATCCTTCAAATGATAGAGCATTTCCTGCTTTTCTTTAAAATGGCTGTAGCTAAGCTTTGCCGCAAGGCCCAGTCCTGCAATACCGGGGATATTCAGGGTACCAGAACGGAGGCCGTTTTGGTGTCCTCCGCCAAGCATTAACGGAGAGAGCTTCACCTTCTCATCCACATACAAAAATCCGATGCCCTTTGGTCCGTGAAGCTTGTGTCCGCTGACGGAAAGCAGGTCTACCATATCTCTTTTGGGACGAAGTTCCATTTTTCCATAGGCCTGAATGGCATCCGTATGGAAAAGGGTTTTAGGATTCTTTGCCTTAATGCATTGCCCGATGGCGGCAATGTCCTGAACCGCTCCCATCTCGTTGTTTACCGTCATAATGGAAACCATAATGGTATCTTCCCTAATGGCATTTTCCAAATCCGTAAGAGAAATATGTCCCTTTTCATCCACCGGAAGAACCGTTAAGGAAAAACCGTGCTGCTCCAAAAACTCCAAGGGCTTATAAACCGCCGGATGTTCAATGGCGGAGGTTATGATGTGCTTTCCCTGTCTCTCCATACCGAAGCAGGTTCCCATAAAGGCAGTGTTGTTGGACTCCGTTCCTCCGGAAGTGAAAATAATCTCTTTTTCCTTGCACTTTAAAGTGTTTGCAATGGTCTCTCTGGCCTCACGATAATAGGCTTCCGCTTCCACGCCCATCTTGTGCTTTGCCGACGGGTTTGCATAGTCTGCCAACATGGTGGTGGTCATCAAATCCGCCACCTCCGGATATACCTTGGTACTGGCTGCATTATCCAAATAGATACTTCTCATCTTCTTCTCCTTCCGGTCTTACTCCGTTGTTGCATATTCCAGCTGCATCATAATCAGGCTTAATGCCGTAATGGCTGCAGTTTCTGTCCGTAAAATGCGTTTTCCCAGACTGATAGGGAGGAATCCCTCTCCCATGGCTTGCTCCACCTCTTCCTTGGTAAAGCCTCCCTCCGGCCCGATACAAAGGGCAATGGAACAATCCTTCTTCCCTTTCACAGCTGCTTCCATCTTACCGAGGATTTCTCTTGTGGGAACTACGCCTCTTTCATTTTCATAGGGCAAAAGCTTAAAATCACAATCCTTCACATAGGAAAATGCTTCCTTCCATCCCATTCCGTTTTCCATTTTTGGAAGAATGGAACGTTTACTCTGCTTTGCCGCAGAATCCATAATGCTTTGCCATCGACTGATTTTCTTCTCTTCCTTTTTTTCCTTCAGCTTCATCACCGTGTTCTTGCTTTCCAAAGGAATCAGGGCGGAAATCCCCAGCTCCACCGCCTTTTGGATAATCCATTCCATCTTGTCCCCCTTTGGGAGGGCCTGGAGCAGGATAATCTTTGCGGGCAACTCATGGGGTTCTTCTCGAAAGCAAATGGACAGAACTGCCTCTTCCTCTGAAAAGGACTGAATTTCACATTGATAATCCACCCCTTCTCCATCGGAAATCAGGATTTTCTCCCCAATTTGCCCTCGTAATACCTTATGTAAATGGTGGAAGTTCTCTCCTCTTAAAAGGATTTTCTCTTCCCCTATCTCTTCTTTCGACACAAAAAAATGATGCATTAGCTCTTCCTTTTCCCGGAAATACTCTTAAAAACTCCTTTATCTTACAGCTTTCGGGAAAAGAATACAATCCCTGCCAAAGGAAGGGAAGAAAGCAATATAAAGGCAGAAAAGAAAGCATCGCAAAAGCAGAAAACAAAGCATCACAAAAGCGGAAAAGAAAACAAAGACAGATGGTGTTTTTCTACCATCTGCCTCTGTTGTTTTTAATGCGCATTGCCTACAAAAACTACGACATCTCATTTCCATAGCCTTGGGAAAAGCTATGTGATTTAATCGCCTTAAATCGCCTTAAATGCTTCCTCTAAATCTTCAATAATGTCCTCCACATTTTCAATACCGATGGAAAGACGTACGGAGTTCTCCTGAATGCCCTGAGCAAGAAGCTCCTCCTTGGTTCCCTCGGAGTGGGTGGTGGATGCCGGGTGAATCGCCAAAGACTTTACATCCGCTACATTTGCCAATAAGGAGAATAACTCCAGATTATCGATGAAATCCTTAGCGGTTCTTTCATTTCCCTTAACCGTAAAGGTGAAAATGGAGCCGCCGCCGTTTGGCAGGTATTTCTTATAAAGCGCCTGCTGAGCCGGATCTGTGGATGCTGCAGGGTGAGAAACGGATTCCACCTTCGGATGCTTCTTTAAATATTCCACAACCTTTAAAGCGTTATCTCTATGACGCTCTACACGAAGGGCAAGGCTCTCCAAGCCCTGAATCAATACCCAGGCATTGAATGGAGAAATTGCTGCTCCCTCATCACGGATGGTGATGGCACGAAGGTAGGTTGCGATTACCGCAGGGGCTGTATCTACTGCAAAGCGAACGCCGTGGTATGAGGGGTTTGGCTCGGTAAGCCATGGCCACTTCTTGCTCTTAGCCCAATCGAATTTTCCGGCATCTACCACAAGTCCGCCCAAGGAAGAACCGTGTCCGCCGATAAACTTTGTTGCGGAGTGCACCACGATATCTGCACCGTACTCGATAGGACGAATCAGATAGGGGGTTGCAAAGGTGTTGTCCACAATCAAGGGAAGACCATGCTTATGAGCAAGATTTGCCCAAGCCTCAATATCAACGGCATCTCCGTTTGGATTTCCTAAGGATTCAATATAGAGTGCCTTGGTGTTCTCCTGAATTGCCTTCTCCGCCTCAGCTAAATCTGTGGGAGAAACAAAGGTGGTTTCCACACCGAACTCCGGGAAGGTATGCTTTAAGAAGTTATAGGTTCCTCCATAAATGTTCTTTGCGCTGACAATGTGATCCCCATTGTGCGCCACAGACTTAAAGGCATAGGTAACCGCTGCTGCACCGGAAGCCACCGCCAAGGCTGCTACACCGCCTTCTAAAGCTGCTACTCTTGCTTCCAAAACACCCTGGGTGGGATTGGTTAAACGGCCGTAAATGTTTCCGGCATTTCTTAGGGCAAAACGATCTGCTGCATGATCGGAATTATCGAAAACATAGGATGTGGTCTGGTAAATAGGTACCGCTCTTGCCCCTGTTGCCGGATCCGCCTGCTCCTGTCCTACATGAATCGCCTTAGTATCAAATCCAAAGTTTCTCTCGTTTCTCTTCTTAACTCCCATTTTATTTTCCTCCTTATACTCTACACAAGCTTTCCGATGGTTTAAAACTTTTTTCGGAAGCTTTCCTTCAGCTTCTTTCTTACTGATTCTTGCTTACATCTTGCTACTTGCTTTTGCTTCTTTCTTCTTATCTTGCAGAAGATTTTCTTGCTGGAGCTATACTAGCATTTTCTGAAATCCCTGTATAATACAAGAGTTTTGGATTTAGCTATAGTTTCTGTTTATAGCAAATGCTTTTATCACTGTTCCCTCTATGCCGATAATCTCCTACTTGTCCCTAAAGCAAAAATATAGGAAGACCAATAGCTTCAAATTCATGTATCGCTTTATTCTGGTCTTATATTTTTCTTATAAATTGGATATTTTTATAAGTTCAGAATTGTTCTATTCTCGATGGCAGTACACGATACATGAGGAGGCAATTATGAACCAAAAAACACAAAGATTAGCTCTTGCTGCTTTATTTGCGGCATTATCCTACGCTATTTTCACCTTTTTACAGATTAAGATTCCCATCGGAACCGATGCCACTTCTATCCACTTGGGAAATGCGGTTGTTGTCGTTGCCGCACTGGTATTGGGCGGTCCCTTAGGCGGAATAGCCGGTGCCATCGGCATGGCCATCGGAGATGTGCTGGATCCGGTTTATCTGATTTATGCCCCGGAGACCTTGGTATGTAAAACGATTATCGGTCTTGTGGTTGGATTTGTAGCCCATAAGCTTGGGAAGATTCAAGAATCCCACGATAGAAAGAAGATTTTTAAATGGGTTCTTCTTGCCGCCGCATCCGGACTTTTTGCCAATGTCATTATGGATCCCACCATCGGCTATGCCTACAAGCTTTTAATTCTCGGTAAGCCTGCTGCTGAGCTTTCCTTTAAGTTTAGCCTGTTCGCAACCGGAATCAATGCCATCACTTCTACCATCGTTTCCGTCTTTGTTTATATGGGACTCTATCCTATTCTTCGGAAGCAAAATATGGATACTTTGCGTCTTGCATAACAAACAAGATACAGAGCATTCCTATTTAGCCACAATATTTTCCATTATTCCTTTGGAAAATGCCTAAAGTACTCCTGAACAAGCGTTTACGCAGCAAAAAACTCCTCATTCCCTATCGGGTGAGGAGTTTTTGTTATCAGACAATAGATTCTTTCCCTTTTGTAAAGCCAGAGCAAGCAGTGCATTGCCAAGCAAAATCGCTACAATCCAGAAGATGGTTTTTCCTACAGACTGCTCTCGGATTTTTAGAAAGCTGTATGGGCCGGAAACCAGACCAATCCCATTTAAAATCAAAAGAGGGATGGCATACAGCAATGTTACCCCCAGTGCCTTCCCTATGGCCGATGCAGGAAGGACTCGCTTCTCTTCCATAAAGAGAAAAAGACAAATGGAAAGGAAGGGACAAAGCAAGTGGCTAAAAAATCTTGTTCCATCCAAAAATTCATGGGCAAATCCATTTTCCGGTCCCAGCACCAGGAGCACCACGAAGAAGGTTAATGCCAGGCACACGGAAGAAATATAGCGTAAAAGAGACAGGGAGGGAGGAAATGTCCAGCTTTCTCCTTTTCTTTGTAAGGCTTTACTGAGTACACCCTTTCCCTCTTGATTTTTTCTTTGTAAAAGGAAAAAGAGCATAAACGCCGAACTGATTCCGCAAAGCAGGTTGGAATCGGTCGTATAGAAACGAAAGGTTCCCAGTCCGTCATCCTGCAATCCGTGCAGTACCACGATGCATTCCAGCAGTAACAAAACAAAATGCCCCAGCATTAACCCCTTTTCTCCTGTCTTTTTTTCCATCCCTTACCCTTTCTATTTTTCGCTGATCTATTCCGGAAATTTCCATTTCTCTTCTTCGCTAACTATTTAGAGAATTTCCATTTCTCTTTTTCGCTGATCTATTTAGAGAATTTTCATTTCCCATTTTAGCTTTTCCATACCAAAGCTATTTGATTACTTCTCCTTCTTCTCCTTACTAGCAAAGATACAGAACACCCGCATCAAAGGAATCACAGTCCTTCACTCCGGTATACATCATCATTTCCCGAAGCTCCTCCTGCATATTTTCCACCTTGGAAATTACGCCCTCTGCCCCATGGGAAAGAAGGGGTTGCAGGATTCCCCGACCTACGGAAACCGCATCTGCCCCTAAAGCCAAGGCCTTATAGGCATCATAGCCGGTATCCATACTGCAATCCACGAATATCTGCATCTTACTATCCTGTAAAGCCTCCTTGATTTTCGGTAAAATCTGTAGAGGAGCAATACCGAAGGGAAGTCTGCCGTGATGGTGAGAAACTACAATGGCAGCACAGCCTGCTTCCTTGGCCTTCAGTGCATCCTGAACGGAAAGCACGCCCTTTGCCACAAAGGGTAGCTTGGCATAGGCTACAAAGTCCGCTAAATCCTTGCTAAACACCGGTCCCATGGGGATTCCGTCTACCACATCATAACGGCCGTCTGTTCCCGGCACGTGGTCAATGTCGATTCCCACTGCCACAGATCCCTGCTCTCTTGCAAAGTCTATTTCCTCCCGTATTCTTCCATGATCTGCAAAAGGCTTGATAATCCGCACTGTATCGGGATTTTTAGCAACGATTTTACCATAATCTTCATTGTCTTCCATCCCTACCCAGTTAAGCGCATTTAATTCCTTTGCCGCTAAAGCATACTCCTCCATAGGGGTTCTTCCATTTTCCAGCACCTTGTTCAAGTGGGAAAATGCCGGCATCATAATGGGGGAGGAATATTTCTTACCAAATATTTCCTTCTCTAGGGTAACCTCTGTACTGTCTATCACCCGCATTTCCACATGGATTCGGTCCAGATAGGCTCTGTTGTATCGATTGGCATCCTCTGCATTTCCACTGGTTACCGGAATGACTCCCGGTCTTCCCGGCCATGGGCTATTGTTCATTTCCATAAAAATCTCCTTTCAAAATCACCATTGATAAACATGTGCTTTTATATCGCCTTTTTACCTTAGCGTTCGGCTTTTACCGAGTTCGGCTTTTACCGATTCCGGTATTTACCCTTTAGAATAATTCTATTCTTCCCGATACGTAGCGTCCTCCAAGCTTCTACGCTACCGGATAGAATAAAACCAAAAGGGCATAGGCGGCAAGGGCAATCAGTAAAAACAGGGAAATAAAGGCGGAAACGAATTCCTCCTGCTCCTCCTTTTGTAAAAGTCCTTTAATCTGTAAAGGTACAGGAAATCCTGTAGGACAAAGGAAATACAGAATAACACCGAAGGAAAAAATTCGATTCTGCATTTGCTCCTTAAAAAGCAGGAAGAACAACAGAATAATGCTTCCGCAGAACAGAATACGGATTCCTGCCAAAGTAAACAGAGAAGCTAAAAATCCCTTGTGCAGCCTCATACTGTAGCCCAGGCTAAACAATATCAGAGAGCCGATAGGAACGGTCAGCGCCTCCATGGTATTGTCAAAAACAGCCTTTAGACCTGCATTCTGCATAAGGGCTTGATGCAAGCCGCTGGCATTCATGAATACTCCGAAAAGCACCGCAAGAATAAAGGAGCTGGTAAATATTTTCCTGGCAAAGGGTAAAAGCTTCCGTTCTCCTATACTTTTATTCATTAAAATCAAGGGCACAAAGATAAAGTTAATCAATATTCCCGCGATATCAAAGGGAATCAAATTGGCGGTATAACTCTTTCCCACCACGCTGATATACAAGGGCAGTGCTACTGCCCCGCCTTCGCAGGTTAAGCACAGAAAGGGAGCAATTTCCTGAAAGTCTCTCGGTAAAAGCTTAGAAAGTTGTCCTCCCAGAAAGTAAACCAGCATCCAGATAAAAATCAAAAAAATGATTTCTAAAAACACGCCCTTTTCCAGATTTGTTTCCACCATAACCTGATAAATCAGGAAAGGAAACAAGATATCCAACGCAATTCTTTTTGCTCCCTCATTTTGTTCGTGGCTAATCCAAGCTCTTCTTCTGGCGTGACCTCCCAAAAATAACAGGAAGAACACCGGAAATATCACGGAAACTGCTGCCATTTTCCCTCCTTGTTTTATAAAAGCCTAAAGGCTCTTGTTTTCGTTCCATTGAAAATTTCCAGCCTATCATATGCTTTACCTTAAAAAAATGCAAGTATATGTAAAAGAAGAAGAGCCGCTGCATATGCAGAACGGCTCTTCGTATGACTTGCTTTCTTTATTTTTAAAGTAAGGCTATCTTACTTTCCTTCATAGATAGGATGTGCATCGGTTAATGCTCTTACTCTTCTTGCTACTTCTTCCTTGCTGCTTTCGAAGTCTGTAGCTACTTTGTAAAGGCATTCTGCAATTTCCTTCATATCCTCTTCTTTAAAACCGCGGACAGTAACTGCGGGAGTTCCGATTCTTACACCGGAGGTTAAGAATGGAGAACGGGGATCGTTGGGAATTGCATTCTTGTTTAATGTGATGTGCACTTCATCACAGGCATTCTGCAGGAACTTTCCGGTAACATCCTGGAAGTTGGTTAAATCCACCAGCATTAAGTGGTTCTCCGTTCCGCCGGATACCAGCTGGAATCCCTTGTCCATCATAGCGGCAGCCAATGCCTTCGCATTCTTCGCTACCTGCTGCTGATATTCTTTATACTCCGGCTTTAAAGCTTCTCCAAAGCAAACTGCTTTAGAAGCAATGACGTGCTCTAAAGGTCCGCCCTGCACACCGGGGAATACGAACTTATTGAAGTTGTACTGCTCTGCTACTTCTTTACTGGATAAAATCAAACCGCCACGAGGTCCTCTTAAAGTCTTATGGGTAGTTGTGGTAGTAACATGAGCATAAGGAATCGGGCTTGGATGCACGCCTGCTGCAACAAGACCTGCAATATGCGCCATATCTACAAAAAGAATTGCGCCGCAAGCATCGGCAATCTCACGGAAACGCTTAAAGTCAATAACTCTTGGATATGCGGAGGCACCGGCAATAATCATCTTCGGCTTTTCTTTTAAAGCCTGCTCCATTACCGCATCATAGTCAATATAGCCTTCTTTGGTAATTCCATAAGGAATGATATTAAAGTAAAGTCCCGAAAAGTTTACGGGTGAACCATGGGTTAAATGTCCGCCGGCATCCAAGCTCATACCCATAATCTTGTCTCCGGGCTTACAGATTGCCATGGTAACTGCCATATTGGCCTGTGCACCGGAGTGGGGTTGAACGTTTGCATATTCACATTGGAATAATTCTTTAGCTCTTTCGATAGCAATAGCTTCTACTACGTCTACGGCTTCACAGCCTCCGTAATAACGCTTTCCGGGATATCCCTCCGCATACTTGTTGGTTAATACGGTTCCCATAGCCAACATTGCGGTAGCGGAAACAATATTCTCAGAAGCAATCAACTCGATGTTGTTTTGCTGTCTTTCATACTCTTCCCAGATTCCCTTCCCCACCTCAGGGTCATGTTCTTGAATAAAATTCATGATTTCTTTGATCATTAACGCCTCCTTTTCTTCTGAAGATTCCCTAATCTTCTTGCCAAAAATACTCAGAAACCACCACTTGAAGTTGCTTTATGTTGTTGTACACCTGAATCTTTGGATAGTATAACAGATTGAATTTGTTTCGGCTAGATTTTTTGTTCAAAAATTTTTCTCCATCCTCAAAGAGTACTCCCTCCACTCGTGTACCTTGTTCATCTTCCAGATATAATTTGATGGCATTTTTGTTTTTTCCCACAATTTTAAAATCCTTTAGCAAAACATTCTTCTGGGCAAAGGCAGGCTTTTCATTGCCTCTTCCGAAGGGTTCCAAGCGGGACAAGGAACGAACAAAATCCTCTTTTAGATAGGAGAACGGTAGGACCACATCAATCCAGACCTTCTCCTCCAAATCCTCCGCCTGAAGCCTTGCATTTTGCAGGAGAGCCTTCTTTAGCAGAGAAACATTTTCCCTTGCAACGGAAAATCCGGCCGCCATGGGATGACCTCCGAAGCGTAGCAGCAGTTCCTTTTGTTCCTCCAGGCGTTCCGCCATAGGATAACCGGGAATGGAACGTCCGGAGGCTTTACAGCTTCCGTCCTCCCCATTGGTGAGGATAAAGCAGGGACGATAATAGGCTTCCCGTATCCGTCCCGCCACAATTCCCGCAAGACTTTCATGTAAATCGGGAAGCACCAAAAACAGCAACGGCACATCTCCTTCCTGTTCCGCCAGCACCTTCGCTTCATCCACCCCTTTTTTCGTCATTTCCTTTCGTTCTTCATTTAAGACCAGTAAGTGTGCTGCTTTTTCCTCAGCCTTCCCTTCATCCTCCTCCAGGAAAAGAGAAAGCGCCAGCATCGCACTTTCCAAACGACCTCCCGCATTGATGCAGGGGCCGATTTGAAAACCGAGAGTATAGGAGGAAATTTCCTGCTCCGGCAAAATATGGCACTGCTTTAGAAGAGCCTGCATACCGATATTTTGAGTCTTTTGCAAATGGGTCAGGCAATACTTTACGATAACACGATTTTCTTTTTGTAAAGGCATTACATCACAAACCGTGGCAATGCCGGCAAAGCAGGCCAATTCTTCTAAAAGATCTAAGCCCTTTTGCCGTTTTTCCAAAAGCATTTTCATAAGAAGATAGCAAACCATGGCTCCACAGATTTCTTCATTAGGATACTTACTGCCCTCTCTTTTGGGATTCACCACGGCAAACGCTTCCGGAATCCTTTTCTTTCCATCCTCATCTCTTCGTAAATCATGATGATCCGTAAGCAGTACATCCATACCGTAGGACTTTGCTTTCTCCATGGCGGAAAATGCGGAAATACCGTTGTCACAGGTAATCAGAAGGGAAATCTCCTCTACCTTTGCCTCCTCAATAATCTGCTCGTTAATCCCGTAGCCATCCAAAATTCTGTGTGGAATCACCACGGAAAGCTGCTCTTTGGAGAAAAAAAGAGAAAGCGCCTTCGCCAATATGGTAGAGGCACAAACACCATCCACATCATAGTCTCCCACAATCCGAACTTTTTCTCCCTCTTTCATGGCTCGCTCCAGGCGATTTAAAAAACGAATACTGTCCGGCAGGAAAAGAGGAGAGGGAATCTCTTCTCCCTCTAAAAAATTCCGCATTTCTTCTTCTGTTGTTAAATCTCGATTCCGAAGAATGCGAACCAAAACCGGATCCAGAGATAATTTCTCTCCCAACTCCTGAAAATCTGCCTTTTTCCCGTATACAAACCACTTTTTCATTTTTTTCCTTCTTTATTCAATCTTATTTTGCCGATGCATCTCATTATGAAACTTTATGCTGTATCTTTCATGAAACTTTATGCTGTATCTCCGGATGTATCGCTCTGCTTCACTTGCTTTCCCTACTTCCGGCCTATCCAAAGCCAACACTTCCTCCTGTGCAAAATCCTTAAATTAATTTGCGGAAGCATTATTTTTCTTGTATAGTAGGAAAAGTAGATTGTCTATTTTTCAATTATTTTCCAACTGCTTTCGAGAGATTTTATTGTATCGCTATTCGGAAGAAATTAGAAGAATTTAAACTATATAAACAGAAATGGAGAAACGATGAGTCTATTAGAAATCAAAAGAGATTTAAATAAGAGTGCCTTAGCCCTTTTGTTATATGTATTGTCCGTACAGATTTTAGCTGTACTTTTGGTGTTGCTTCTGCCTCTAAGCAAGATTCCTTTACTATCCGATCAATACATCTGCATGGTCATTTCCGTGGTCATCAGCTATTGTCTTTTAAACAATATCTTTCCGAAAGAAACAAGCGTAGAATCAACTAAAGAAATAAGCACAGAGCCAAATCCTGAAAAACCAAGCTTTACTGTCCTGTCTTTCCTGCACTATTTCATGCTTTTCCAAGCTGCTCAGTGGATAGGAGGAATCATCAATTATCCGATTATGACCCTCTTTACCAAGCTTGGCTTAAACCTGTCTTTTTCCGAAGAAGCGGCAAGAGGGGGAAGCCTGACGAATGCCCCTATGCTGTTTTATACGATTTTGGTGGCTCCTCTAATGGAAGAACTGGTTTTTCGCGGAGTCTTTTATCACCGCTTCCGTTCCTACGGAAAATATTTTGCAGCCTTCTGCACCGCATTTTTCTTTGCTTTAATGCACAGCAATTTCCTGCAATTTGCACCGGCCTTCAGCATGGGAATTATTCTCTTCTTTATCAGAGATCGTTACGGCCTTCCCTATTCCATCCTGCTGCATTTCAGTAATAACCTTTTGGCCATTGTGGTAAACAACCTGTCTCAGGGTTCCACTCTGATTCAGGGCATCTACAGTCTATTCCTTCTTGCCGGTTTGGGATATGGCATCTACTATGTTGTAAAAAATAGAAAAAGCTTGGCAGAAAACAGACAATACGAAAAGGAACACTCCCTTTCCTTAAAGCAATTCTTTTCTTCTCCCCTCTTATGGGTAGATATCGTCCTGATGGTGGCTCTGGCCTGTGTGAGCCTCTTTGTCCCTATGGATACAGGAGCAATGTAAAAATAAACTAATACAAATTTATGCATATAGGTCCGGAATAAGGGGTAATCTGAGCCCGTGGGTACTTGCAAAAAACAAATGGCTGAGTTGTAATCTGAGGCGCCAGTTTGTAAGGCGAGATGCTTGTTTGTAAATT
>CAUUJL010000052.1:0-15830 GCA_963545375.1 uncultured Oribacterium sp.
CTGCATTTCCTGTATTTCCCGTTCCAGCTTTCGAATCTTAAGCTTGGGGAAGAGTCGTAGAACTTCCTGTAGGATGGGCGAAATACCTTCCCTGCCTTTCGGTATTCTTAAAGGATAGGACAGATACAGCTCTTCTTTGGGGCTTAGGAAGGCGTGATATAGGTAAAACTCCTGAATATAGCTTTCCTCCCATGCCAGGGGAGACAGGGTACAATGCTCCTGCCGTAAAAAGCTTTTTTCCTCTTCGGTAAAGAGGGACTTCTTCTTAGGAGGAAGCGGAATCAGTCCTGCATTTAATCCCAGGAATAAAAAAGCCTTTGGGTTATGGAAACGGGAGCGAGTTAAGTCGCCTACCAGTACCTGATCGTTTGTGGCGGGAATCTGCCGCAATTTTTCCAAGGATAAAGCCATATCGAAAAAGGCGGAAAATTCCTTTTTGTTTACCGGAATTTCTCCTAAGCCTTCCTTCATTTTGGAAAGAAGAAGCTGAATCTGGTTAACACTTCTTTCCAAGCTTTGGGAGAGAGAGTCCATGCCCTCATCCTTTAGAAAGGTCGCTTCCTCTTCCAACTTGAAGCGCTCCATAAGTTTTTCCGTAAAGCTTTCCAAGCTTTCAATTCTTTCTTTGAGGCTATGGCTTCCTTCATTTTCCTCTAAAAGGCTAAAGAGAGCTTCCGCTTCCAAAAGGCTTTCCTCTTGAAAAAGGCTTGTAAAGGCGGATTTCCCCTTAAGGCCTTTGGCTCTTGCTTCATTTTCCAAGGCATCAATCCGGTCCTCTTCCCCCATGCCCCGGTAGGGAAAGGCCCGAAGATAACGAAAGAAGGAGTCATAAAGCAGACCCTTCTCCATCACCTCCAAGGCTGAACGAAGAACCTTACTGAAGGGGGAGTCAAAAAGCTTAATGTCCTCCTCCAAAAAGAGGGGAATGGCGAATTTCCGCCCCTGCTGAAAAAAGGCATCCCGGTACAGCTCCACATCCGGAAGCACCACCCCGATGTCCTGATAACGATAGCCCCTTTCCTCCACCAAGTAGCGGATATGGCTGCAGGCCTCCTCCACCTCTTTGGAAATATTGGCGGCTTCGATTATGGAAATGCCATGGGGGACAGAAGGATAGGCTTTCCCCTCCTGCAAAAATCCCTCTACCAAGGTCTGCAAGGCAGGAATTTGCTCAAATCGGGGAAGTAAAGCCCCCTCAGGCCTTTTCTCCCCTGTTCTACTATCTATTTCATTTAGGGATAGAGGGGGCAGAATTTCCACTCCCAGCTTCTCTCCCCTACTATAAAGCTCCTTTATCGCTTCTTCTGTAAGATAAAAAAGGGATTCCCGCTTCCTCCCGTTTCCAAGCTCGGAGATATTTTTCCCGGAAAACTCCAGGGAAAAATACAGCTCTCCCGCCCTTTCCATCAAAACTTCTATGCAAAGAAGCTGGATGGGAGTAAAGCCGGTAAAGCCGTCAAAAATCAGGATGCTGTCCTTTAAAGTATTGTCCTTCCAAAGGGCGGAAATTCCCTGATCCGCTAAGCCTTCCTCCGTGATTCTTCCTGTCTTAGAAAGGTAGAGCAGGAACTCTTCATAAATATAGGCCAGATCCAAAAACTTAGCCTTCGTAATAGACCTTTTGGATTTTTCCGCACATTTTCGCAAATCCTCAGGGCTTACCTTGTACTGCATACATTCGGAAATCTGGGATTTACATTCTTCCACAAAAGAAAGGCTTTCCGCCTCCCTTTGGTAATAGCTTAGCTGCTTTTTCTTCTTTCCCAAAATCAGGCGAAGAATCATCATTTTCCCCATCTCATCCAAGGAAAGGGGGCTCTTTTGATTGGTATTCTCAAAGGCACGGTAATAGAGCCTTTGGAAGCTTAAAACATCCACATTTAAAATGCCCTTCCCCTGATTTTCCTCATGGGAAACGATTCTTTTTTGCATGGCAAGGGTATCCTGCTCCGGAACAAGATAATAAATCTGCCTATGATAATCCTTCCCGGCCTCCTGCAATGCCTTTCGAATCAAATATTCCGTTTTTCCGGAACCGCCGGCTCCGAGGATGATTTGCAGCTTGGACATCAAAGCCTCCTTATTACGCTAAGCCTTCAAACATTTTTTCCACAAAAGCTTTACTATCCTTTAACTTGGGCAAATGAATCTGATTCCCCTCTCCTTCATTTCCCTCTATTAAATATCCCTCCTGTAAATCCGTATCCATTAGGCGAATCCAATGCAGGGAATCTTCAAAAAGCTCCGGATAAAAATAATACAAAAGGGTGGTCATATCCCAGTTGTAAAAGCCGGGAATGCCGTAGACTCTATCATTATAATGCATCCAGTCCTTTGCCTTCCCTAAAATATACTGCCCCAGGGAGGATTTTTCCAGTCTCCTCTGACATTCCTCATAGGAAAGGAGGAAGGCCAGGCAGGCATTTCCGGTAAGGGTATGGAGGTTCTTGCCGTTTTTTAGCACAAGCTCTGTAGCCTTATAGTCAATGGAAAAGTTTAACTCCTTCATTTCTTTCTTGGCAAAAATCAGGGGCTCTGTAATTCCTCCCATAAAGTAAATGCCCTTCGCATAGGAGAAAAATGCTGCGTCCAGCATATAGGCGCCTGCAATATTGGTGGTGGAGCCGGTTACCAGGATGTCCACCTCTCCCGGATAACACTTAACAGTTTCTAAGATTTTTCGGGAGGCTTCGTTCTCCCACTGTCTTGGCTCATCCGCCCCGTACCATAGGGGAAGTTCCTCTCTTCCTCTTTCCTTTAACATCTTCTTCGTGTTTTCATAGACCACCGCGGTTTTGTTATTGCCAAAGGAAGAGGAAACTCCCAGAAGTTCAATATCCTTCCTCCCCAAAAGATAGAGCAGGCAAAGACCGTCATCAATATCACAGTCCGGAATCCCCATGGTGTTGTCACAATCAAAAAGAAGCTTTCTTTTTTCCATCCTACTCTCCTTCCTTATCCATCATAGTCTTCATCCTTATCCATCCTACTTTCCCTCCTTATTCACCCTACTTTTCCTCCTTATGGAAAAACAAAATTTCTTCTTCCCCTTCTAAAAAGCAAAGGGTGGGGAAGCCCTTTTCCGGAAGCTCCTCTCCCCTTTCAATGAGGCAGCTAAGGACTTGACCGTCAGGATTCTTATAAAAGGCACGGAAAAACTCCCCTAAGTATTCTTTCTCTATGAGATGAAAGGGGCTTAGTGCTTCAGATATTCCGCTTACTTTTTCCCCTTCATGAATGCTTTCTCCCGCAGTCTGCTTTTCTACTATCTGCTTTTCTACTATCTGCTTTTCCACTATCTGCCTTTCCGCTATTTCTTTTGTAAAGCTAAGCTGTCTCTCCCGAAAAAAGAAAGTATAATTTCCCTCTTCTTTCTCTACCGGAAAGGAAAAATAAGGACAGGAAAAAACGCCATTTTCCACTCTGCCCAAAATACTGTTTCCCTTCCCCATAAACCTTGCCACATATTCATTTACAGGACTGTAATATAGCTTTTCTCCCTCATCCACTTGGAGAATCTCCCCATCCTTCATTAGGGCAATACGGTGGGCAAGTCTTAGCGCCTCCTCCTGGTCATGGGTAACCAAAACCACGGTTAGATTTTCTTGTTTCTGAAGCTCCAGCAAAAAGTCCCCCATCTCTCTCCGAAGATTGGGATCCAGGGCGGAAAAGGGCTCATCCAAAAATAGGATATTCTCATTCATGGCCAGGGCTCTGGCAATAGCTACTCTTTGCATTTGCCCTCCGGATAGGCTGTCAATCCGCCTTTCCGAATACCCCTCCAGCTGCACAAGTTTTAGAAGCTCCTCCACTCTTTTCTTACGCTCTGCTTTGGGAACTTTTTGCAATTCCAGAGAAAAACCCACATTTTCCCCTACGTTCAAATGGGGGAAAAGCCTTAGATCCTGAAAGACCACGGAAATTCCCCTCTTATGGCTGGGGAGATTTTGAATCTCCTTTCCCTGAAAGAAAATTTTTCCTTTGCTTAGGGGATATAAGCCCAGCATCGCCTTTAGAAGACTGCTTTTTCCGCAACCGCTTTCCCCAAGAAGCGCCAATATTTCCCCGGAACGAACCTCCAGGGAAATATCCTTTAAAATCTTTTTCTTATCCAACTCCAGCTCTATATTTTCACAAGATAAACAAATTTCCACCCTTAACTCCTTTTACAAAATGCTCCGTACGCCCTTTTATTCTTACAAAGCTTAACCTTGTCTTTACGCTAGTCCAAGCCCACTCTGTTCCAACTTCGCTCTGTTCTAACTTCGCTCTGTTCAGACATCACTTTTTTTATCCCCTTTCCCTCTGTATGTTTTTCTCTAAAAAGTCCAAGAGGAAAAATAAAAGAAAACTGCTAGATAGAAAAATCAGCCCGTAGGCACTGGCCAGATTCCTTTCTCCGCTTTGGATATAGGGAACCATAATCAAGCTTAGACTTTTCACCTTTCCCCCGCCTAAAATCAAGGTCAAAATATACTGGCTCATGGAAAGGATATAGGACATCATAAAGGCCGGGAAAATATAGGGATAAAGTAAGGGCAGACTGATCTTCCAAAAGAGTTTTCCCCCTACTGCTCCCATAACCCTAGCCTGTTCTTCATAGAGCTTCATTTTTCTACTCATTCCCTCTTGCAAAAAACTGACCGCATAGGGCAAGGCATAAAGGACATGGGCCAGAAACACGGTAAGAAATGGATTGAAAATCTTTATCTTCAAAAATAGAATCTGAGCCCCCATGGCAAAAACCGTTGCAGGAATCATAATGGGGAAATTCACCAAAAAAGCAACGAGCCCCTTTCCCTTAAGCCCCTCTTCATTTTGGTACTTGGCTGTACAAAAAGCTACCAGTACCGTACAGAGGGAAACCAATAAGGAAAAGACCATACTGAAAAGCGTGTCCTGAAAAAGAGCCTTTCTTTGAAAAAGAATGCTTTTAAAGCTGCGAAGGGAAAAGCTTGTGGGGAAAAGCTCCGGCCAGGCATAGCGTTCCGTAAAGCTGAACAGCAACAAAAAGAAAAGGGGCAGAACTAAGATTAGGAAAAAAAGATTCCGAAAGAGAAGATAAAAAATACCGCCAGCCCTTCCTTTTGATTTTATAGAATTCATTCTATACCCTCCTTTCTTTTGACTTTATACAGTTCATGCTGTCTCCTTACTGTGAGCCTTTTTAAATTCATCGCACGCTTCATCCTTTGAGCCTTTTTAAATTCATCCCACTCTCCATCCTTTAAGCTTATTAAATTTATAGCTCGCCCCATTCTTTAGCTCTTCTTTTTCGGTAGGAATTTAAAGTAAAAGTAGCTTAAGAACAGAGAAAACAAGAGAATAATCCCGTTATAGGCTAAAGCCACCGGCCGCTGTAAAAAGCCTCTTTGTAGCTCCTGGTAGGATAAAACCGATAAAGCCTTGGGACTGGTAGCTCCTAATAGATAGGGAAGATCAAAGGCTCCAAAGGAGAAGGAGAAAATGATGAAAAAGGCCGCTAAGTACTGCCGTATGGATAGGGGCAGAGTGATTTTCCAAAAGGCTTGAAAGGGAGTTGCTCCAAGGCATCTTGCCGCCTCTCCCGCCTTTTCATCCACTTGATAAGCTAGAGGCAGGGAGAAAAATAGGACAAAGGGCAGTTCTTTCCATAGGTAGGATAGAATAATGCCTATGCCTTTCTCATCATACACCAAAGCCGGAAAGTCTGTTTGGGAAGAAATCCAAGAAAAGGAATAGAAAAGCCTTGCCAAAAAGCCGTTGGAAGAGAGTAAAAAGAGGAAAAATAAGGCTACCAGGCTATGGGGCATCATAATGGCGATTCTGAAAAAAGCTTCCAATCTTTTCCATTTTTCCCCCATTTGCAAAAGAAAGAAGGAAAAGAGAATCGCCAGCGCCAAAGAGAGGAAGGAGGAAAGCAAGGATAAACGGAGAGTATAGAAAATAGAGGGGACAGTATCCCCTCTACCCATGATTTCCTGATAATGCTCTGAGCTTAAGCCATTTTCTCCCAAAAAGCTTTTGATAAATCCATAGGAAACCCCCAAAAGAAATATCGTGGACAAAAACAGCTGGGGTAGAATCCACAAATAGGAAATCTTCTTTTTCATCTTATTTTCCGGCCACTTCTTCCTGCCAGATTTCCTCAATGATAGGAACCAGACCTGCGGGCATTTCCGGTAAACGCTTCTCTAAAAGAACGCTCTGCTCTAAAACACCTTCTCCCAAGTCTACCTTGGCAAAGGCATCCTGTACTTCCTTGGAAAGCTTTCTGTTATCCAATACAGGAATGGTCTTTAAAGTCTCATAACGGTTTAACTGCACATCCTCGGAAAGCATGGCATTGATGGCAACTTGCGCTGCTGCATTGTGCTTTGCATTCTTGGAAATGGCAATGTAGTTGGTGTTTCCGATGGTTCCCTTAGCCCAGATAAAGGTCTGCATATTGTTGGAGAAAGATCCGTCTGCAATGCTGTTGGATACAAGGTAGGCAGAGTAAGTCATACCCATAATCAGCTCTCCGTCAGCCACCATATTTCTCATGGTTGGCTCCTTCTCCGGATAGGTCTTTCCTTCCTTCCAAAGGTAGGGATTTAACTCCTTTAAGTAATCCATAGCAGGCTTAACCAGCTCTCTTACCGCTTCCTTATCTTCCTTTACGGTCTGGAAGGGCTCCACGCCTACAATGTCATAAATGACATTTCTCACAAAGGCGGAACCGGTAAAGTCCGGAAGGGCCGGATACGTAATCTGTCCCGGATGCTCCTTGGCATAAGCCAAAAGCTCCTCAGTGCTCTTAGGGAAATCTCCCTTGCTCTTATCTCCGTAGAAAACCATCTGAGCCTTTCCATAAGGAGCTTCAAAGCCTTCGATCGGATAAGCAAAGTCCTTGTTGGTCTCCGGATCCTCCTGACTTACTAAGTTGTTGAAGTTGGGAAGATTCTGTGTAAAGGGACCATAGAGGAAATCACTTTCCTTTGCGGTTTTAAAGTTCTCTCCGTTAATCCAAATCATGTCGATGTCAGACTCTTTAGCTCCCGCTTCCTTCTCTGCGGAAAGCTGAGCTAAAATATCCTCGATTCCCATGGGAACACGATTCAGGGTAATGTCATAATTTTTCTTTAAATACTCAGCGTAGTAGCCGTCTAACCACTGGTTTAGGCGGTCATCTCCGCCCCAGCCGTAGAAGTTTACGGTCTGTCCCTTGGCTTCCGCTACCAGTGCATCAAAATCAGCAGTGCCTTCCGCCTTACTCTCCTCTGACATCTCTTTTGCTGTTGCGCTTTCCGTCTTGCTTTCTGCAGCTGTTGTCTCTGTGCTTGCCTTCTGACCGCCACAGGCAAGAAGTGCCATACTCATGGACAGCGCCAGTGCTAAAAATCTTTTTTTCATACCTTCTCCTTACTATTCCAATGGATTTATGGCAAAAGGCCTTTTTTCCATTTTCTATACTGCTATTCTCATCCATCATCTACTCCTGTCGTAGTACACAGGAATGTTCTGTATTGACTGTTCTTTATGGACTGTTCTTTATGGAGTTTCCTCTGCTTTTGCGGTCTCCCCATTTGTCTGATCTTTCTTCTTAGACCGCTCTTCGTAAAGCTGTTTTCCAAGGGCAATCATAAAAGCAAGGGCAAACAAAATCAAAAGTCCTGTCACCAGCCACTTGGCTCCTCCGGTTAAAAAGCCTCCCACATAGGAATAAACCAATGTTGCCGGAGTCTGCCCAAGACCTGTTGCAATAAAAAAGCCCCAGAAGGACATTCCGCTCAGTCCTGCCGCATAACTCACAATGTCAAAGGAGACAAAGGGCAGAAGTCTTGCAATCAGGATACTTTGCTTCCCGTGCCGTTTAAAAAAGGCATCAATCTGGTTCAAGGCACCCTTGGAGCTAAGCTTCTCCACGAACTCTCTTCCGAAGGCTCTGGCAATAAAAAAGCTTAAGGCCGCTCCAGTCATAGCGCTGGACCAGGAAAGTAAAGCCCCCTTCCAAAAGCCGAAAAGTGCAGCATTGGCAAAGGTAATCAAAAAGGCGGGCAGTGGCGCAATGATGGACTGTAATACCATCAAAAGAAAGGAAATGACCGCTGCATAAGCGCCATAGGAAGCCACAAATTCCTTTAGCTTTTGAAAGTCTCCCGTGGCAAAGACACGGAAGACTTCCTGCATAAAGCGTTGAAATGGACTATAGAGAAAATAAGCCCCTATAAGAACAAGTCCAAGGACTATGATGAAAATTCTTTCTTTCAGAAAGGATTTTTTCTCCATTACTTGTCTCCCTTAGAAAAATCGTAGGTGATTTCTTTTGTACCGTCTAAAGTGTTCCAAACATTGGTGTAACCCTTGCTTGCGATATACTCCGCTGCTTTTGCGGAACGGTTTCCGGAATAGCAATGGGTAAGGATTAAGGTGTTCTTATCATCCGGAAGGATAGCATCAATAGTCTTTGTATCTTCAGGATTTACATTCACAGCGGTGGCAAAATGCCCCTTCTCAAAATCCTTCGCTTCTCTTGCATCTACCACCAAGGCATCCTTTGCCTTCTCCATCAGCTCATCCCCTCTGATATTTCCATAGGTGGTTAATTCATAGGAATGCTTCTTTACGCCCTCTGCGTTATAAACCTTGGTAAAGCCGTCATTCACCAGAATATCCGCAGCCTCTCCGGACATCTTTCCGGAATTGCAGTACAGTACAACATCCTTATCCTTCCAATCTTTAATCTTTGATACTTCGTCCTTAAAGGTATCGAGAGGCATGTTGAGGGCAAATTTAATATGCCCCTTGGCATAATCTTCCGCACTGCGAACATCAATCACAAGATACTTTTCCTTCTCGTCCTTATCTGAAACGATTTTAGCCAGGGCATCCCCCTTCATCTCCTTAACTTCAGCCTTCTCTGTAGCGGCAGCTGTTGTTTCCCCGGCAGCCTTGCTTTCTCCTGCCGCTTCACTTCCCGCTACGGTAGTTTCCTGCTTTGCGGCAGTCTCTGTCTTGCTTCCCTGTCCGCAAGCGGAAAGAGAAAGGGCAAATAACACTACGCCTAATCCAAATAAGTTCTTCTTCATTACTTTGCCTCCTCAAAATGTGTAATTGTCTGTGATTCCCGGTGTTTTCCTATCTTTTCTTATTTTTGCACAAAAAATAAAGTGCTATGCTTCGACAAATAGAGCCGGCTCCGGTATTTTTTATAAAAAAATAGTGAAAATGGAATGCCGCTCGGGGATTTTCTTAGCCATTTTATCATAGATATACAAAATTTTATATTGTAATTTCTGATAGCATAATCTTAGTTATTTTATAACTCTATATCGTAAAGCCCAAAATGAATTGTAAAACCGGATTGTTTCCTTCTTCCATTTTCGTAATGTCAGGTCAGTCTATGAAATCGGAATATCCGCTATCTAAAACAGCTTCTTGCAGCATTCCTCCACCTTTGTCAGGAAGGGATCCTGCAAATAGGCCTTGATTTTTTGGAAGGTATCTTCATTTTGTAAATCTCTTCCCTTCTTGTATTCCGTATAGGCCATAGCACACCAGGAAAGCCCCCGGATGCAGTTATACAAGATAAAAAGAGCCGTTTGCTCCTGTAGGGCAGGAAGCTCTATGTCTCTGCATTTTTGATAATGCTCTAAGAAATCTTTTATTTCCTTTTCCGAAAGAATGTAGTCCGTCTTCCAAAACGTAGTGGTAGGGCTGAGAAAATGTCCTAAATCCTGGGCAAAGTGACCGTAGAGCGGCTTTTCCCAGTCTACCAAGTAGTTCTTCTTTCCTTCCCCGTTCATCAGGAAATTTCCGGAGTTTAATTCCGTATTGATAATGCAAAACTCCTCCTGCCTTAGAAGCTTTTCTCCCCGCTCCTTTTCCTCCACCCCCTTCTTCCAAAGGGCATGAAGGCGGGAATAAACGGAATCCTCCATAAAGGGGCTTAACTCATAAACCCTTTGCAGTCTTGCAGACTCGGAAAGCATTTCCACTAAGGGATCCTTGGCAAAATACAGCCGGTCTTCCCCTCTGTCCTCTTCCCTGTTGTAAGGAAGTCCGTGAATATCCGTAAGGATTTCCGCCCCTAGCTTCAAGTCCTTGGCATAGTCAAGGGCAATTCCCTCCAAAAATTCCATCACAAGAATTCCCGGCTCCCCCGACTTTTCCGAGCAGTAATAAAGCTTTGGCGTTCTGCCGGAATTTTCCAAAAGCTTTAAAGCATGGGCTTCGTAGGAAATCTGCCTTTCCAGCTGCATTTGAGAGCCATGGTTTATCCGAAGCACATATTTTTTCCCGGAATCCGGATGGATAAATACATAGTTTTCATTATACTCTCCCCTGGCCAGAAAATGATACTCTTCCCGTACTTCTGTTCCTAAAGCCAAAGCCTCCCGATAAGCCGGTTCTGTAATGCGCCGTAAAATCTCCGGAGCCTTAGCGAATGTCTCTATATTCCTTTGCCAACTGTTCAATATCTTCTCCTTTACGATACCTTGCCCGAAGCCGGTTCATTTTCCACATTAAAGATAGCTTTTTTAGGAAATTTCCCTGAAAACGTCTGTCGCTGGTAATGATTCGCTTCTTGGCCAAATAAGGAACAATTCCCTGCTTCTTTAGATTCAGGGAAAACTGATAATCCTCCATTAAGGGAAGGACCGGGAATTTTCCCATGGCGAAAAAACAATCCCTATCCACAAAGATGCCCTGATCCCCAAACATCACTCTTCTATCCAGTACCCTGTGATTACTGATAAAGCTACAAATGCTCATTAAGGGAGAAGGATTTTTAAAACGAATTCCAAGACAGCCTGCCAAAGAATGCTTGATTCCCTCCCGGATTTCTCTCACGAAGCCCTTGGGAAGGATTGAATCACAATGTAAAAAGAAAAGAATATCTCCGGAGCTTTCTTCCGCCCCAAGATTCATCTGTAAAGCTCTTCCCTTCTTACTGGGAATCACCCGATACTCTCTGGAAAAATGATTATCTCCTCCGTCTACGAAGAGGATTTCCAAGTCTTTTTTATAAGGTCGAAGCTGCCGTTCCATTCTTCTGACCAGCTTTCCTTCCTTGTAGCATGGGATAATGAGGGAGATCTTCGCATTTTCCGCCAAAGCCTCTCCGAAGGAGGATTTCTTTAGGGCTTTATCATAGGGAAGCATACTTCTGTATGCATTCAGGTCTTCTCCCTCATCCACATCCCTCTTTTTTTCCAAAAGGCTAAGGGGAATGGAAGACTTCTCCAGGATTTTCCGGGTATAGGAAAAGGGGCTTTCCTTTTGGACAGATCTTATAGCTCTGCCCTCCGGCATAGACCGGCCATTCCGAAGGGAGGCAGCAGCCAGTATAGTTCTATTTTCCTGTACCGCCTGATAAGAAAAGCAGGCATGAAGTAGCTCCGGCTCTATTCTTCTTTGTAAGCCAATCCCGTAATAGCCTTCATCAAGACTGGCTCCTAAGACCTGCCTTCCCTTCCTTCCTAAAGCAAAAACGCGTTGAAAATGTTCCGCTTCCATAAAGGGGATATCCGCCCCCACCAAATAGGAAAAGGAGCTTCCCTTAGAAAAGCTATAGCGAAAGGCATTTTCCATTTTATCAAAAATGTCCTTCCCCTCCTGTCTTTGAAAGGAAGCCTTGGGAAATAGGGATTTTAAGCAGTCTAAAGCTATTTCCCACTGTTCCTTAGCAATGCCCTTGGGCAGATCATAAAATACGCATAGGGAAATGCTTTTTTCCTTTCTTTTTAGCTTCTTCCATACTGCGGAAAAGTCCTTAAGCATTGCCCAATGAACTTGCAGGGCTCCTTCCTCTCCGATATGCGGAACAAGCCTGGTTTTGGTCTTCCCTAAGATAGGAAGTCTTGTAAAGAGAAGCAGACTCTGTTGATCTTTGTGCTTTTGTCTTTCGATTTTGCTTTCTCTTACCTTTTCAGTATGTCTTAACTTTTCACTTTGCCTCGTAAGCTTACAGCGCTTTTTTCGATGAAATAGACCATGGGCAGCTTCCATTTCCCCTCCTCTTAATAAAACTTATGCTTAAAGCGATTCCAGAAGGAATGACTGTAATCCGCCTTTTCTCCTGTCTCCAAGATTAAGGGCAGGAAATGCTCCGCCTCCGAATTTCCTTCCTTCGTGAACTGTCCGATACAGGTGGAGCAATAGCTGATTAAAGGCTTATCCCCTCCCCGGGTGCTTTTTGCCATTTCCTTGGAAAGCTCAGCCTCCTGCACAAAGGCACAGCCTCCCATACCGCAGCATTGCAGATTCTTCTTTTCGAAAATCTCTCCGGCAATAAAGTGAGACAGACCCTCCATCCAAACTTTATCCTCCCGATCCGGACAGGGATAGAAGCAGCTATATTCTCCCTTCACTTTCTTGCCAACACCCAGTTCCTTTAGCTTATCATAAACTGTAGTAATCTTTACATTCAGTTGATTACCGAAATGATAGTAGCAGTTGGGGCAGGCCAGCACAATCTCCTCAATACCATATTCTTGAAAGCGTTTGTTCAGCCTACGGAAAATGGCATTGGCCTCCGCTTCCAATCCCAGCTCCAGTACCGGCTTTCCGCAGCAATCATAGAAGGGGGGAATCCCTGCCTTTGCAAAGATAGATAAAAGTTTCTCCAAGGTCTTTGGATAATAGGCAGGAAAATTACAGCCCGGGAAAAACACGGTCTTAGCACCTTTCGCTTTTCTATGGTTCTTAAAGAGGTAATTTTTCTTCTCCAGCAAAATCCCGCTGTAGCCCCTTTGCTTTAATCCATATTTTCCTTCCTTCACCTGCTCTTTACGGAAGTCCAGAATAATTTCCCTTCCGTCAATCCCCTTGGGGCAGACTCTGGTACATTCTCCGCAAAGATAGCAATGGTAAGCCAGTTCCTTTAGCTTCTCCGTATCTCCGATGCAAATATCATACTTGGTTAAAAACTTACATTTTCTTTTGCAGGCATTACAGTGAATACACTCCTCCACCCGCTTATGAATTTCCCGTTTTTTCTTTTCCGCCATAAACTCCCCTGAAATATACTCTAGTTAAATTGTGCTCAAACTTAGCTTCACATTCATTGCCAAAGCTTCGGAGAACGCTTGGGAAAGTCCTGAAATTTCCTAAGCCTTCTCTTCTTTCGCCATAGTCTTCTCTCTTTTTTTGAAAAAATACAGCATTCCCATCAAAAGACAAAACAAAACTCCTGCAGTCAAGAAATAAATCCAAGGATTTTTCTTTTCCTGCAAGCCGGCGAAGGCAATGGTATACATGGCTGTTCCCGGAATCATGAAGAGGAAGCTGCAAACAAAGTACAAGGAAAAAGAAATGTCCGTAATCCCATAGGCATAGTTTTGTAAATTAAAAGGAAAGACCGGAATGGTTCTTGTGATAAACAAAAGTACAAGAAGATTCTTTTTTTCCTCTCCCATGAAATACCTGGCAATGTAAGGATTTTGCATAAGCTTCGGCTTGATGCTGTCCTGCAAGAAATACCGTCCCATAAGAAAGGAGATTCCTGCGGAAATGCTGGCAGCCAATGTGCAAAGCACGGTGCCCCAGAAAGCATGAAAAACCATACCTGCCAGAAGGGCATAGCTGATACCGGGGAGGGCCAAAAAGGCGCCCGCCAAGGCACAGAGCAAAACATAAATTAAGGCCGCAAGGAGGAAGTTCTCCTCCACCAGGCTTTGTAAATATCGAAGCAGCTCTCCCTGAAAAATATCCTTTACGGGCACCTTCCAAAGAAGGACAAGAAGGAGGATAAGAAAAATCAAAAAGGCCGCTAATTTTTTCTTAGCCATAGCATCCTCCATAGATTCACTCCATAGCATAAAACGACCATAGCATTTTGCAAAAGCAGAAGCAATATACTTAGCTCATATTCCCGCATTTTCAGATTCATGGCAATAAAAAAATAAGCATAGGAAAAAAGGAAGGAACAAATGCCATAGAGTAATAAGAGCTTGGAAGAAAACTTAGAGGAAAGCTTAGATGAAAGCCGGGGAAAGCCTTCCTTTTTTTCTATTTCTCCAAATGCTTTCTTTGTAAAGCTAAGAAACAAAAGGCTTAGAACAATCATTCCCAACAGCACCTTCCATTGGTGCAAGAAAAGGGGACCGATTTGAGGTCCCCTCCATTTGCTTCGTAAATATACCATGTGTCTTGCCATGCCCATCTTCTTCTCTGTGAAATAATGGATAATATACAGTCCCACAAGGGTTAAGAGACTGATAAGGCCGGATAAAACTGTAATTCCCTGAAGCAATACTCTTTTCATTATTTCTTTGCCTTATCTGTGCTTAAGTCTTTTACCAAAACTTCCTTATAGTCGCTGCTTCCCGGCTCTCCCAGCTGAACCTTGTTCTCGCCATCCATCTGCCATACATACCAACCGCCGTCATAGAGGTAAGCGTTCTTATAACCATTTTCATGAGCAATCAGGAAGGGCACGGAAGCTCTCCAACCGGTTCCGCAGTAGAATGCCACATCATTTTTCTCTAAGGAAACACCGCTTTCTCCTAAATAAGACTCCAGTTTATCCAGGGAAACGATGCTGCCATCCGAATTGTTGTAGGAACCGTCATCCGTATCATGTCCCCAAACTGCACCTAAGGGCTCTCCTGCACGGTCAATATAGGAATATCCGGAGGTCTTTCCTAAGAACTCATCCTTGGAACGAATACTTACCAGCTTGAACTTCGGATCATCCTTCTGTTTTTCCTTCACTTCATCAATACTTAAAATATATTCCGGATGAGCAGGAATCTTTACGCCGAAATCCTTATCGGTAGCTACCGGCTGGTTAACCTTCGTTTCCGTCTCATATCCCGCCTTGGTCCAGGCATCAATTCCGCCGCTTAAGTTCTTTACATCCTCTACACCGGCCCAAAGAAGAACTGTAGCCAGACGATCATCCGCTGCATTTTCAGGGCTGTTTCCATAGCATACTACCTTGGTATCCTTCGTAATGCCATAGGACTTTAAAAGCTTTCCGATTTCTTCCGGAGTCCGGAAATTCCAGGTCTCATCCTCTTCAATATCATCGGTATTGACATGGAAGGCTCCGGGAATATGGGCCTTGTTATAAGCCTCATCTTGCTCTACCTTTCCCCATGCGGCTTCCAAAACCACTACATCTTCTCCGGAATCCATCAGCTCCTTCACGTACTCAGGGCCAACATAAACCGTTTCGGCCTTCACTTCCGCTAAATCCTTCGCCTCTTTCTTCTTTTCAGAAGCCGCTTCAGTAGCTGCCTCAGTAGCCTTTTCGCTTTGCTTCTCTCCTTCCTTTACAGTCTCCTGTGCTGTGCTTGTCTTAGGCTCAGCCGCCTTGTTTCCGCAAGCCGCCAATACGGACAACAGGGAACCGCAAAGTACCAATTTCATAAGATTCTTTTTCATTTGTTCTACTCCTTCAAGCAAATATATTAGCAACTATTGCAGTATAACATTTCTATAAATTAGTACAAGGAAAGTAACATTTTAATATCCGATAAATCTCAGGTATTTATAAGTTTTTCTTATAAAATATCCCTATTTCGTACATCTAAATATCTACACAAAAAAATCTCTACACAAAAAATATTTATAAAAAAATACCGCTACCACAGGGGCTACTTCCCAAGTGGAAACGGTATCTATTGCATCGGCGATAAACCGATATTATTAAGCTAACTTAGCCTTAGCTGCATCGCAAAGTGCCTTGAATCCATCCGGATCTGCAATAGCTACTTCGGATAACATCTTTCTGTTCATGTCGATGCCTGCGGACTTTAATCCGAACATCAACTTGGAGTAAGAAAGACCGTTTAATCTTGCAGCTGCATTGATTCTGGCAATCCAGAGCTGTCTGAACTGTCTCTTTCTCTCCTTACGTC
>CAUUJL010000053.1:0-15548 GCA_963545375.1 uncultured Oribacterium sp.
AAAAAAAGAGACTCCCTCGTTAAAAAGACAGCAGGTCACCGTTATTCCGCTTAAAATATATGGAGCGAATGATATAAAAAAAATCAGAAATTCAACCGGCCTGTCCCAAAAATACTTTGCAAGTTATATGGGCGTTTCCATTAAAACTGTAGAAGCTTGGGAAGCAGGTACCAACCACCCTTCCGGTTCAGCCAGCAGACTCCTTCATATGATGGAGCTGGATAACGAACTCACAGAAAAATATCCCTTTATTTCCAAGGCTTCCTCTATCTGATATTTTTCACAAGAAAATCACACCCTTCTTTCTTTAATCGGTCTATACTATGCGGCGAAGAATAGCATAATCTCGCAAAAGGATGTATAGTACTTGGACAATGCCTATCCCAAAAGGGAATGATAGGGTCGAAAGGAGTCGTTATGGAAATCCAAAAAACAGCCAGCGCCGGCACCACGGAGAAATGTGATTGTCTGGTAACCATTTCTAAAGGAAGCGGCGGCAGAACAGTGCAGCTTAAGTCCAAGGTGCTCTACGAGTACGGAGACAGAATGGTCGCCTTGGTGCATCATTGCCTTACGAAAATGGGCATTCAGGATGCCCTCGTGGAGGTAGAGGACATGGGAGCCTTTGACCACATCCTTGTGGCAAGATTACAGGCCGCTGTTTACCGCAGTCAGGATAAAACGGAAAATATTCCTTGGGGGGAGCTGCTCTATGAATCATAAAAATCGTCTGCGAAGAAGCATGATGTTTCTGAACGCACAGAAACCGAATCTTTTAAAGGATCCTTATATCTATGGGGCGGACTCCTTGATTTTCGATCTGGAGGATGCTGTAGCCCTTGGAGAAAAGGATGCTGCAAGGTTTACCCTCTTTCATGCCTTAAAAAAAGTAGATTATCAAAACGCAGAAAAAGTGGTGCGGATTAACGGTATCGATACCCCCTTTTGGAAGGAGGATATTCGTTGCGCCGTCTTTGCCGGCTGTGACAGCATTCGTATTCCTAAAACGGAATCCAAGGAGGATATTCTTTTGGTAGAAGCGGAAGTAGCAAAGGCGGAGCAAGAAGCCGGTGTGACTCCCGGAAGCACCCTTCTTATGGCAGCCATTGAGTCTGCAAAGGGCGTGGTACATTTGGAAGAAATATGCCATGCCTCGGATAGACTCTTCGGGGTAGCTTTATCCGCAGGAGATTATACCAAGGATTTACATACAGGAATCAGCGGAAGCGGCGTAGAGCTAAGCGGTGCAAGGCAACTGATGATTATTCATGCCAGAGCCGCAGGAATACAGTGCTTTGATACCGTTTATACCAATCTGGAGGATATGGAAGGCTTCCGAAAGGAAGTGGAACTGATTCACACCATGGGCTTTGACGGAAAATCCATTATAAATCCAAGACAGATTCCCGTAGTGCATGCTGTCTATACGCCAAGTGCAGAGGAAATTAGCTTTGCCGAAAAAGTAGTACAGGAAATTGATGAGAAACGAAGTCAGGGCATCGGCGTATTTACCGTGGACGGGAAAATGATAGACATCGCCTTTTATGACGGGGCAAAAAGAACCCTGGCTCTTGCAAAGGCTGCCGGCGTTTTGGAGGAGGTGCAAAATGATTAATGCAGTGGGGAGAGATATCCCGGATGTGGTTTTAGCGGAAACCGAGAAAACGGTATTTCAGGGAAGCAGACATTTTGACGACTATACTTATGAAAAGACAGCAGTAAAAGCAAGAGCACGAATCGGTGGCGAGGGCAGTAAACTGGAGAAGGATTTGCAGGAGATTTTGCGAAAATGCAACGCCCATGATGGCATGACCATCAGCTTTCATCATCATTTTCGGGAAGGAGACCTGGTGGCTATGCAGGTGATGCAGGCTATTCACGAGATGGGCTTTAAGAACATTACCATCTGTGCCAGCTCCCTAAGCAAAGCACAGGACGAACTGGTTCCCATGCTGGAAGACGGTACCGTAACCCATATCGAAAGCTCCGGAGTTCGGGGAAAAATCGGAGAAGCCATCAGTGAGGGGAAATTACAGGGAATCGCTATTCTTCGTTCCCACGGCGGAAGAGTGCGGGCCATCGAAACGGGAGAAACGAAAATTGACATTGCCTTTATCGGAGCCCCAAGCTGTGATGAATACGGAAATTGTCGGGCAGTAGGGGGAAACAGCAACTGCGGTGTGCTCTCCTACTCTGCCATTGATGCGGAGTATGCCGAGTATGTGGTGGTTTTAACGGATTGTCTTGTTCCCTTTCCGAATTTTCCGGCAGATATCAGCATGACTGACGTGGACTATGTGCTAAAGGTGGATGCTATCGGAGATCCGGAAAAAATCGCTACCGGGGCGGCCCGTCCTGTGACGGATAGAAGAAAACTGATGATGGCGGAAAGCTGTGCAAAGTTCATTGCCGCTACCCCCTATTTTAAGGAAGGCTTCACCTTTCAAACCGGTATAGGCGGTGCAGCCAGTGCCACGGCACTTTGTCTTTCGGAGAAAATGCGGGAGAAAAACATTCATATGGGCTTTGGTGCCGGAGGAATGTCCAAACCCATGTGCGATTTATTGGATGAGGGTTTGGTTTCCTGCCTTTTAGACACCCAGGACTTTGATTTGCCTTCTATCGAGAATCTGATTTCCCATCCGAAGCATTTTTCCATCAGTACAAAGGAATATGCCGATCCCTTCTGCAAAGGCGCGGTGGTCAATAAACTGGACTTTGTAATTTTAGGCACACTGGAGGCAGATTTACATTTTCACTGCAATGTGGTGATGAGCTCCGAGGGAGAATTAATGGGGGCTCAGGGAGGACATCCGGATACGGCTGCCGGCGCAAAATGTACTATTGTCATCACGCCTTTGGTACAGGGAAGAATTCCCACTATTCGAAATGATGTGACTACCGTTACCACCCCCGGGGAAACTGTGGATGTGATTGTTACAGACTATGGCATTGCCATTAATCCCCGGCGTCCGGAGCTTTTGGAGGCTGCAAAAGCCGCTAAGCTTCCCATAAAGAGTATTGAGGAATTACGAGATATTGCCTACAAGATCTGTGGTGAACCGGCCAAACTGGAATATGAAGACAAGGTGGTGGCTATTATCGAAGCAAGAGACGGCAGCATCATGGATGTGGTAAGAAAGCGAAAGGATAAAAGTCTAATTACACTAAGCGCTAGATAAAAACCAGTAAAGCCAAGTACCATTCTTATAAAACCAAGTATGTAATTTATGCCAAGGGAGTTCAAAATGGAATTTTATTGTAAAAGCGGAGAACGAATCCATGTGGATATTCTGGGAGAAGGCTTTCCCATTGTCTTCCTCCATGGAAACAATCTGCAAAGCGGCTATTTTGCAAAGCAAAGGGTTCTTGAGAAAGAGTTCCAGCTCCTCTTTGTAGATAGTTTGGGGCATGGAAAATCCGGAGAACTGCAAGGAGAAACAAGCTTTGCTTACCTTGCTGATAGTCTGGAGGAGCTGCTTTCCTCCCTTTCCATAGAAAAATGTCTTTTGGTGGGGCACAGTGACGGCGCGAACCTGGCCTTGGAATACGCCGGTCGCCATGGAGAGAGAGTAGCCGGGATTCTGGCAAACAGCGGAAATATTTCCTTTTCCGGTCTAAAGTTCCTTCCCCGCTATGCCTGTTATCTGGAAGAATGGCTCTATCACTTTTTGGGGCTCTTCCTTCCCGCCTTTAAACGGAAGTCCAGGGTTTCTCCCCTTTTACGAGAAAATGTGGATGTGCCGAAAGAGATTTTCCGAAAGGCGCCTTACCCCGTAGTGGTTTTAGTGGGAGACCGGGATATGATTAAGCGAAAGCACAGTATGGCTATTGCAAAGCTTTTTCCAAAAGGCAAATTTCTGGAAAGAAAAGGGCAGGGGCACAATATTCCTAAAAAAGACAGTGCCTATTTTAACCAACTGATAGAAAAAATGGTGCAGGGCATACAGCCTTGATACTGCCCTGATTAAACAGCAAGATGGATTATACAATACAAGCATTGATTATCTGCACAAGTTGCTGATAAAGTAAGATAAAAATTGCAAAACAAAGTTCGTATAGAGTAAAGAAACTCCGGTTTCCCTAGTAAGGAGGAAAAATTGAATAAGCTGATTTCTTTTTTCAAAAAATGGCAGAATGTTCTAAAGAGCATTCTTTTTCTGAGCATTTCTATTTTGGTGCTTTTGGAACTTGTTAAAATGGGAAAGACCATTTCCCCGGAAGCGGTAAAAAGCATATTGAGCGGCTTATCTCCTTTTCAAATTGTAAGTCTCTTGGTTCTCGGAATCCTTTCCGTTTCTCCAATGATGCTCTATGACTTTATCCTTTGTAAGGAGCTGAAAAAGAAGATTTCTTTGGGGAAGCTCATAGAAAGCAGCTGGACCATCAACAGCTTAAACAACCTGATCGGCTTTGCAGGCCTTGTGGACGTGGGACTGCGTTACAGCTATTTTACGGAGGAGGATAAGGGCGAAGAAACCATGCAGGGCATTTCCAAGGTGATGCCTTATTTTATGTCAGGACTTTCCCTCTATTCCCTGCTATCCTTCGGGCTCTTGTTTTTCGTTCAGAAAAATGCCGTTTTAAGACCCTACAGCTTTGTTCTTCTTCTGGCTTCTCTGATTCTTCCGGTCTTACTTTTTCTTTCCACCAGAAAAAACTGGTCCTACTTTGGAAATCTATCTAAGAAAAAGATTCTGGCTTTAATCGCGACTTCCCTCCTCGATTGGGGCTTTGTTTCCTGCTTTTTCTTTTACTGCGGAAGGACACTGGGCTACAGCGTTTCCCTTGCCAACACCTTGCCATTATTCTTTATTTCCATTTGCATCGGTATCGTCTCCATGATTCCCGGAAGCCTCGGAAGCTTTGATTTAATGATGATGAGCGGTCTTTTACATTTTTCCGTAAATCGAAATGAGGCAGCAAGCTGGCTGCTGCTTTTCCGTATCTTTTATTACATCATTCCCTTTGCCATCGGTCTCCTTTTCTTTATCAAAAGCATGGGAGGACAGATTAATCAAAAATTTTATGGTCTTCCGAAGAAGCTTAGCTCCCTACTGGGACAGGGCATCAGCCACTTTATGGCAACTTTCTTCGGTTTTTTTCTGATGGCCACCGCCATTCTTCCCGATGAAATCCATAGCATTCCTCTTATCGGACAAATGGATCCCATAAGGGGGCAGCTACTCTGGCAGTTTCCAAGCTTTCTTCTGGGTTCTCTTTTCTTCCTGTTGGGAAGACTTTTAAAAAGAAAAGCCGCCTTTGCTAAGCCCTTTTCCCTTCTGCTTTGCCTTGTGACACTTTTCTATATCAATCTTGGCAGCATTTCCTTGTTCAGCAGTCTCTATCTCCTGCTGTTTCTTCTACTGCTTTTTTTTCGAAGAAAGGAGCTTTCCAGAAAAGCCTTTTTCTATCCTATGGAAGACCGTTTAAAGGACTTTTCCTATATTGTGGGAAGCCTTTTGATTACGCTCTTTCTTTTATACCTTTCCAGTGGAAATACCGGAAAAGAAAGTCTCGGCTTCCTCATTTTCCATAAGGGAGTCCTGCACAAAATCAATGCTTTCTCAAAGCCCCATTATTTTACAGTGTTTTTGAACTATTTCTTGCATCTTTTCGCCTATTTTCTGATTCCGGCACTTTGCTATATTGCCGTGGGAGCACTGGCGAGAGAAAAGCATTTTTCCTTCGGAGAAAAATTCAATCCGGAACGCTTTCAAAACTTTTTACATAGCTTTTCCAATACCAACCTGGATGCTTCATTAGCCTTCCTTGGCGATAAACTGCTCTACTATTATCAGGAAGAGGGCGCGGATAAGGTGGCATTTCAATTTGCCATAGAAGACGGAAAAGCGGTGGTCATGGGAGAACCTATCGGAGAGGAAAAATATTTTCCCTCTGCTATCTCTTCCTTTACCGCGGAGGCGGAAGAAAAAAATCTTACCCCTCTCTTCTATGAGATAGGACAGGATTTGACTCTTCTCCTCCATAACCACGGCTATGAATTTATGAAGTTCGGAGAAAGCGCGAAGGTTCCTCTTTCCGGTTTTGATCTTGTGGGGAAATCCGGCAAGAAGTTCCGTGCCGCAGTGAATAAAATAGAAAATAAAGGCTATACTTTTCAAGTACAGTACCCGCCTTTTTCCGACAGCTTTTTGCAGGATTTGGAAAAAATATCCGATGCCTGGCTGTCCGGACGACAGGAAAAAGGCTTTTCCCTGGGTTTCTTTGACAAGAACTATCTTTCCCTTGCCCCCATTGCCTGCGTATTGGATTCTGAAGGGAAGGTGCAGGCCTTCTCTAATTTCCTCATTTGCAATGGAGAAAAAGAAGCCAGCATTGATTTAATGCGCTATAATCCGGGCACGGAAAGCAACGGCATTATGGACTATCTTTTCGTGCAAAACTTTCTGTATTTTAAAGAAAAAGGAGTCGAATACTTCGATTTAGGCATGGCTCCCCTGTCCAATGTGGGACAGGAAGAACATAGCTTTTTCCAAGAAAAACTGGCTTTCATGGTCTATGCTTTTACCAACCGTTTCTACTCCTTTTCGGGACTAAGAAAATATAAGGACAAGTTCTCACCTCTCTGGGAGGCAAGATACCTGTCCTATCCGAAAGACAGCAGCTTACTTTTTGACCTGCTGGCAATATTTAAAATTGATAATCGAAAGGTGAAGGAGTTGTAAATAATCAACATTGTAGATAGAGATTCTATGCATTATAGGTCTGAAATTGGGGCACGCTCAGATTTCCCCTCATTCAGACCTATAATGCAGAACAAAAATTTTTGATGAGCTACAACTCCTTTTACTGAATCTTATGCTTCTTCATCTTCTCCTCAAAGATGTCCGTAATAATCTTTCGGAGCTCTTCTCTTTCCTTCTCAGGAAGCTCGCCTGCCTGTTTTGCCACTGCATAAAGTTCCGGATATTCCTTCGCAATTCTTTCAATGGTCTTAGTCGTAGCATGCCCTCTTACGAAGAAGGGAATCCTTTTGATCCATTCCTCCGGCACCAAGTCTAAAATTTTCTTTCCTGCTGCCTTATCACTGATGACCGCCTCCGATAAGCCCTGCTTTATTTGTTCTTGTTCCTTTTCCGTAAAATCCTGTAATTCCATAAGCTCTCTCCTTTTTTCTCTATAGCTTTTCTATTCCTAACCATTTCTATTATACCCATAATGTAAAGAACAGCTTTAAAAAAAGAAATCCCTTTTTTGAAAAAGGGACTTCTTTTCTACAAAACGCCTAATGCTTGCGATACTTTATGGCAAAGAAGAGTCCGGCCAATAGTATAATAACGGATGCTCCTAATTCTACCCAAACGCTTTTATCCAAATCTTCTAAAGAAACAAGATTCGTAGATACCGTGGTACTCTCCTCCGTGCTGCTTTCTTGATCAGGAGAAAATCCTCCTCCATCTCCGCCGGGCTGTCCGGAAGGCATATTACTATCGCTACTTTGTCCCGGCATGGTGGATGAACTTGCGGGGTTTCCTTCGGAAGACATTCCGGGGGCACCTCCTCCTTGTCCCGGGCCTCCGCCCATATTGGAAGAACTTGCGCGGTCTTCACCGGAATGCATTTGAGGGCCTCCTCCTTGTCCGGGACCTCCGCCCATGCCGCCCATTCCTCCGCTACTTCCACTGGTGGTTGCAACAGATTCCAGAGTCACTTCCGCAGTAGTTTCTCCGCTGACCAGGGTGTAGCTTTCTCCAAGGCTTAGGACAGGTGAACTGAATGAAACAGAAGAATAACTGTTTGCAGGGGTATAGGATAATACTTCCTCTCCGCTGCTATTCAATACTTGGAAAGTAGTTCCTCCTTCTATAGTCGACTCCAGATTATAAAGAACCGCAGGCTGTGTACTGCTTTCGCTAAATTCCTCCGCCATACTGGAGGCTCCAAAGGCCATTACCGTTCCTCCGGTGACAACTAATTCTCCGCCGCTTTCACTGCCATAATCCAAAGCGGAGTTACTTCCCTGTCCAAGAAGACTGATATAGATTTCTCCGCCGTCTATATAGATACTGCCGTTAGAATCCAGTCCATCCGCATCATTTCCGCTTCCGTTGATAATGGTGATTTTACCGCCACTGATGCGAATATAGGTTTCTTCTTCGGTACTTTCCGTAGTATCTGTGGTGCCACTGCCTGTGGTAGCTTCTCCGGAGGCAAATGTAGGCATAGCTTCCGTGGACTCGGTACTTTCTGTTGTTTCACTGCCTGTCGTAGCTTCTCCGGAAGCAACTGTAGGCATAGCTTCCGCGGGCTCGGTACTTTCTGTTGTTGTACTCTCCTCTCCGATTGCAGACTCCGAAGCCGTATCTTTCGACAGGGAAGGCCTTTCGCCTGCAGACATATCGGGAGGACCGCCCATTCCGCCTCCCATGGTGTTACTTGTTCCGCCATTGGCATTAAAGCCGTCATCCGTGGGATAAACGGTAATATCGCCGCCTGCCACGTCAATGGTTAAAGCTTCCAGTCCCTCCACGCAGGAGTTAATCAGAATCGTACCGCTTTCTACATAAAGCTCTTTATCACTGTGAATACCGTCATCTCCGGCGTCAACAGTAAGACTTGCTTCGGTAAAGCGGAAGCTGTCATTGACATGCACGCCGTCCTGTGGTGCGGTAATCGTGATATTTCCTCCCGTAATAGCCAGAGAGTCATTTGCATCAATGCCGTGTTTATATTCTGCTGTAATGCTAAGGCTTCCACTACCGTTAATAGTCAAATCATCATGGGAGAAAATCGTCCCTCCTGTATTGTCCGACAGGGCCTCATCAGAATAGGTACTTCCACTGGTGAAGCTGTTTTCCGTACCCTCCGCAAGGGTCAAAAATACCTTATCCGCCTGATCGATTCTCAGGCAGGCATCATCGGAACAATTCAGCGTAACTCCATTTAAACGAATCCATATTTTGGAGGAGTTATCGGCATCTACAATGATTTTCCCGTCATCCAGGGAACCGGAAATGACATACCAGCCTCCATTGGAAATCACCAAATCTCCATCCAGAAAATAAGCTCCGTTACCCTTGATTTTTCCTCCTGAATCGTCCAAAGAAATATAGGTGGTATACGCATTGTCATCCCAAGTTCCATCCAAATCATTTTCCGTAAAATAACTACTTCCGGAAGAAGTTTCGGAGTCTTCGTTTTGAATGACCTGAATGCCTAATTTTTCTCCGTTCATGAAGACTACGGTCAGAAGAAGCGCAAGTACCAGCACGGCAATACATATTTTGTCGATGTATTTGTGCGTTGACACGTTCTCCCCTCCTTATCCCATGTAATCGCCGTTAAAGCTTACCAACACGGCATTTTGTACGCCGGGCATATCTGCCAGTGTATTGATAAAATCGGTATTATCGCCCTTTAAACGAACTTCCAGGTTAATCTCTACACTTCCCTTACGAGCTGTCTTACTCTTTACGATGCACTTCTTGGTATTTTCGCTAAGGTAAGCCGTTGCAGCTTTTTCGCTTTCGTTGCCTTCGCAAGAAAGAACGACGATATAAGGATTGGAGCTGTCCTTCTGATTGGCAAAAAGTAAAAGGATAATCCCGATTACCACGCTGCCGAACACAGCCAAAGGAATCAATCCTGCTGCCAGCACGATACCGACTGCAATGGACCAGAAAAGAAAGGCAATATCCAGAGGCTCTTTAATGGCTGTACGGAAACGAACAATGGACAACGCACCCACCATACCGAGGGAAAGAACCACATTACTGGTTACCGCTAAAATCACCAGAGTCGTAATCATGGTTAAGGCAATTAAGGTTACGCCGAATGAGGAGGAATACATCACTCCCGCATAGGTTTTTTTGTAAACAAAAAAGATAAATAACCCGAGGGCAAAAGCCAAAGCCAGGGCAACCACCATGTCTAAAATACTTACGCTGGTCACATTGGCCAGGAAGCTGGATTTGAAAATGTCTGAAAATGTCATACTACTCTCTCCTTCTTAAAAGAAATATTGTTCTTGAAATAAATATTGTTCTTGAAATGAATATTATTCTTATAACTAGGTTTCTGTGATTTAGCCATACACTCTACACTGTGCATATTTGGAAAAGGAACCTACCCGGCGATCCGGTAAAGAAACCGCATCTCGAATGATACCGGGGAGAAATTCATCCCATTTGACTTCGATTAAAAGCGGAGCATCCCCTGCGGGAATGGTCACTGCATCCGGATTTAACAAGTCTGTGCTGTGAAGACCTGTGCGAATGTCATAATCCAAGGTGACACGCACATTTCCCGGACGGAAGATAAAAGGCTCTCTGGTATAGTCCACAATCGTTTTCGGACGCATCCCTTGATAACGCATCTTGCAATAAAGTTCCTGAATCAAAGAGTTTTCCGACTGTAACATCCAGTCAATCTCTCCATCCACAATCTTCTGTGCCTCTTCCGCACTAAGCTTTGCGGAATACTTTGTTCCCAAACCGTTTTTCTTACTCTTCTTTTCCAAATTAATCAGAGAAGAATTACAGTTATACAGGCGAATTCTAAACTTCTCCCGCATATTGACGCCGTCAATCTTCTCCCTTAGTGCCTTGTCCTCCAAGTTATCGAAGTAAAGGCTCCGGATATGATATTTTCCGTCAATGGCATGAGGATCACTTTCCATAATGGCCCTTAGTCTTTGTCGAAGAATCAGCAAGTCCGTTGTATTCAGAACATGCTTCCATTCATGTCGATATTTGATTCCCATACTTCCTCCTTTCTTTTCTAATGCTTTACATCTGTCCTGCCGCTTTCTTTACCGGCCCTACATTTGCTTTAGTATCTCCTCTACATGGCATAGTATAGCGTAGTTTTATTGAAAAAAGATTGAACTTATATAAAAAAATGGATTTCATAGAAAAAAGACGGAAAATCTAACTTTTCCCTCTTTGCAGGAAACGCTGATTCTTCCCTTGTGTTTTTCCGCAACTGCCTTGGCAATGGAAAGGCCTAAGCCATAATGTTTTCCATCAGCATTTCTAGCTTCGTCCATACGGTAAAAACGGTCAAAAAGAGCTGTCTGCTTTTCTTCCGGAATGGCTTCTCCTTCATTTTCCACAAAGAACACAATCTCCTGTCCTTCTCGCATAAGCTGTAAGTCTATTTTTTCTCCTGAGGAATAGGAAATGGCATTATCCAGTAAGATGGAACAAAGCTGGGTGAGTTGAGAAACATTTCCCATCATTCTAATATTCTCTTCTATTTCCGTTCGCAAAATTTTTCCTTTTTCAAAGGCAATGCTTTCCATGGCCAGGCTTTCTCCTGTTACGATTCGGGAAAGATTGACTTCCTCCATGGATACTTCCGCATTTTCCACACGGGAAAGTGTAAGAAGTTGCTTCACCAAGTCTCCCATTCTTCTGTTTTCATATAGGATGTTGGAAAGCCACTCCTTTTCCCCAATCTCTCGGGAAAGAAGTTCGGCATTGGTAGCAATTACCGCAATCGGGGTCTTTAGCTCATGGCCGGCATCGGAAATAAAACGCTTCTGCTTCTCATCATTTTCCTTTAAAGGTTTGATAATCTGTCCGGAAAGATAGAGGGAGAGGGCAAACAAAAAGAGCAGAGCCATGCCGCCAATCAGAAGTATATAACGCAGTAAATTTCTTAAGCCTCCCTCCGATACCTGATTATCCATAAATGCTACCAATGTATAGCTCTCTCTTTCACTTACTAAGTAGCTTAAGCTTCCCAGTTTCCCGGAAGCTTTTCCATTCTTCAACACTTCCTTAGCCATTTTTCGTAATTCCGCATCACTGAACATGGCTTTCCCTTCATGACTAATGGAAAGGACATTCTCTTCACTATCTAAAGCCACTCCGTAAAAGGTGGAAAACTCTCCACCGGGCTGATCCAAAATCGGATGAGATTTTCTCTCCGCTACGCTTTCCTTATGGGAAAACGCCTCTTTTTCTTCCTTGGCAGATCCGCTTTCCTTCTGCTCTAAGTCAGTATTTTCCGCTTCGTTTACATTTTGATCAAGAGAATACATCTCCACATAGCGGTCCAGCATCTCTTGATTTTTCTCTCGAATTTCCCGTACGCTGAAATAAAGAATCACACCAATAGTAAGGATAAAAAGAGTCAGCACGGACAGCATAATCGAAAGAATGATTTTTCTTTGCGACGCTTTAAACATCTTTCCTCCTAAGCTCATAGCCAAGTCCCCTAACGGCCTTGATTTCCACCTTACTCCCTACAAAGGCCAGCTTTTTTCTGGTGAAGGACATATACACTTCTACATTGTTGTATTCCGCCTCATCTTCATACCCCCAGATTTTTACGGCAAGCTGTTCTCTGCTTATAATCTGCCCTTGATTTCCGAACATATACTCCAGGATTTTCAGCTCCTTCTCGCTAAGACGAACCGTTTCTCCGGAACTGCTGCAAGATAAACCGGCCTTTTCCTTATCTAAACTTAAGTCACCAAATTGCAGGCTTTCTTCCTGAAAATTTCCGCTCCGTCTACCCAAAGCCCGAACTCTTGCCAAAAGCTCCTCGCTCTGAAAGGGCTTCGTAAGATAATCGTCTGCGCCGCAGTCTAGGCCTAAAACTTTATCTTCTAACTGACTTTTTGCGGTAAGCATTAAAATCGGAATTTTAATCCCCTGCGCTCTTACGGATTTTGCTACCTCAAAACCATTTTTCTTTGGCATCATCACATCCAGAATAGCCATATCATAGATGCCGCTTTCCAAGGCAAAAAGCGCCTTCTCTCCCTCCTCTACAGCATCCACATCATATTTTTCCTGCTTAAGGAGCGCCATAAGCGCTGCCGCCATTCTCTTTTCATCTTCCGCTAAAAGGATTTTCATTTTTCCCCCTATTCTTTCATCCTATAAAATAACTCTTGAAAATAGCTTTACATTCTTCCGAAAATCAAAAATCCCACTATCGTTAAAATCATCAGGCTTTCCTGAATATAGGTGTATCTTTCCACCTTGGACACAATGCGGTAACGCCCCGGACTTTTTACATAGTCATAGAAGCAGTAGGAGCACCATAAAGCGTTTAAGAAAAGTAGCAAAACGGACAATCTGCTAAGTCTCCAAACCAGGATGAAGTTCGTGCAAATGTCTACCCAGGTCAAAATAAAGACAAAGCGAATACATTTTTTATAGCCGAAAAGCTTGGAATAGGTCACATACTCCGTTTCCTCCTCCGGTGCTCGAATCTTCCTCGAAATCTCCCAGATAAGAGCCGGAAAATACAAGGTCAGCACGGCCATGAAATTGGTAATATCCCAGACCGGCAATTTGTATTTCATAATGGTATAAGAAATCACATAGAGGTTTAGAAGAATCTGCACCGGATTATGGGTAACGAGAGCCAGCGGCAGAGACTTTGCAATCTTATGCTTTTGGAAAAACCACACCGCCATTAAGCTTCCATAGCTGTAAAGAATAAAGCAGAAGATAAAGTTCTTCATAAAAAGGAAGTTAATCAGCAGGGTAAAGGAAATGAGAATGGTGGCAAATATCCGTAAATCCGTCTTGGTGACTCTTCCGGAGGGAAGAGGCCGAAAGGCAAAAAGTCGTTTGTCCAGCTCGTAGTCCTTAAAGTCATCCGCAATTCTTAGCCAAAGCAGGAAGCTAAAAACCGTAAAGCTGCAAATCAGCATCCCCAAAATATCATGCTGTACGAAAAAACTATAAAATGCCGACTGCCCCTCCACCGGCTGAAACGAAAGAAGCGTATCCTTTCCCACCCCATGGTTCAAGAGCACAATAAAGTAGATTTCCAGGAAAATCATGACCCCCAGTCCCAGTCTTGGCACTATGGGGTACATTTCCTTAAAGTAAATATTTAATCGTTTAAGCCTTTCCATAGCCTATCCTTTCCCCGATTTCCAGCTTCGTTTCCAAACCTTTATTCGTATTCTCAAAAAGATCCTCATCAATCACAATTTTATCACTAAGCATTTCCACAATAGTCGAGCCTCCCAGAGAAAAATAACCCTTTTCCTCTCCTGCTTGAAAGCGAAAAGGAAGCTGATTTTTCCTATGGTTATGAATATGCCCCACCAGCATTGCCCCCACTTCCACATGGAGGATTTTCCCCATGCCCTCCAACTCTAAAAGACTGATTTCTCTTTTGTTTTCGGAAAATGCCTTAAAGTGGGCAGCCTCTTTTCGCACACTGTCCAGCCTTCCCTTGATTTTCTTTGTTCTTAAAAGTCTTCCTCTTGCCGGGAAAATATAGCGATGATAATCCGGTAAGCTCAGGCGAAAAACCAATAGCGTTCCCCCTTTCAAGAATTCCGGACATGGGGCCTTCAGAATTTTTTCGATTGAATAGTAATTTCCCTTGATTTCCAAGGCAAGAGGATTGGCATTCCCGTTGTTTTCATTGCCGGGGAAAAGTAGCTTCCCTTCTTGATCTATTTTATAGGCCAGAAGCTTTCCGGAAGCAGTTGCATAGAAAGGTCGCTTCCCGGCCTGTCCTTTTCCTTGTCCTTTTTTATGTACTTTTTCTTGCCCTTCTTCATACTCTTTTCCTTCTATCTCTTCTCTCCATGCCTCTCCATTTTCCTTTGTATTCTCTTTCCTCGCCTCCCGTAAATACACGGCTTCCTTTCTGGAAAAGAAGGCCCCAAAGCTTTGATAATTCTCCTTTAAAAGCGCCTTGGAAAGTCCGTATTTTTCCACAAAGGGAGCAATCTCTTTCTTAGAAAGGTAGCTGTTGTAATACAAGCCTCGAAGAAAGGAAAAATAGGGACGGGCAAAAATCATTTTAAGAAGAAGTCTTCCGAAAAAATGATGATACAAAAAATAAATGGCTTTCTGTCCATACTCCTCTTCCTGAATCAGTCTACCGGTTTTTCGCTCGATAATGGAAGGGGAGTTTTTCTCCTTCTGTTTTTTCTTTATCCCCATAGTTTTCTCCCCTATAGCATTCTCACTAGTAAAATCACAAAGAGAATCGCCAAAAGTAAAAGACCGATACGGATTTTCAGACTCGGCTTTTTCATCTGGAAGTTAAAGACGAAGAAAAAAGCCAGTAAAGCATACAAAAGCTCCCCCGGAAGAATTTTTTCTATGGAAAAATAGACGCTGAATAATCCATAAAGAGGAATAAAAAAGGAAGCGTAGGTCACCGCGAGGCCGGTAAAATACTCCCTCTTTTCTCCGCCGCTTGCGTTAAAATAAGCAAGTCTGGTCACTACGGTTAGAAGGTAGACTGCCGAGAGCAGAAAAGAAAAAATGCCGAACTTGGCAAAATACTGAAGATAAATCTGCACCGGAAAAACGCCAAAAGAAATCAAATCCGACAAAGAATCGATTTGCACTCCGAAGGCTTTTTCCAGATCATTTCTTTGAAAAGAGTTGGCCACCATACCGTCAAAGGTATCGCAAAGTCCGGCTAATATCAGTAAAATCAAAGAAAACGCCAAACTTTTCGAAAAAAAGATTCCGTATAAAGAAATGGAAAGTCCAAGATAGGTTAAAAGCACACTGGGATGATAGACCCCAAGAAAAATTTTCTTCATCAATATTTCCTCAACTAATGCAACAATGTATTCTTAGCCT
>CAUUJL010000054.1:0-15033 GCA_963545375.1 uncultured Oribacterium sp.
AACTTGGAAGTTTTTTAGAACAAATAGATTTTCATCTAGGACATATAGCACCATGTCCCACGGTGTCACACCAGTTGCTTCTACAACTTTTGCACTTATATTTTTTAGGATAAGCATTAGGTGCTTTTCACTTCTTCCTCTTTCGCTCAACTTAAGCTATGATTCGTCAATGAAGTTGCTTAGCCTGAAGTGCCTTTCGGCTTTTTCCATCCTTGGGTTTCACGATTCTTAGGAAATCGTATCGTATCGAATCAAATCCTTAGTTGATTGTATATGGTTGAATCTTTCGATTTAGCCTCTGTTCTCTTTCTTCTGTCCCTGCTTTTTATAACCAAGTCCCCAGAAAAGAAGAGACATGAGGGATAATGCTGCAAAGAGTCCGTATAATGCCATGAAGCTTGCATCTCCGGTTGCTACCTGTCTCAATGCTCCCAATACTTCAGGAACCTTTGGCTCCCTGTCCACGCCGAGAACTCCGGGTTCTACGCTACTAGGTCTTGTTGCACCAAGTACGGAAGGATTACTGGGATTCGGATTCGGGTTTGGATTAGGATTAGGACCCGGGTTAGGACCTGGGTTCGGGCTAGGAGGATTTCCACCACCGCCTCTGTTATAACGGTTATAGAAAGAAATATCTCCGTGCTTTGCAGAATTCTCTCCTGTTCCTACCCAGAATACCGGTAAAATATATGGAGATACGGCATTCCCGTTGGCATCTCTAGTAATTTCCGTAGTCTTTACCAAAAGTGTATAGGTTCTGCTGTCGTAGGTGAAATTGCTCTGTGTTCCTACAGTCTGCTTGATTGTATACTTGTAGTCACCTTCTGTGGTATATACAATCTCCGGAAATTCCAGGATATAGTCCTTAGCTCCGTTTCCTGTAACGCTAACCTGATTTGGTGATGGTAATGGAGCGTTCGGATTGGAAGGATCTCTTTCAATCGTAACTGTATAGGTTTCCTCCGGTGCAGCGCCTGATGTGCTAATCTTTACCGGAATCTTTAAGCTTGCACTTTGCGCAGCCGCCTGGGATGAAAATCCCAATCCTGCGGAAAGGAATAGCACCGCTGATAATACTGTACCAGCCTTTATTAAAATGTCTTTTGCTTTCATTTCCGTTTTCCTCCCTTATGGGTTTACTCTTGCGAACAAAACAACCCTACCATTTGTTTCCAGTGATACACAGGTGGAGAGTGACATAATCTGGTCGCTTTCCTTTAGCCCGATATCTCTAAAGTTTGTGGAATTTTTTTTCAAATATTCCACCAGTTCCATTATGTGTCCCTTTTTGCCTTCTACCTGATAAATCATACGGTCATAGGCATCACACTCGATAGCGGCAAAAACTTCCATCTTCCGCGCTCTGCCATCCGGCATAAAAAGATTTCCCGTGAGATGCTTATCGAAGTAATCTTTGTCGATATACTCCATTACATCTCCGTACATTCCCCCGTTATCCATATGGTGTCCATAAGTCAGCATATAGGGGTCCGAAAAATCCGCCTTATTATAGGCACTTAAGAAAATTGACCCTGAAAGGGAAAATTCTCCTGTTACATCCCTGTTTACATACTCCAAATCGTCTTTTCCCTGAACCATGGGGTAGTCAATGTGGGTTCCGTCAATGGTTATCCAGCCTCTTGTATCCGGATTAATTTTTAGTAACTCTTCCAGACTTAATCTGGTATCTTCCGGATTCTCCACTGAGGGCTTGTACTTTAATAAATCTCTTCCTAGGAATGCACCCGACATCGTAATGTAAGTGTCCCAAAGGGAGTATCCACCAAAGGCCAGCATGGTAACCATGAGGACAATAGCCAGGATTGATAATACTTTATCTCCGGCTCTAGCGGCTTTTGCTGCTGTGTTCATTCCTTGTCCTTTCCACTCCTTTTCCTGCTGTACACCGTGTGTACATGGGTTCCTTGAAGCTTTCAAAAAACCAATCTACATACGATTTTCAGTATCTCTTCCGGGTGGCAAAGCCACCCGGAGATTTTGATACTGATTCAAAATATCTTGTTCTCTTACTTTCGCGCTATTTTTGGAGAAGAAGAATTTATGCTCTACGGTAAGTTAACGCCATATTCTGAAAACATTATAAGTCAGAAAGAATTATTCCTCTTCCTTCTTGCGGTTCATGAATACTACACCTAATCCGCCAGCTACTGCAAGCATCATAGCGTAAGGAGCAACATTCATTACGATACCGGTAGGAGTAGTTACATCCTTAGTGTTCTTGATGTCTACTTCTGCATCGTCCTTTACAGCGTTGAAGCTAGCTGTAAGTCCCTGAACATCAAGTTCCTTAATGTAGGACTCTTTTCCTGCAACAGCTCCTGCAGTCATTACGTAAGTAGTAGCACCCTCTCGTACGAATACCTTATCGCCCTTGGTTAATCCGGTGATGGTGAATCCGCCGTTATCTCCAACAACAATCTTTGCAGACTCACTACTTGCTGTGAATGCCTTAATGCCGTTTAAGTTAACATCTCCTTCAGGCTCAACATTGTATAACTCAGCACCCTTCTGTCCATTACGATCACCAGGAACCACTGTTACATAGAACTCGAACTTATCGCTGTGGTTAGCAACTTTTCCAAGAATTCTCTTTCTAACAGTTACCTCGTGAGTTGTATCATACGGATTCTCGGGAGGTGTTCCGGGAGTCTCTGGAGGTGTTACAGGAGGAATATCCGGATTCTCAGGTGGTGGAGTTTCTCTACCATAGTTGTTGTCTACGCCTTCAACCTTGGTGTTATCAGCTTGTCCGTTAGCCTTCTTAACACGAACTACCTTGGTGATGAACTGAGTAGCATTGTTCTCATCTACATACTTTAATACATAAATCTTAAACTTAGACTTTGTGTAGTAGATACCCTCGTACTTGTCATCTACCTCTTCCATATCATACTCATAGTATCCTAAGTCACCAAACTTAGACTCATCTACATGGATAGTAGCATTGGACTTAAAGATACCGAAATCTGCACCGGTCTCTTCTCCAAACTTCTTAGCTTCCGGAGCGAATGTAGCACCTGTAATGGTAACACCGTTAACAGGTCCCGGCTTAGTAGCCTCAGTTACATTTTTTCCATCTTTTTCAAACTTATAAGTTCCAGCTTGAGCTGCAGGGGTAACCTTAAAATTAAAGGTTGTGTTTGGTGCAAGAGTCTTACCATCGGTGTGAACTCTCTTCTGGAATGGAACGTCCTGCGCAAAAGCAGGTACTGCCATAGACATTACCATCATTCCGGATAATGCCAGAGTAGCAAGCTTGTTTAAATTCTTTCTCATCTTGTTCTCCTTTTTAAAAAATAGTAGAAACGTTGTGTGATTTATAATTAGAAGGCGCGACCCTTCGAATTATTAAAGTGACTTGTTGAGTTTCAGCTCACGTTGTATCGAGATACATCCTTCGGCTCCGTGGGCGTTCCCTCGCCAATTTACCATGCCGTACCATGCCTGAACCTCCTTTCTTTTTCCTAAGAAAAAAGACTTATATTTGTTTTGTCTTTGCCGATAGTGTATCTAAAGGCAATTATTCAGTCCGCTTCTGCTACAGATGCAGCTGTTGTAGTGACGCAGGAGTCGCCATTTCAACTCCTTTCGTCGGTCTTCTGTTACGAAGTTCTTTTCCAACTTCTGTCCTGCAACAGATGTATCTGTAGCAGAAGCGGGTGAATGTTTAATTGAGAATGTGCTGAAGAGGAGTTTTATGCTTCTCTTCTTTTTTTGCTAATGGTGAGGTATGCTCCTGCCATCGCTACAAATCCGAAGATTCCGAAGAGGTATGGAGTGATGTCTCTTACAATACCGGTTGCCGGAGCGATCTTATTAGCTTTGTTTACAAAGGTAACATAATAATCTGTCTTTGCACTGAATCTAAAACATGTATACCAGTGAGTATCATCATGATTTTCTACAATGACTGTACATACTCTGCCGACAGTTGATCCAACTTCATCTACAGAAATACCCGGTTCCAAGTAACCCGGAAGCACTTTCTCGGCATAGTCATAGTCTAAATTCTCATCTAATTCAAATTCCAACTTCTGATTAGCCTTTAGTTGGAAATGGAACGCATACTTCTTGGGCGTTGTTGTTTGATTAGGTGGAATTTCAACTATATCGATTATTTTGCTTCTTATGTTGCTTGGGAAGCTTTTCAATACATCTTCCATTTCTGTTTTGCTAAGTGGATCACCATTTACAGTTTCTCCATTTACTTTATGTCTTGGATGATAAAGCCTTAAATAGAAATCAAAGGTTGTTTTGTCTTCTTCCGGTGTCAAATAATTGCCGGTGTAGATATTCTTAACTTTCTTCTCAATAGTAACTTTCTTCTTTGGATTTTCTTTTTCGTAGGTATTTTTGATTGTTACCACTTTACCGTCTGTTAACTTAAATGCCTCTTCATTGGAATCATTTGATGACTCCTTGAATTCATATTTAAGATTAGCGAAGTTCTCAGATACATTTATATACTGATAAGATTTTCCTGAAACAGTTTCCTTAACCTTATATTTCTTACTTGGATCCAGACCTGTTATTGTATATCCCAAGGTTAATCTATCATACTCTTTGATGTACTGAACCTGATGTCTCTTTACAGTAATATCGCCTACTTTGATGATTCCTTCTTTGCTTTGATCTTCGTTGCTGCCATCTTGATAAAGCTTGAAGCTAACATACTCTTTTTCTGTACCATCATCTTGTATTTCATATACTGTAAACTTGATATCTTTTAATATCTCAATACCTAGTTTAGTAAATCCTAAAGCCGCATTTTCTCCCTTGTTTTTGCTCTTATTGTCTGATGTTATATAACCATTTCCATCAAGGCCAACAATCTGCTTTTCGATTTTGAAATCTCGGCTTTGTACTTTTACTATTGGTTTGTTATAGGGCTTTTCTTGAGGTTGTCCTCTCCAACTATAATTGAATTTTGCTTCATCATTGGTGAAGAGTCCATGAATATCTGTAGACGCTCCATATTTATTAGCATCTCCATATACCCTGCCGTTTAGATAGGTTTTGTAGATATCATTCAAATCAGTTCTCTTCATTCCCTGATCTGTTTCCGCCAAACCTTTTCTAAGCTTTTCATAAGCTATCTTACTAGGCTTAATTTTAGCTGTAAGACGAATTTCATAGCCTGCCGGTAATTCAAAATTCTTCGGATCTGTTTCTAGACTAATTTCCTGTCTATTTTTTACACTGTTCCAATGCTTTTCTGTTACCAGCTTATTTAAGCCAAGCTTGTTGTACTCTGCCGGTGTTAAGGCATTTCCATCAGCCTCTACATTATTTTCCTTTAGTTTATAGATTTCTGCAACAAGCTCTGTATTTGCTACTAAATCCACGTTTTCACTAAAGGTATCTTTAATTGTAATGTTCGTTGCTTTCTTTGGTGCAATCTTGTTTGAGAGCTGATTAAAGCTTTTTGCAAGTTCTTCCGGTGTTGATCCGTCAAAAATCTGACCATCAGCGCCTTTGGCAAGTGGTGAACCGGAACGGATATACTTTCTATTTCCTATGTTAGCCCACTTTGGATCCAAGTCATAACCATGCTCCTCGGTTAATTCTCTCAGATGCTTCCAGTTTTGCTGATTACCAACTCCAATTGTATAGAAGGCGGAATATCCTCCTACTTGAGCCAAATATCCTCTTGCCTGATTTAGACCCACTCTACTGAAATCTCTACCATTTCCATAAGTATAGCCTTTTGCTAAGTTCTTTTCGTATTGGAATCTATCATTTCCAAACTTGAATCTCATGATTGTATCATCATAAAGACCGTCTGTAGCTGTATAGCTATAAGTAGGATCTCCATCAGATATCATAATATATATCTTCTTGGCATCAGATCTAGGCGCATTACCATTATGAATTTTGTCGTTTGCTATTAATGTTTTTCCAAATCCATCCAGAACATTTCTAAGCCCAATGATTCCTGCTGAGTAGTTTCTTCCATCTACCTCACCTTGATTTTCCGGCAGGCTCATCAGTCTCTGCTTAAACTCCGCTGCATTTTTTGTATAACCATAAATTTCAGCATCGTTATAAGGAGTATCTTCAATCGTGATATCATTGTCTCCAATAATAGGAACGCTGTATTTCTTAATTTCTTTTCCGTTCGCATCCATAACCGAAACATTTTTATAAACAAATCGGTTATCCGCTACATTGACTGTCCTATTTCCCCCGAATCCTACAAGTGCATATTGCAGATCGTAGTTTTCATTTTGGGAGAGGTTATCTACTAATTTATTAATCTGTTCGTTAACTTTGGCTTTACGGCTTTTTCCTGTGGTCTCATAATCATTACTTGTATATCGACCCAAGCCATTCACTGTGTCGAATGGTAAATTCATACTTCTTGTAGTATCTACAAGGAATACAACATCCAACTTTTCTTTGTTCTTATAGCTTGCCTTAGCCGTTAAAGTTAAATCGTAGGTTCCATCAAGATTGTTGGTAATGTACTTTTCATTACTTTCTTCATGCTCATCCGTAATGGTTTGTCCCGTTTTATTTTGCAAGTCATAGACAAGATAAAATTCATGTGCGCAATTACTTTCGTACCGTCCTGTTCCGTATTTTAGTGTGTACCAAACATATCTTTGCCCATCAATGATATAACCCAAATTATCAATCTTGCTTATACCACTACGAAAATCTCCATTTCCATTATTATATTTATAATTTAAATCAAAATAATCATTAGCGTGCCCATTAACTATTTTATCAAGATTATCTAATCCCGGTTTATATGGATAAGCAGCTACAAAATTATATCCGTTAAATGTTCTATATGCCCCTTCTTCCGTAACTTCTAATTTACTCTTATCAAAGATATTACGATCGCCTTCAGCACCGGCGGGCACTTCCAACTGCCAGAACTTTGGATTATTTTTATATTTTACAATATATTTTTCCAGCCCTGTGTTATAATTATATACTCTCCTAACCGTAGGTCCGATTTCATTAAAGTTTTTATCCACATAATGGAATATAATCGGTGGACAATACTGTACAGCGCTGTCAGTCCAATTAATCTGATACAGAGAAAATGAATCAACAACAAATTCTTTAGTGATTGTGTTGCTCTTATCCTCTTCAGTTTTCAATGTTCCTGATGTTTCTTCTGAATCTATAACTTCTGTGCTTTTTAAAATTGTAGGCTGAACTACTACTTCAACTTTTTCAATTGCTTTTGTCTCATCATTCTCCACCAAGTGATGGATAGAAATTGCATCAGATGAAACCTCTGCCGGCAAAGCTTTCTTGTCGATACTGATTCTTACAGATACCGGAGACTTTGGTTCTACTTCTACAGCACTGTCTTTCTTATCCACAAAGCGGATATCCAAGCTTGCTGCATCGTCATAGATGGAATGCTCCTTCAGAACCTTAACCTGCTCTTCAGAAAGCTTTTCTCCTTCTGCTTCTTCTTCCGGCTTGAAGAGACGCTTTGCTTCTAATACTACGTCGCCGTCAAATGCCGCTTCGTCGTAGAATACCTGCACGTTACCGAATCCTTCGATTTCTACGTTCTGGCTCATTCTACCAAGTTCGTTCAAGCTGTACTGGGTAAAACGAATAGATTGTAATTCAGGAAGGATTTCTTCACTGTGCTCTGTAATATCTTTCAGAAGACTGCTATCTTCTACAACTGCTTTCTGTGCTTCTGTTGCCTTTTCAGCCTGGGCTGTCTCAGCTTTGGTTGCTGTTTCTTTAACTTCCGCCTTAGTAGCTTCTGCTTTAGCCTCTGTTGCTTCTTCGGAAGCCTCTGCTTTAACTTCAGCCTTAGCTTCAGCAGATTCCGCTACTGCTTTTGTTTCTTCTGCAGCGGTACTTACGATTGCTACTTCAGAATCATCCTTACGCGCTTCCTCGGAGGCCTTGCTTTCTTCTGTGGCTTTACTTGCTTCAGTTACTTGGCTTTCTGCCACTTCCTGCTTAGCTTCTGCGGAACTTTTTTCTACCTTGGAAGCTTCTACAGTCTGTGCTTCTGTGCTTTCAGCTTTAGCTTCTGTAGCCTTAGCATTCTTAGCGTCTGCCTGTGCCTTCTTGGCATCGCCTAAGAACTGCTTAAACAGGCTTGTCTTGGAAGCTACGGTTACTTTCGGATATTTATTGCCATCAACAGAGAGCTGGAAGGTCATTCTTTCTGTAGACTTGTTCTCATACACGAAGGTGATGAGCTCACTTCCGGTTAACTCTGTGTTTCTTTCAAGGTTGCTGTCAGATGCTTTCTCCTCTGTCAAGGGAACGGTTGTTGCTTCTTCTTTCTTAGGAAGAAGTCCTGCCACTGCGCTCTCCTTGCTGTAGAGCAGTAAGCTTTCTTTACTTTCCTTACGAACCAGTCTGTCTAAGTTCTTCGCATCTCTTTCTACATAAATCTGTAAGCCGGCTTCTTCAGCGTTCAGGCTTTCTTCCAGGTTCTCGGCGATACTGTTCAGAGGAATGTTGTAAATCTCTTTCTCTCCGTCAAAGTACTCTTCGAACTCTGTCGCCAGTTCCTGATCCTTACTGTAGGATCGAAGGTTGCTCTTTCCTACCTTCTCGCCCTTCAGGATAGCTTCTGTAGCCGCTCTCCGAAGATCCGCACCAAGGAGCTGTACCTTTACCTGGGTTCCGCTTACTTCGATTTCGTTATTCTGTTCGGTGTGAGAGGAATCTGCTCGTCCGGAAATGGTAAGTCCACGATAGCCGGTGAACAAAAGACAAGCAATCATCAGCAAGGATAACTTCTGCTTGAATCCCTTCTTCATCTTCCCTATATAATTATTTCTACGATAATTCTTCATGCCATCGACCACCTTTTTCGTACTGTTGGGTTTACGATTCTTTGAAAGAATCCGAAAACTTTCTTTCGGACTTTTCGAAAAGTTCTCAGGCTTTCTTAGACTTTCCGGAAGTTTCCTTTAAGATTGCTTTCCCACTTTCTTAGAATCTTCTTTCCTTATTCTTACTCAGTACAGTTCAGGCTCGATGTTGCGGGCGTTCCTTCTCTGTATCCCGTATTCTAGCAAAAGCAGTTTTTATTTCAATAGACTTTGCGCGAAAGGCCCTTTAAATGTCATGAAAAGGGTTTTTCCCGTTTTATCCTATTTTCCGCCTATTCAAAATGCTTTAAATATCTTCTCGTTCCTTCGATTTTCTGTGCAATATTTCTTAATATTTTTTTAGTTTTTTCTTGTTTCTTTTTCTTCTCAGCTGTATTTTCGCGCAAAAGATTCGGAAGAAGTCCTTTCTCCCTATATTTACGCGCACGAAAAAGAGTTCTTACGCCTTGTCTTCATTTTCATATATGATTGCCCCATGGGGACAGGTCTTTGGAAAATGTAAATATGCGTTCAAACGTTCTATCAGCTTCTCATCGCTGATGTGCTCCAGCTGCTCCGCCTGTTCGTGGACTTCCGCTTCTTCATATTGAAGCTTGGTCATCAAAAAGCTTTCCCACAAACGGTGTCTGCTTAAAATGCGTTTGGCGATCCGCTCTCCCTCTGCGCTCAAGGACAGCTGTCTCCCCTCTGCTACTACAAAACCTTCTTGAATCAGTTTCTTCACCATCTCTGATGCTGATGCCCTGGAAACTCCTAAACTATCCGCAATTCTCTGATTACTGGCCTCTCCTTCGCGTTCAGCAATCTTAAAAATCGCTTTGATGTAGTCCTCCCGGTTCTGTGTCATCTGGCCTCCTGTATAGACTCTTACTACAGACCTCTTCCTTTCTTTTTCTGTGTTGCATAGTCGCAATTATTCAATTTTTTTCTTCTCCATTACAGGGAATATAAACCCTTTCTAAATAAAACGCAAGCGTTTCCGTCATTATTCCCCATTTTAATATTTTCACGCCGCTTATTTAAGCAATATTCTTAAATTACAAGTTTTTTGCTTTGTGAAAATAGACTATGGCAGCCTTCTTCTCTATATAATCATCCGGCTTTTATAGGAATGATAGCCCCTTTTCGATGCGCCTTCTTCCATTCATTTTGTATCAACCCGTCCAGCATACCGACAAAGGCGCAGCACCCGGATAGAGAGATGTTGAAGCGGAAGGATAGTATTAATGCCACTATAGCGTGTAGCAGAGCAAAGGCTATGCTATAGAGAATACATTCCCGCAGATTCCTGCTGTATAATCTTGCCACGGCAATGGGCGCTACAAAGAGGGAAATGGTCAGGATTCCTCCCACCGTATCAAAGGAGGATATGCTTGTGATGACGATACAAAAGAGCAGGGCATAATGAAGACGTCTTTGACTTTTTGTCATTTGCCCCGCCTCCTCTCCTTCAAAAAGCAGCTTCTTCATGGGACGGTAGCTAATCAGCAGAAAGGCGGTGTTTAAGACCAGACAGAACAGCATTTTCCAAAAAGCGACAGGCATCCCCAGCGTTCTCCGGAAAGGTATCAGGAAGGGATTTCCCATCAGCACCATATCCGTATCCAAATGGACGTTTCGGTAATATAGGCTTAAAAGGAGTATGCCCAGAGCAAAGAAGAAGGGGAAGAGAAAACCCAGACTCTCCTCTCTTTTCCAACGAAGCTTTTCCTGTAGCAATTCTATGCAATAGAAGGTGAAGAGGGCGAAAACCCCTGTGCCCAAAATCAGCAAGGGGGAGGACAGGTCTTTGATGAAGCTAAAGCTTAGGACAATCCCCAATAGAGAGGTGTGGGACAGGGCATCTATGGACATACTGCAATTTCTATAATAGACATAGGGACTGAGCATGCCTGTGGCTACAGCGCAGAGAAGAAAGACCAGACAGATTTCCGGCATGGCACTCCTTTCTTATTAGGAAGAAACTTTTCAGTAGTTTTAGGGAGAAACTTTTCAGTAGTTTTAGAAAGAAACTTTTCAGTAGTTTCAGAAAAAAACTTTTCAGTAGTTTCAGGACAATGTTTTATGGCGCGAAGTTTGAATGCCGGCACGGAGCTCTTTTAAGAAAAGCAGTACCGTAAGGCTTCCTCCCATCAGCACGATGATGCCGGCTCCGGTGGAAAAGCCCTTGTATCTAAGGCTTAGTCCCGTTCCCAGCAGGGAATAGAAGAGGGACAATATTCCTGCCAGCAGGAAAATGACGGGTCTCCTTCCGGAAAGTTCTCGGGCAAAAAGCATTGGCAGAACCAAAAAGGATGCCATCAGAAGCACCCCCAGCATCTTGATGCCAAGGGCAAGGAGGGGAATCAGAAGAAACCAGAGCAGGATATGCATTTTCCCCTCCTCCATACCCAGAAACGCTCCATACTCCGGATCAAAGCAATACAGACGAAATGCCCTTCTAAATAGGAAGAAAAGGCTCAGGCTGAACAGGCTCCAGAGGAGAATCAAGACAAAATCTTCCTTTTGCAGGAAGGCCGCGGAGCCGAAGAGAAAGCTTTTCAGGCCGGATTGGGAGGCTTTGGCAAAGTGGGGATTACCGGTGATAACCGTTTTCAAGACCATACCCAGTCCGAACATTCCGCTTAGGCTTAGCGCCAGAGCGCTTTCTCCCCGCATCCCCTGCCCTCCCTTTGTAAGGCTTTGAATGATTCGCAGGGTACAAAAGGCCGTAATTGATGCGCCCAGGGCCAGAATTTTCGGGGACTTGGTGGCAAAGAGCATGTAGGCCAGAATGACACCGGGATAGGTGCCGTGCCCCAGAGCATCTCCCAGCAGACTTTGCTTTTTATAGAGGAGGATTCCTCCGATGAGGGCGGTGCTGAAGGCCAGCACCCCCAGGGGGAGGGCAATCACAAAGAAATCATAGGATAAAAAGAACATAGGCTTTCGCTTTCTATGAAGAAGCCTGCTGAACCGGGAAATCCCCTTTATAGAACAAGCCTCTTATGGGAAAATAGCATTTTTTCTTATGCAAGCATGGTTTAGCAGGAGAAAATGGCTTCCACGTTTTCAGGAGTCAGAACCTCGACCGCTCTTCCGAAGCCGTAGCTTCCAGCCTTAATCCACAGGACATAATCAAAGTTCTCCTGCAAACGGCTCAGGTCGTGGTGGATGCAGAGGATGGTCTTTCCCATTTTCTTGAATTCCTTCAGCTTTTCCGTGATGCTTCGTTCGCTTTTTTGGTCAATGGCGGCGAAGGGCTCATCTAATAGGAAGAGTTTGGCTTCCTCCGCCAGGGCTCTCGCCAGAAATACCTTCTGCTTCTGCCCTCCGGAAAGTTGGCTAATCTGCCGTTTTCGTAGCTCTGTTAAGCCCATTTCCTGCAGGGCGGCATCTCGTTTCTCCCGATCCTCTTTTCTAATAGGAAGAAAGCAGCCTCGTTTTTTGTAGGCGGACATCTCCACCACCTCTTCCACGGTGATGGGAAAGTCCCAATTTACCTTGGTGCTTTGCGGAATATAGGAAAGGTAATTTTTCGCTTTTTTCCCTTCTTCTCCGAAAATGCGGACGGTTCCGGCATTTTTCGGAAGAAGCCCCAGCACCGCCTTCATCCAAGTGCTTTTTCCGGCGCCGTTGGGCCCGATAATGGCGGTCATGCTTCCTTCCGGAATCTCTACGGAAAGTCGGGACAGCACTTCCTTTTCCCCGTAGGAGACGGAAAGCCCCTGACAGGAAATGGCGGAGGGCATCACAGACGTGTTCGTAAGCATGGCTTCACTACCGGCTTGTGCGTGGGAGAATTGCGCCAAGGAAAAGTTCTCTGCATCCATCCTCTTCTCCTTCTATTTCAGGTGGTCTACAATCAGGTCTACGTTGTAGCGTACCATAGTGAGGTACGTGTCTCCCGCCTCTCCTCGGAGTCCCAGGGAGTCGCTAAAGAGTCCGCCCTCTCCTTCCTTTTCTCCTTCCACCACCTCTACGGAAAAGCCCTTTTCCTTGCATGATTCCTGGAGCTTCTTCATGCGCTGGGGGGCGGTGGTGGATTCCGTGAAAATGGCTTTAATCTTATGGTCTACGATGAATTGCGCGGTTTCCGCCATGTCATAAGCGGACACTTCGCCGTCCGTGCTTACCCCCTGGGGCGCTTTCACTTCTATACCGTAGGCTCTGGAAAAATACTGGAAGGCATCGTGGGGGGTAAGCAAGACTCTACTCTTCTCAGGAATCTCCGCCAGTCTTTTCTTGGTGTATGCTTTCAGCTCTTCCAGTTCCTTTTGATAGGCTTCTTTTCTTTCTTCGATAATAGATTTTTCCTCCGGAAGCTTTTCTTCCAAAGTTGCCGCCATGGTGGAAACTGCCTGTGCATACAGGTCTTGGTCAAACCAAAAATGGGGATCCGGCACATCTTCTCCTTGGAAGGCCTGAATGACCTTATCCTCCGGGAAGTCCTTGGAAACCATGACGCCCCCCTGTGCCTTCAGGGCATCCTGCATTTTCCCCTCAAAATGTAAGCCGTGGTAGAAAAGCATCTGGGCACTCTGCATCTTCTTTAAATCCTCGGGCTTCGCCTCATAGGTGTGGGGATCCTCTCCTCTTGGGATAATGCAGCTGATTTCTACGCTGTCTCCTCCCAGCACCTCCGCCATATCTTCTAAGAAGCTGGTGGTGACGCAAAGCTTGAGCTTATCCTTTGCGCCGGTGGAGCTTGCGTCTTTGGATTTTTCGTCTGTCGAGTTTGCATCAGGAGACTTTGCTTCCGGGGACTTTGCGTCTGTAGAATGATCTTCGGCTTTATTGGTGGATTGGTTTTTGGATGGACTTCCGGATTGGCTTTCCATGGCTGCTCCACAACCTGCGGAGAGGGCGGTCACCAGAACCAAGCCTAGGAGTCGTTGGAATATGAGCTTTCCGTAGGAGACTTTCTTGTTCATTGTTGTTTTTCCTTTCCTTTTCGTATTGCTGTTTCTTGATTGTTTCTTGATGGTTTCTTGATGGTTTCTTCTCCATGACTACTTCTCGAATGCCAAAATCAGTACTATTTATCAAGTTCTATATTTTTCTTGCACTATTTGAGAAGCTTTATTCTTTTTGTAAGGTTATCCTTACAAGTGATTCTATTACTTTGTATACAAGATTGCAAGAACTTCTTTTTCACTTTTGCTTCTTTTTCTTATTTTTCCAAAAAATAGGCAAAAAATCAGAAAGAAGAAAAGACTGGAAATGAAAAATACGTTACAATGGGGATTGATAGAAGTTAAAAGAAGAAAAATACATTTTCCGTAAAAGAAATACTGAAGTTCAAAGGAGGAATGGGCAATGGCTATAGAAATAAAGAACAAAAAAGAAGAACAGGCGAGGGAGGAATTGACTCTCCTGATACAGCGTTACCCGGTACTTTCCGGAATCGAAGAGAATATCTGGCAGGCTTTTATCATGATGCGGGATAGCTACGATAATGGAGGCAAGCTTCTCCTGTGCGGTAACGGGGGCAGCTCCGCAGATACGGATCATATCGTAGGCGAGCTGATGAAGGCCTTTTGCAGTAAGCGTCCTTTGGCGCCTGAACTTCTGTCCAACGTAAAAAAGCTCTTCGGAGAAGAGGAGGCCTCTTACTTCGAAAAGCATTTGGAGCAGGGACTGCCTGCCATTTCCTTCAGCAGTCAAACCGCCCTGCACACCGCCTTCAGCAATGACCAGGACGAAACGCTGTTTTATGCCCAGTGTCTCCTTGGTTACGGCAAGCCGGAAGATCTGCTCTTTTGTATCAGCACCTCCGGAAATGCCAAAAATGTTTCCTATGCCTTAAAGCTTGCCAAGGCTATGGGCATCCCCAGCATTTTACTGACAGGAAAGGACGGGGGAAAGGGCAGAGCGATTGCGGACCTTTCTTTGATTGCGCCGTCCAATGAGACGTATCAGATTCAGGAGCTGCATCTGCCGATTTATCATGCTTTGTGTTTGATGCTGGAGAGGTATTTCTTTGTAGCGTAAAGGGGACTGTAACCATCAAAAGTGTTCGCTCCAATGCAGTATGGGAATGAAATCGGGCGGGCTCTCGCTAACCTCACCTTCGTAATGAGGGACTGTGAATATTTAAAAATAAGCTCCGATGCAGTATAGGCATGAAATCGGGCACGCTCTCGCTAACTTCGCCTTGACTGAGCAGTGGTTTATGTTAACCACTGCTCACTTTGCT
>CAUUJL010000055.1:0-15010 GCA_963545375.1 uncultured Oribacterium sp.
AAGTCTCCCTTCCCTTGCCGGTTTCCCTAACTTTTATTGCAAAAAATCTCTCCTTGACCATGTACAGCTTCTTTTCCATTGAAAAAGCAAGGGCTTTCGCCCTTGCTTTTTTGAACTTGTAACTCCTGCAAGCCTTTTATGCGGCAGCGCCGTCTGCTCCCAGTACCACTCCTTCTACAGTGGTATTCTTCAGCATCTTTCCCTGCCCGTCAAAGTAATATTTCTTTCCGTTAATCACCTGGAATCCGGTTTGCATAGCACCGGTCTTATCCATGTAGTACCATTCCTTATCCTTCAGCAACCAGCCAATCTGCATTTTCCCCTGCAAATCCTTATTCATATAGTACCACTGGCCTCGGCTGTTTTGCCACCAGCCGAAAATCATATAGCCGTCTGTTCCGAAGAGGTACCAGGTTTCCGGATCCACCTGTAACCAAGTGTTTGCCGCCATGGTGCCGTCTTCCTTGAAAAAAGCATATTTATCCTCACCGGTTTTGGTGATTCCGGTTTGCATAACCCCCTGCTGATCCATAAAGAACCAAGCACCGTTACGCTCCAGCCAGCCCTTTTTCACTTTACCGTTTTCATCGATAAAGTACCAATGTCTTCCTACATATCGCCAGGAATTGGGGGCAACGCCGTTTCCTTCTAACAAAGCATCATCAATGCTTTTCTCATTTTCCGAAGCACTCACCGGATTGCTTCCCTCCGGCTCCTGTAGTTCTTCTGTGGAAGCGGTGACAAACTCTCCATCCTTCATATACTGCTTTTCCTCATCGGTGGAGGGAGTTGCCTTAACCTCATAATAATAGGTCTTTCGTAAATCCGACATCGCCTTGGACAAATCCAAAAATGTGGTCTTTACGTTGGTAAATTCGGTAATCTTCTTATCGTCCCCATACAATACCACCGTATAGGCAGGAGCATAGGTCACTTTTTTCCAAATCGCCATGGTATGGGCTTTGTTCCAACCGGCACGGGAGGTTCTTCCCAACACCATTCGGGGTATATAATCCAGCTTCAGCAAAAGCTCCGAGCCTCTGGGGCTGGCCTCCACAAAGTTGGCACCGGAAACATTGACTTTGCTCTTGTTAAAATTTGCAGCAAATACCTTGTTGTCCTTGGTTCCCAAAAGCACTTCCACTCTTACCTTCTGAGCCGGTACCCAGGATTCAAAATTTTTTCTATATTGGATGGAACGAATTTCCACATAATTCTCCAGTACCTTGATCTCCGGAGGAATAATTTCCTCCGCGTCTCCGTACTGACTCTGGAAGTCAATGCTGACCGATTCCACCACGGTGGAATCCGCCGCTCTGGCCCTATTCTCAAATGGAATTAAGAAGAGCCACAGGAGTAATAGAAAGAGAATAAGTCGTTCCGCCAGCTCCAGGAACTGTATTTCTCTGCCCCCAAAGCCGTTAGCGTCTTTTTCTTTTCCCTTCCATTTTCCTTCAAAATTGATCAGATCCTTCTTTTTCATCGCTATCTCCTTAAGCTTTCTTCTCCAATCTTCTCCATTTTCTCCAATGTATTTATCGGTTTTTTCTTAAATTTTATAAATATAAAATTTCAACAAGTACAATTATTCTTGAATATTCTTCACTATTCTTGAAAAAACTTTCTTCCAATTACCATAATACTTCTTTTTCACCAAATACACAATTCTATTTTCTTAATTATCAGCAAAAAAGTTCTTTTTTTGCAAAATACGTTTTTGCACAAACCTTTGACTAGGGCATAAAGGTGATATAAGCTAAAATAATCAGTTGACAAAATGTCCTTTTATCTTCCAAATTCTCCCTGCAGGAAAATGCCGTCTGCATTTAAAGGAAAACCGCCCACAGAGGTATTTTTCAGCATTTCTCCGCTCTCCTCTTGGAAATAGCGCCAATCCCCGTCAATTTTCTGCCAACCGGTTTCCATGGCACCGTTGCTGTTTAAATAATAGGTCTTTTCATTTCTGGTCAAGAAGCCGGTAAACATTACCCCTAATAAACTGTTGTCCAGTTCATTGCAGTAATACCATCTTCCCTGCCAGAACAGCCAGCCGGTGTGCATTTTTCCGTCTGCTTCAAAATAATAATATCTGCCCTGGATGACTCTCCAGTCTCCGGCAAATAATTCTCCTGCCACTTGACCGTTGGCGGCCTCCGTCTCCGGAATCAGATAATACCACCGGTCCTGATCCTTCACCCAGCCCACAGCCATGGCTCCGCTTTCCTGGAAGAAATACCATTTGTCTTGAATTTTCTGCCAGCCCTTCACCATCTTGCCGTCCGGCTGGAAATAGTACCAGTATCCGTCAATTTTCCCCCAGCCCTTATAGAGCTCTCCACTGGGCAGGCGGAAAATATAGCTTCCGTCCGTTTCTTCCCAGCCGATTTTTTTCTCCGTTCCCGCTTGAACCTTCTCTCCTTCTTTTCCTTTACCGTCCGAAACATCTCTGTCTCGAATTTGTAAATCGGAGGATTCGGTATATCCGCTGCCTCTGGCATATTTTCTTTCCTTGGAATCCTTCACCAGGGTTTTTACCTTCACCATGTAACGTCCGGCCTTTGTCATATAAGGATAAAAATTATACTGATTTCCGGAAAGCTTTTCTATTTCGTGAATTCTGGTACCGTCTCGAAAAAGTTGAACCGAATAAACGCCGGAATCCACTTCTCCCGGTTGCCAACGAACAGATCCCAGGCTTTTCTCATTCCAGTCCACGGAAACCGGGGCGTCATAGGCTCCTTCCACGGCCTTCATTTTCAAAGTCAAAACCAGATCGTCACCCTCTCTTTTGGCGGAAACATAATATCCTCCTGTAATATGGAAGGAGCTAGCCCTATAGGAAGCCAGAAAATAATTATCGGTCACATCAGTAGGACTTAAGGTAAGAAGCAATTCCAATTCCTCTCCTACCTTTACGTTGGACTTATTCTGCCCTCCCCACTCTGCGGCAGTAATAGTAAAAAGAGAACTCTTTCCTCTTACGGTTACCTCATGCTTTTGAATTTCATTTTTTTCAATTAAAATTTCTCCGGGACTATCTCCGGACTCCAGCTTGGAGTAAATCTGAATGTGAATGCTGTTGATCGGCTTAGAGGCAGCAAAGCTCACTACCCCGCCAAAATACAAGAAAAAAAGGCATAGTCCTGCGAGAGCTATCCCTTTTTCCAAAAAATGTAAAATTTTATCCTTCATGATTACTCCTCTTCTTAGGAAACTAAGAAGAGAGATTTTTTTTCCGTTCTTCCCTTCTTCGTTCCCGTTCTGCCTGATCCTTCTCCGGATCCCCGGTAAATCCGAGGAAGTAGATATAGATCTCCACAATCGCCTGAAACAATTCCTCAGGAATTTCTGCTCCCAGTTTCATTTGGGTAAGAAGAGAAGCCAAACTGTCGTCCTCATAGACGGGGACGCCTGACTTCATTGCGGTTTCCGTAATTTTTTCCGCCATGTGGCCCATACCGGCGGCCACAATCATAGGGGCGCCGTTTTTCTCATTATCATACTTTAAGGCTGCCGCCTTTTTCTCCATTATCTTACTAAAGTCTGCCACTTTCTCTCCTTTATTCCTGAAGATAGTATTCTATCGACAGTTTTTTCTTCCTTGAAAAGGACCTTTCCTTAACAAAATCCTTACACTTAAATTTACGACTCACAACAAATAAGGCTCGATTATCCTTCCTTGGCGTTTACTCTACTTTGCCTTAAATCCTTACGTTTAAGCTCTTCTCCGCTTCCTTAATTTCCGGGAAAACTTCCTGAATCCGGAAGTCCCTGGTCTTCTGATATACCCCAAGATTTGCTACGGATAGCCCGTTTCTTCTTAAGATATGGGAAAGCACATCCTCCACATCCTTCTGCTTATCCATAAGCTCCTCAGGCATAAAGAGCTGTAAATCCACTCGCATATCGGAAATACCGGAAATGATTTCAAAATTCCCCAGGCTTTGAATGTTGAACTTTAAAAGCATCTTAGTCAGCTTTCCGCCGGCGCCATCCTTTGCTTCCTGCTCCACCCACATCTCGCTCATCACATCCTTATCATCGTAACGGAAAGGCATCACCAAATGCTGCAAGGGCATATATACACTTTCATTGACCAGCAGACCGTGCAAAACCTCCTGGAAATGGGAAATATTTTCCGTTCCCGCCTTTCCTTCCGCACCGGCCTTTAAAAAATCCGTAAAGAGCTTGGGGAATGCATTGTCCTCCTGCCCTTTAACCTGATCTACAAGTTCCTTAAATGCTTCCTCCGGATTTCCCTTAAACAGAAGACGGAAGTCGGGATTATTCATCAAAGCATCCTTTTGCTTTGCCAAAAGCTCCTCGGAGCCGTTTTCATACTTAACCGCATACAAAATAAACATCACCACCGCATTTCTCACTGCCCCGTAGTCATGGGTTCTGGAAATGTAGTTGGACATGAAAGGAATAATCTGATTATTAATTAAGGAAGTATTCTCCTCCGTCTTTCCCGGCTCAGCCTGAAAATTAAGTTGGGACAGCAGGTCCTCAAACTCTCCCTGAAAGGAGGGAAGCAGCATCTTATCAATATCTCCCGCAATGGTTTCCATCTGCTGCAGAAAATGTCCGGAAGATGCGAAGTCGTTATAGGTCTTTCCGAAATTTAAAATCGCATTCTTTAAGGAAGGAGAAATATTGCTGCTTAACATTCCTCTTAAATTATTAAAGAGATTTCCGGAGAATTTGATCTGGGCCTTCTGCTGATCCTGTAAAAATGCTTTCAAATCCTCAGGGCTTTCCATCTCCATAGAAGAGAAAAGCTCCTCCATTACCTGACCGATTTCGCCCTTTTCCTGGGAAAGCGCCAGAGCGCCGTCGCCAAAAAGCACAGTCTCCAATGCTTTAGGAAGATTTGCCGTTTGAGAAAGCTCCTTTAAAAAGGCGGCATAGTTCCCTTCAAAATCTACGCCGGAAAAGCTTCCCTCTCCAGTAGCGGTGCCGGTTTGTCCGGTATTTTGACCGTCTGCACGATTCACCGTACCCGGGGAAACCGGATTCTTTATAGAAGGATCTTGTGATATTCTCTGATTAATCGATGGATCCGGGGTAATCGGGGAAGAACTTACCTGTAAAATGTTTGCCATTTTCCCTCCTTGGATGTAAAATAAAATGATTTCAAAAAAATTGCAATTTTAATGGACTATTCCTTATATCGACAAAAAACTCGCCGATATAGTAGAGGAAGAAGGGGTTTCATTCATAAAATTTTTCTTGTGAAGGGAAGTATACCCCAAGAGTTTCTGATATGCAAGGAAGAAACTTGGAGCCATTTAACGGGAAAACCCAGGAGGACAAAAAATGAACTTTTCTATCAGACCTGATTTTAACACTCGAGTAGATTATCAAACTCGTCAGGCAGCACTACCACAGAAGCCGGTAGACCAGGTAGAAGCTACACAGAAAGCGGATGTAGACAGATTGTCCCTTTCTAAGGGAAACGTTGTAGACGACAGAAGCTTTGCAGCAGCTTTGTCTAAAGCTACCAACGACTCTCTTCGCGTAAGTGCCTCTGACAAAAGAGTAGCAGAACTTCATCAGCAAGTTCAGGCAGGAACCTATCGTCCTAATGCACAGCGTATCGCTGAGAAGATGTTAGGATATAAAGATTAATACAGAGGAAGAATGATGAATATTTCCAACAGAGAAAAGTGGGAACAGCTCCTGCCCGTATTTTCGGAGCTTTCCTCTCTTGTTTCTGCTTTATGTGACTTGGAGGATTCCTTAACCGTCTCCGCATCTAAAAATGATTTGGAGGAGTTAACCCGACTGGTCAGTGAAGCACAACCCACTCTGCTTCGTTTTCGAGGCTTAGAGCAAAAAAGAGTAAAGTTACAGAAAGAATGTGGATTTGCCCCTCGTTCCATGACGGAATTTCTAACCGGGATTCCGGAAGAATTGCGGGAAGATTGGGAGAATCCAATTGCAGATCTTCAGAATAATCTGAGACGCTTTATACATTCCAGAGAAAACGCCGATAGAATATTACAGGTTCGCATCAGCGACATTTCCCAGCAGCTTCAGGGACAACCTGAAGTTTCTTTCCGGGATAGAAGGGTGTAAGACTCTTCTCTTCCGGAGGGGAATGAACCTTAAGGCGTATTTTTTTTCGCCTATTTTTAGAAGTCTTAAATTTTAACAACCTTTTAGGAGGACACTATGGTAAGAGCAACCTTTTCCGGCTTTGATACAGCCCTTTCCGCACTGCGGATGAATCAGAAAAAATTAGATGTAGTTGGGCATAACTTAGCCAATATGAATACTGAGGGCTATACTCGTCAAGAGCTAAAGACCTCCTCTATTAACTATGAAAACCCAACCTCCTTTTACATGAATTCCAACGATGTAAATGTGGGCTTCGGTGTGGCCATGGATGAAGTACGCCAGTTAAGAGATCAGTTTTTGGACGGACAATACCGTACCCAAAACGGAAAATCCTCTTATAACGAGTCTATCGGAGAATCCTTGAAGTCTCTTTCTCTGTTTTTGGATGAGACCAAGGTAAACGGAATCCGTTCCTCCTTTGACGACATTCAGCGTTCCTTAACCAATATGCAGGACCCTTCCAAAGTACAGGACCCTGTTTATGAAGGTGAGTTAATGTCCAGAGTGCAGGCTATGACAACTCTGATGAACTCTGCTGCGGAGAGTATTCACCAGGCAGAAAAGAATGAGTTCCATAAGATTGACGGAACCAACACCTCCGAAAACGGTGCAATCCAAAAGATTAACTCTTTGGTTAGCGATATCGGAGATTTAAATAATCGAATCAAAAAGAATCAGCTTTTAGGAAACCCTGCATTAGAGCTGCAGGATCAGAGAAACTTAAAGCTGGATGAGCTTTCCAAGTATGTTCCTATCGAAGTGGAGCATTTCTCCGAGGAATACAGCTCTCCTACCCCTCCTACAACCCGTTATCGTATCTATAACTACGATTCTGCAGGAAATGTAAAGGGACGTTCCGACTGGCCGGAGGATGTAAGAGTAAACCTGGTTTACCGAGACAGTAGTGCCGGAAACGGAGCGGAAGTAAAGAAGATTACTCTGGTAAACGGTGCTATAGATGCAGATCTGCAGGATGCCAGTGGAAAACACAACAACGTAGGTAAGGTAGAGCTTGCAGCCGGAAGCATTGATGCACCTCTTAATACCAAGTTGAAGTTTACCGGTTTCCAAAAAAGAGGCGCTGCTGCAGATACATTTACCACCGATACAAAGGATGTTCGTTTCTCCTCCGGATCTGTACAGGCCAGCCTGGATATGCTCTCTACCTCCGATGTACGTGCTTTGGTACGAGGCGGAGGAACCATTAACCTGGCAGACTTAAAGGCCAGCAATGAAATGAATTCCTACAGCTATGATTTCTATATGGGAAAACTGGACCTTTTGGCAGAGACCTTTACCAAGAACATGAACGAGGTAAATAAAAAGGGTAACACCAACTATGCCGGTGTAACCAACCCCAACCATGTCTTAATGATTAACAAGGATAATGCCGGTGGAAACGATCCCAGTAACGTTACCGCAGCCAATATCGGAATTTCCAGAGGCTGGGTAAACGGAACTACCCATATCGGAACCAACGGCTTTAGAAACGGTGCTTCTGCTACCAATCGAGGAGATACCACCGATACTGTTTTGGAAATGTTGGAGCAGATGACTTCTCCTATGATGAAGATGAACAACACCAAAACCAACTATGCGGATTACATGAACAATGTATCCACCACTTTGGCCACCGATTCCTATGCCAATAAGAATGCACAGGAAATCAACAAGGCGGTATTGGAGGGAATCAACAATTCCAGAGATCAGCTTTCCGGCGTCAGCTTGGACGAAGAGGCGGCAAACATGATGACCTACTCCTCTTCTTACAACGCAGCGGCAAGACTGATGACCACATTGAATGATACCTTGGAAACCTTACTGGCTATTGGACGATAAGAATTTACGGGAGCTATACCTGCTACAGGGAAATGGCTCCCGTATTTTTATGTCAAAGGGGCTCTGAAGGAGTGTAGGTCTGTAGTCGGGGCACACTCCCGCTAACCTCGCCCCTCCGAAGGGAGGGACTGTTGTAATAATACGCTTTGAAGGAGTATAGGTCTGTAATCGGGCACGCTCCCGCTAACCTCGCCTTCGCAGCGGTACTAACTTCAAGCTTCGCTTTGCTTGCTTTCAGTAAGTACCGGCGGGCTCAGATTGCCCCTCTTACAGACCTACACTCCTTCTTTCGCTTCGTCTTATTAAATTCTACAGTCCTTCCCTTCGCCGGCATTCTGTAAACACCAATGGGCTCAGATTGCCCTCTTACAGACCTACACTCCTTCTTTTGCTTCGTCTTTGTTTCTTAAAAATGCGGTAGCCATTTCCCCTGTATTTTTAAGAGTTTTTCTGAAAAATACTTATAGTTTAAGAAAAATAGCTCGATATATACAGTAATGAAAAAAGAGCTAAAACGGCTCTTCTTTCATCAGGGAAAGGATGCCCGGTAACATGCAAGAAGCAAAGGATAAACATCCGGAAAGAATGGAGTAAATCATGAGAGTAACAGCAAGAACCTATTATCAGGATTATGCAAAGTCCGTCGGAAATCTTCATGGCAAGTTAAACGAGTCTATGGAGCAGGTTTCCACCGGAAGAAAATACAAGGCAGCCGATGAGAACCCCATTGCTTACTATGCCGGAAAGCGAATGGACAATCAGTACATGGATGCCGAGTCAAAGAAAGGCATAATCGACGACGTAAAAAATCGTTTGTACCAGCAGGAAAAAGGTGCATTAAGCATTCAGGAAGATATGCGTGCCGTTAACACCAAGGTGCTCGCTATCTCTAACGATAGCCAGAATGCTAATGAAGGAACTGTGGGAACCTATGAAACAGAGTTTACCCAGCGTCTTCATTCCGTAGTAAACACCCTGAATTCCCAGTATGACAACTTCTATGTTTACGGCGGAAACGATATGACCACCGTTCCATTCTCCTTAAAGGAGGATTTAAACGGTACCAATCCAAGTATTACCCTTACCTATACCCACAAATTCCCGGGAGACGCAAAAGCCACAGAGCTGAACATTAAGTACAGCTATGACGGAACAAACTACAAGAATGAGTTCTCCGGTACCGATGCGGACGGGAATGCCCTCAATGAAAATGATAGCTTAAAGATGATTCTTTCCGCTATGAGAGAGCAGGGAAAAATGAGCACCGGCTACGGTTCTTTAAGAGACAGAAGCACTCTTTTAGACACCTACACCGGCGGTTTAAACATGATCACCGGACTTTCCTCCGATACTCTGAGAGGCCTGAGTGATGCAGATGCCATCCAGAGAATCAAGGGTGCCTCTAACGGAGGTCCTGTTGTAGCTGAGGAAGATTCCTTGGCAAACAGCCCGGTAGCCTTAATGTCTAAGGCAATTTTAACTTCCCACCAGTATAGGGAAGCCTTAAAAACAAATACAAATGTGTCTACAGCGAAATCTCGTTTTCATAAAGATATGTCCGACTTCATCAACCAAAATGATGATGCGGAGGCAAGAGTCAGCGACAGCTACAGAGAATTGGGTATTAAGTATGCCGCACTGGAAACTACCCAGAGTAAGTTAGATATTACGATGGATACTCTCCAGGAGGAATATACCTCTAAGCTGGGTGTGGACCCCTATGATGCAGTAGTGAAGATGTATTCCTACCAATACAGCTACAATGCCGCAATGAAGGTTGGTTCCAACATCATGCAGTCTTCTTTATTTGATTTCGTTGGTAGATAAAAAGAACAGGTCATCTCTCCATTAACCTGACCACGGCAAGGCGATTGCTATAGTTTCTATAGCAGGTTGGAAACAGGGAGGCGAGTATGGGACAACTCATCAAAGTAAGTACGACTGACTTTAAAGCGATTCACCTAATCAGTGGTGGAAAGCTGGTCCCTTCCGATCAAATTGACCAAGCACGAGGGAGAGCGCTTCGTCTAAGTACCATTGAAGCACAAAAAGCCGGAAAACAGGATGCTGCTTTGCAGTATAAGGTAAACCGGCAATACCAAAGAGTAGAAAACCATTTGGCTTACTACTCCGCCATGCAGGCTGTCTCTGCCAAAAGAACGGAGACGGGCACAGATTCCTTACCCCTTACAGGAGCTGATACCCAATCCCCAAATCTCTATGTCCAAGGCAATAAACAAAGAGCAGCTGCAGAAACACTGGAGATCTTAGAATCTCAAAGAGCTATGAGACAAGAAAAAACAGCCGGCTATCTTCAGGATCGGGGAGCCTTTGAAATGCGGGTACACAAGGGAGATTTATCTTATCTTCCCGCGATGGATATGACCATCGTAACCCAAATGCCGGATATTAAATTCGAGTATACCGGAGATTTTATCTATTTTCCGAAAAAACCCGATATGGGCGGATCCATAGATTTAGAAAGCTGAAATCTTACAGAAGTCCCTTGCTTTTGACAGGCGGAATAGGATAACAGCCGGCCCTCTCTCCGAAAGGAGGGAGGGAAATCTCCAAAAAATTACAAACATGATCATTATTATTCTATGGAGGAAATTATGCAATTACATACCAAGGACTATGGCGTTATCGATTATGAGGAGAAGGATTTGTTTCATTTCCCTGATGGGCTTTTCGGCTTTTCAGAGGTGCAGCACTATCTTCCCTTATGTTTAAACGAAGAGGAAGATTCTACCATTCTTCTTTTACAGGGAGTAGAGAATCCCGAAGTGGCTTTTGTTGTCATCAATCCATTCTCATTGGATCCTGACTATGCTCCAAACCTTACCGAGGAAGAGCTTACTTACTTAGGCGTTAAGGATGCGGAAGAATTAAGCTACTATGTGACCTGCGTTTTACAGGCAGACTACCTGGACAACACCGTAAATTTGAAGTGTCCTTTGGTGATTAATCCAGAGAATCATAAGGGCATGCAAGTAATACTTGAAGCAAGCGGATACGAATACAAGCACACTCTGGGCAGCTTTGAATCTGTACAGGCAAAGCAGAAGGCTGCCGTATAAGATAGCCCGGAGGAGTTTCCACAGGGATGTGGAAGAAAGAGGTGAAGGAAAACCATGTTAATTTTAAGAAGAAAAAAGAATGAAAGCATTTTAATCGGCGATAATATTCGCCTTACGGTAATTGAAACTGCCGCTGACGGCGTTCGTATTGCCATTGATGCTCCAAAACATATCTCCATCTTACGGGAGGAGTTATCCCATGCGGAAGAAGCTAACCGCTCTGCTGTTGCAGGCGATTCCAATGCAATCTTCCAGTTACAAAACGGTTTATTAAAAAATCTTGCCGTAAGCAAACCAGAATGATCATAAGAAAGTCCCCGGAAAATTCTCCGGGGACTTTTGTTTTATGTTCTACTGTATATTTCGCTCTATATGCTACTTTATGTTCTTATCCTGCTCTTTTAACGATTCCTGCTCCATGGCTTTTGCCCTCTTTGCCCTGGCTTTCTGCTCTCTTTTATGGAGAAAAATCAGGAGAAAGACGATAGCTGCAATTCCTATAATCTGAGGACTGTACACAAGGATTAGGAAAAGAAGAGCTTCAAAGAACCATTTGATACCGTAAAGATTTTCTTTAAATCCCGTCTTCAATCTATCCTTAAAACCTTCCTCCTTCTGCTCTCTTGCCTCCGGCTTTGACTTTTCCGTCAAAGTCAGGTTTAAGGTGGCAAAGTTAATCCTGTTGTCATATTCCAGAATTTGGCTTCCGTAATTCTCCAACTGATAGCGTATCTCAGTTAAACGATTTTCCAAAATCAGAAGCTGATCCAGATTTTCCGCCTTGTCCATCAAAGCCAGAACCCTCTCCTGCTCCTTTTCTAAAGAGTTCTTATGAGCCTGGGCATCATGGTACTGTAAACGAACATCTTCCAGACTCTCGTTGCGAGACTTAATTTGTCCCTCTCCTTCTACGAAAGTAAGGAATTCATCCATCTTATCCTTTGGAATACGAATGGTAAAATACATTTTTCTAAAGTCGCTATAGCTGTCGTCATCCTGAAAATCCTCTGATTCCACATAGCCGGACATTGCTTTCACTTTTTCTCGAAGCGCCTTTGCTTTTTCCGGAATATCCTTTGTATCGATTTCCATATTCACGGTACGAATCTTTTTTTCCGAAATCTGAACATTGGAGTCCTCCGTAACATCGGGAGTATTGGAATCAGGCGTATTGGAATCAGTATTGCTTACTTCCGGAACGGTCTCCTCAGCGGCTTCTCCCTGAGAGGCTCCGGGAACTTCATTTTCCTTAGTAATTACAGAATCCTTTCCGGCACTGGATTTTGCCACCTGTGCTCTTGCAAAAGCTGCTTCATCAGATCTTTCAGCCTCTGCATCCCCATATACCCCACTCTTAATAGAGTTATCCTCTCTATAGCTTGTGTCTTTTCTTGCTCCGCTACAAGCTGTCAATACTCCTGCGGATAAAATGGCGGCACAATATCCTATTGCCAAAACAGATATTTTTCTCTTTTCCTTCCTTTTTTTCATAATTTCCTCCTTGGCTTATGCCCTGATGTTGCAGCTCAGTCTTTTCCTTCTTAACGAGTATTACCGGCGTAATATGCGGTATCTCGTTGACCAGAAAGTACTGCAATATTCTTCTCTCTACCTTATAAACGGTAAAAGGAAGGAATTGGTCACATATTCTCTTATTTTTATTGAAAATATTTCTTAGCCTTATAAAGATGCGCTCTAATGGAGTATGGGTCTATAATTGGGGCACGCTCCCGCTAACCTCGCCTTGACTGAGCAGTGGTTTATGTTAACCACTGCTCACTTTGCTTTGCAAAGCAACTTCCTTTGGAAGTTGGTCTGTATCAGGACGACTTTTCTGATGAAAAGTCTGTCCTTACAGCACTATCTTCAAGCTTCGCTTTGCTCGCTTTCAGTAAGTACTGACGGGCTCAGATTACCCCTATTATAGACCCATACTCCATTATTCGCTTCACTTATTAATTTTTTACAGTTCTTCACTTCGCCGGATGTTGCAAGTATTGGGCTCAGATTACCCACTCATCAGACCTATACTGTATGATAGTTGTGTCTTATAAGACTCCTTCAAATTGTAAAAAAAAGGAAGGCATTTCGCCTCCCTTTCTTAAAGTTTAGTTTATAATTCGTTTTCGCCTTCTTTGATTGCTCTTAGGGCTGCGGATAATCCGGATAATCCCTTAGGATCCGCATCAAAAATCTCTTCCGTGCTCAGGGGCTCGTTGACCTCATGGCTAAGCACGTCGGCAGTATCTACCACTTCCTCCTTATCGGTGGAAAGCTTAACGTTTCTGTAGCGGCGCATTCCTGTACCTGCAGGAATCAGCTTACCGATAATAACGTTTTCCTTCAAACCGATGAGATGGTCAATCTTACCGTTGATAGCCGCTTCTGTAAGAACTTTTGTGGTCTCCTGGAAGGATGCTGCAGACATGAAGGAATCGGTAGCCAAGGAAGCCTTGGTAATTCCCAACATGGTTCTCTTTCCTTCTGCAGGTACCTTTCCTTCTGCAATGAGTCTCTCGTTTTCATCCTCGAAGTCTAAGCGATCCACAGTGGTTCCCGGGATAAAGCGGGAATCTCCTGCTTCATTGACACGCTCTTTCTTCATCATCTGGTGCACAATCATCTCGATATGCTTATCGTTGATTTCTACACCCTGTAAACGATATACTCTCTGCACTTCGGAAATCATGTATTCCTGTACAGCCTTAACGCCCTTAATCTTCAGAAGGTCATGAGGATTGATGGAACCTTCGGTTAATACATCTCCGGCTTCCAGAACCTGTCCATCTGTAACCTTTAAACGAGATCCGTAAGGAATCAGGTAAGTCTTGGACTGAGCCTTTTCGTTGTCGGTAACGATAACCTCTCTCTTCTTCTTGGTGTCACGAATTTCCACAACACCCGGAATCTCCGTAAGAATCGCAAGTCCCTTCGGCTTTCTGGCCTCGAACAACTCCTCTACACGAGGAAGACCTTGGGTAATATCTCCACCTGCCACACCTCCGGTATGGAAGGTTCTCATGGTCAGCTGTGTTCCCGGTTCTCCGATGGACTGAGCAGCGATGGTTCCTACTGCCTCTCCCACTTCAACCGGCTTTCCTGTTGCCAGGTTTGCTCCATAACACTTTGCACAGATACCGGACTTGGAACGACAGGTCAATACGGTACGGATTCGAATGGACTTTCTGCCCATCTTGTTTAAAGCATCCATAACCTGTGGCGCTCTCTTCGGTGTAACCATGTGGTTCGCCTTGATAACCATATTTCCGGTTTCCGGATCAATGATATCCTCCGCTACATAACGACCGGTGATTCTCTCCTGTAAGGACTCAATCTTTTCCTGTCCGTCGGAAAGCTCTGTGATTTCTAAGGAAGGAATAGTCTCTCTACCCTCGGAGCAATCCAGGTCACGGATAATTAAATCCTGAGATACGTCTACCAAACGTCTTGTTAAGTATCCGGAGTCCGCTGTACGAAGAGCGGTATCGGAAAGTCCCTTACGTGCTCCGTGAGCGGAGATAAAGTACTCCAATACATCCAGACCTTCACGGAAGTTGGACTTAATGGGAAGTTCGATAGTCTTACCGGTTGTATCCGCCATGAGTCCACGCATTCCGGCAAGCTGCTTAATCTGCTTATCGGATCCACGGGCTCCGGAGTCCGCCATCATGAAAATGTTGTTGTAGTTATCCAATCCTGTTAAGAGGTCATGGGTAAGCTGTTCATCGGTGTTCTTCCAGGTTTCGATAACTTCCTTGTAACGCTCTTCTTCAGTAATCAAACCTCTACGGAAGTTCTTGGCAATCCTGTCCACAGTCTTCTGTGCCTCTTCCAGGAGCGTTTCCTTAGTCTCCGGAACGGTCATATCGTGGATGGATACGGTCATAGCTGCTCTTGTAGAGAACTTATAACCGATGGACTTAATGTCATCCAAGGTTAAAGCGGTCTGCATAGCCCCATGCACATCC
>CAUUJL010000056.1:0-14785 GCA_963545375.1 uncultured Oribacterium sp.
GCTCACAAAAAAACAAGGCTTTATAGAACAGCGAACTTTCGCATTATAGCTTTGAAGCCGGGGGTAATCTGAGCCCGTCAGTACTTGCTAAAAGTAAGCAAAGCGAAGCTTTTAGCTTAGTACTGCTACGAGGGCGAGCTTAGCGAAAGCGTGCCCCCGATTCAAAGCTATGATGTCGAAAGTGTATCAATTCTATGCACCTTGTTTAAATAGCGAATACATTTCTGTAAAAACGACTCTTACTCTAGGGAAAGAAGATAATAGTACACTGCCTGTCCGCCGGCATGAACCTCTACCTCCAGATTCGGCATATACTCCAAGATCTCCTTCTCCAAAGCCTTAGCCTCTTCTTCCGTTACTCCTTCTCCATAGTAAAGACTCAGGATTTCTCCCTCTCCCATCTTCTCCAAGCCTTCCTTCATAGCCAAGGAAATGCTTTTTTCAGCGGAAAGTAATCCCTGATCTCCTAAGAAGAGGATATCCCCCTTATGAATTTCTCTTCCGTCAATGCTGGTATCTCGAACCGCATAGGTAATCTCTCCGGAAGAAACCATGGATAAGCTGTCCTCCATCCCCTCCTGATTCTCCTCCACCGTTCCCTCCGGTTGGAAGGAAATCAGAGCGGAAATTCCCTGAGGAATGGTCTTGCTGGGCACTACGGATACGGAACGGTTTTCCAGAATATCCTTTACCTGCTGAGCAGCCAGTAAAATATTCTTGTTGTTGGGTAAAATAAACACGTGCTTGGCATGAATCTTCTCTACCGCAGCACACAAATCCTCAGTAGAGGGATTCATGCTCTGTCCCCCAGAAACCACCTGATCTACGCCAAGGTCTAAGAAAATATCTCTCAGTCCGTCACCGGAGCATACTGCCACAAAGCCGAAGTCCTTCTCCTCTGCCGATTCAGACTCCTTTAAGGCACCAGCTTCCTTAGGCTGTTCCTCCAGCTTTTCCATAGCGGCAATGCGGGAAGCATCCTCAATCAATACCTCATGGTGCTCAAGACGCATATTGTCCACCTTCATTTTGGAAAGATAGCCAAGGGTAAGTCCCTTCTCAAAGGCATCTCCCGGATGGTTGGTATGTACATGAACCTTAATCAAATCCTCGTCGGAAAAGCAAACAATGGAATCTCCAATACCGTAAAGATAGTCTCTAAGCTTCTCTACCTCTTCATCGGAGAAGGGGTGGTCACCATTTACCATGAATTCCGTGCAATAGCCAAAGCGAATATCCGCAGTGGAAATCTCTCCTCTATTCTTTCTCTCTCCCGTTAATGCGGAAACGCCGGAATCTTCCTTGAATTCCAGATTCAGTTCAATCTTTTCGCCTTGTAAGGAACGCAAAGCCCCTTCCATAACACACATTAAGCCGGCTCCACCGGAATCCACCACTCCTGCCTCTTTTAATACAGGAAGCATTTCCGGAGTTTTCTTTAAAACCTCATCTCCGTAGGCTACTACCTTCTCCAAAAGAGGCAAAATCTCCTCTTCCGTTAAAGACAGCTCCATAATCTTATCTGCCATTCCCTTTGCTACGGTTAAAATGGTTCCTTCCTTCGGCTTCATTACCGCCTTATAAGCGGTTTCCACCGCTCTTTGGAAGGCCTTCGCCAAGACAATGCTGTCAGCTTCCTTTACTTCCAATAATTCCTTCGTAAATCCACGAATCAACTGAGACAGGATAACGCCGGAGTTCCCTCTGGCTCCGCGAAGAGATCCGCCGGACATCGCCTTACAAATCTCCTTTAAGCTTCCCCCCTCAATCTTGGCCACTTCCTTTGCTGCGGAAAGGATTGTCATGGTCATATTGGTTCCTGTATCTCCGTCCGGAACCGGGAAGACATTTAACTCATTAATCAAATCCTTCTTTGCATTCAGCTGATTTGCCCCGGCTAAGAAAGCCTTCTGCAAATCCCTTGCACTTAGTACTTTACCCACAGGTAAATTCCTCCTATTTCTTAGAAACTTAATCGATTACCCGAACCCCTTCTACATACACATTGATTCGTCTAACTTTCATTCCTGTAAACTGTGAAATTCTGTATCTTACGCTTTCCATAAGGTTCTCAGCCACAGCCTGAATACTTACACCATAAGCCACAATCACATGAAAGTCCAAACTGATTTCATTGCCCTGGATTTCCACGGAAATGCCCTTATGATAGCTTTCCTGCTTCAAAAGCTTTGCCAATCCCTTTCCGGAAATGGGAACCGCAGCCATTCCAACAATACCAAAGCAAGAAACTGCTGCATTTCCTGCATAGCTTGCAACGACTTCTTCGGAGATTTGTACCTCACCGTAATGAGAGGAGATTTTTCCTTTCATTGTCTTTCCTCCAATCCCTATCTTCTGTCTATTCTTAGTCTTTATCATTTTTCCCTTAAGCAACTGATTCCATGCCCATAGGGCAGAACTTGCTGTGATGAGAATTTCGTATAGTATACTCCATTTTCCTTATTCTGAAAAGGAAAAGAATCCGAAAACAAAGGCTCTAGCGGACTTTCTCCAAAAGCCATGAATCCTCCCTCGGAAACTCCTCTTCTTCCTATCTCCCTAAAAATTCCTCTTCTTTTCCAGTAGATAAGAGGAAAGTGCAAAGAATCCGGCAGATAAGGCTACAATCATCCCATAAAAAATCGGATCTTTGTACTCCCAGGATATTGTGGAGGCAAGCTCCGGCAAGGCACTGAACAGATATAAGAAGAGGCAAAAGAAGGCAATAATGCTGACTACTAGAGCCAATGCCTTTCCTTTAAACATACTGGCCTGTACCGTAACACATAAAATTGCCATGGTGGAAAGAAAAACCCAAAAGGCCGCTGCAGTGGCAAGGAAACGAATCACATAAAGACTTAACTCTCCAAAACCCTTTCCGCTCAAAACTAGATTCCAAAACATTTCAAAAAAATCCTTATAGGTATCCATATCAATGCCAAAGTAAGCTACATTAAAACTAAAAATCAGCACAATTACTACTCCTGCCAAAAAAGTACTGACCAAGCTTTCAACAATCTTTGCCAAGAGGAAATAAGCACTGTGTTTTGGCAGCATAAAAAGCATATAGCCCTGGGTGGTATTTAAATCCTTGCTCAGACTGGCCATGCTGGATAAGCCCAGAATGAAAATCACCAGAAAACTGAAGAAAATCAGTAAGCCTGCACCAAGACCGGCCACTACAAAATTATCCGTTGCAGTCCCCAGCATTACAAAGGCCTGGGAAATAAAAAGAGCGAAGCCGCAGAGAATCTTCATAAAGGCGGTTTTTTTCATTTCATATTGTAGTAATGTCAGCATTTAGCCCTCCTTCTTTTTTCCCAAAAGACTTCTGTAACGTTCTGTTAGATTCTGCCCCTTATTTTCCTGTATACTCTCGAGCTGTTCTACGGAAAGAATCCTTCCTTGATGGAAGAAAATAGCAAATTGAATATAGTCCTCCACCTCTTCCACCAAGTGGCTGGAAAGAAGGATGGTACTGTTCTCCCGTTTCTTTTCCAAAATCATCTTTTCGATTTCTTCTCGGGCCAGAAGATCTACTCCGTTAAAGGGTTCATCCAGAAGTACCAGCTTTGCATTCCGGGCAAGGGTTGCCGCAATTCTTGCCTTCTTATCCATACCGGTGGATAAGGCCTTAAAGGGAAGCTTTAAAGAAATATCCATCTCCTCCAACATGCTCTTGTACTCTTCCTCCTGAAAATCCGGGAAGAAGCTTTTGTGATACTTCCCATAGTCTTCCACCGTCATAAAGGGATAGGCCTGACTTTCTGTAGGCAGGTAGGCAATGTCTTTTCTACTTTGAATGCTTAAGGGCTTTCCTTCAAACAATACTTCTCCACTGCTCTGCTTGGTTAAATCCCCAAGAATCTTCATGAAGGTGGTTTTTCCGGAACCGTTTGGCCCCAGAAGAGCATAAATATTTCCCGGATAAATGTGTAAGGTGGCCTCCCTAAGAGCAACCTTGGATCCGTATTTTTTTGTTAAATTTTTGCATTGAACCATAGCTTTCTCCTTTAAAGTATTTTGATTCTCTTTCTTTTTACCCTATAAGTGCTAGGGAATCTTAGGGATAAAACATAATTCTTTCTTAAGTATTTAAAAAAATATGGAGTTTTAAGAGAAACTATGGAAAGCGATTACTGCATAATCTTTCCAATCTTCCATACAAGATTCATTTACTTTTGCATTTTGGGCATAAAAAAAGATATTGCTCACACAATATCTTTTCTAAATTCTTATTCAGCTACGCCGGATACGGCACGTTCTACTTTTCCGGAACGTAGGCAGGAAGTACATACGTACATCTTCTTTGTACCGCCATCTACCTTAACTCTAACCGATTTCACATTTGCTTTCCACATCTTATTAGATCTTCTATGTGAATGGCTTACCTGATTGCCGAAATGCACTGCCTTCTCACAAATAGCACACTTAGCCATGATTGCACCTCCCTCTTTTAAAAGTTCCACCGCAAAACAGCGACTAAAATATAATAGCAAAAAGAATAGTTTCTTGCAAGGGCTTTCTTGCTTTTTTTGTCTTTTAGTCTGTCAAATCAATATCCACCAAATCTATTTCTTCGATATCCTCATCCTCCGGCAGTTCTATCGCCGTAGCAGAGCTTTCCTTGGGAAACTTCTCCTTGGCTTTTGTGTCCGTTTTCTGCTTTAGACTTTCCAGATTCTCTTCCGCTAATTCTTCCGCAGACTTTGTTACCCGGCTGCCTCCGGTAATCTTGTCAATCGCCTCAGGAATCATATCGATAATCTTGGAAAAAGCATCTTCATTTTTCACTCGAATAAGCTTGGTTCTGCCCTCCTGGATAATCAGCATAGCTGCAGGAGTGATTTTAGAGCTCATGGCGCCCGCTCCACCATCGCCTTTTTTCTGATTTTCCTTCATAAAGGCACCACTGGCCATTCCACAACTTACTTCCATCAGAGGAATCAGGGTGGTATTTCCCACAACAATAGGCTCTCCCACCACGGTTTTCGACTGGACAAAACCATCTAAGCCTTGAAACAGGGCGTTCAGTAATTCTTGTGTATTATGATTTGCCATCATTTCCTCCCTTAAAAAGCAATTCTCGGAACTTCCTATTCCGAAGAAGACGAACAGCCACGATAACGATATGGATCAAACGAAACTTTCCCTTTGCCTTAAACTCTCCATAACAATAGGAGTCATCAAATTCCGGGTAAACATGAAAGGAATCTCCAAGGAATGGGGCTATCAATGCTGCGCCCTGTAAGACCTGTCCTAAAGTATAAGGGTCCTCCATGGAAAGGTAAAGCTCCCCTTTCCAGTTCCTGGCCCTGGCATGATGAAGAAGGTAGAAAATCTGACGAAAAACAAGGGCAAGCATCTCCTTTGTTTCTTCTTGGGTGAGTAGCCGGATTTTCTTTTTGATTTCCTTTCCCTTACACATAGCGTTTTTAGGGATGGAAAGAATTTTTTCCATAGCCTTCATCAAATTTCTTCCTCTTTAAGCCCTGCTAGATGCTCCGAAGCTTCACTTTTTTCTGAATTTTTCGAATCTTCTCTTACCTCTTGATTTCCCTTATCTACTTGCTTTTCCTTTTTCGAAAAGTCTTCTCCATTTTGAGAAGCTTCTTCGTTCTGTTCAGAATTCTCCTCCTTGCCCCCCTCAAAAAGAGTAAAAAGCAAAAACTTCCCCTGATATTCTAAATTTCCCTCTTGAAAGCTTCCGGAAATTTTTAAACCGGGATAGCTGAGCTTTCCCCTTCCTCTTGGTAATTTCTCTTCTCTCTCCTTTTCCCCAAAGATTTCATAACGAAAGGGAACAAACAAGAGCAGTAGAAGCAAGATAAGAAGCAGCAAAAATAGGATAAGAATAATCAGCAATATCCATTTGAGAATCCCTAAGACAAGGAGCATTTCCTTTCTTCCTCCAAAGCTTGCCGGGTCATCCCGGACACCAGCAACAGGGCATCTTTATAGCCATAAGCCACCCCAAGGATTTCTTCCTCTTTTCTGGGAAATGTGGGTAAAGACCAATGGGGAGCCCCATAAAATTCATATAGGTTGTTTCCCAAGCCGGAGTAGATTAAATAGCACATGGGAACTGTATGTCCCTCTCTTAAATTCTCCATCAAATAGGGAATGTAGTTCTTGGCCCTTTCGCCAAACTGTAAAGATTTTGAAAAACGCATATTAAGTCATTTTTTCCAAAAGGTAGTTTCTTACCATCACCAATGCAGTGTTACAGCATTGTTCCCGGATTTCTTTTCGATTTCCCATAAAATGATACTCTTCTACCTTTGTCTTTCCTCCGGCGCAAACCGCAATGTAAACCAGACCGATTTCTTTATCCTCCAAGGCAGTAGGACCTGCATTACCGGTTACGGCAACCGCCAAATCCGCCTCGGATTCCATCATGGCTCCAATAGCCATTTCCTTTGCTACAGAGGAGGAAACTGCTCCTTCCTTTCGTAATAACTCCTTCTTAACGGAAAGCAACTTCCTTTTTGCTTTGTTGGAATAACTGACATAGCCCACCTTAAAACATTCGGAAGCTCCTTCCACAGAAGTGATAGCGGCGGAAATCATGCCGCCTGTTATACTTTCGGCTGTGGTTATGGTTTTCTTTAAACCTTTCAATAAAGAAACCACTTGTTCTTCAATGGGCGCCTCACTATTATACACTAAAACCTTCTTTTCTTTTTTATCTCCCATTAAAAGCCTCCCTCTGAAATCACCCTGTGATTCTTATATACATAGTCCACCAAAGAAAGAATGGTGAGCACTAAAGATAAAACAATAAAAATCTGATTTACAAAAGCTAAAGCAGGAATCTGTAAAAGAAGCAAAATAATCATAATCATTTGACTGGCTGTTTTCGCTTTTCCAAAGATGGATGCGGCAATAACGATATTATGATCTGCCGCAACCAATCGAAAACCGGAAATCACAAACTCTCTTCCGATTAAAATCACCACATACCAGGCAGGAAGCTCTCCCAGGGGAATCAAGCAGATTAAGGCAGAGCACACCAGAAGCTTGTCCGCCAAAGGATCCATGAATTTTCCGAAATTGGTCACCAAATGATTCTTTCTGGCCAGATAGCCATCTAAAAAATCCGTAAAGGAGGCAAAGCAGAAAATTCCCAAACCGATATAACGGTAAAGAAGATTGTTTCCACCCTCTAAAAGGATAAAAAACACAAAGAAAGGAACCAAAATTCCTCGTAACAGCGTTAATTTATTCGGTAGATTCACACCATTCTCCTATCAAATCATAGCCTTCCGTATCTACTACCTTCGCATATAGGAAGCTTCCCGCTTCCTTCTTCTCTCCGAAAACATAGAGATAGCTGTCCACATCCGGAGCATCCATATAGGAACGGCAAAGCACTCTTTGCTCCTCCTCATCATAGCCGCAAACCAAAACCTTCAGCTTTCTTCCAATCTGCTCCTCCGCCTTGCGAAAGGCAATGTTCTGCTGCAGCTCCATAATCTGAGAAAGTCTTTGATTTTTCAGCTTTTCCGGAATCTGATCCTCCATCTCCGCTGCCTTGGTTCCCTCTTCCCGAGAATAGGGAAAGGCACCCAGACGATCAAAACGCATTTCCGAAATAAAGTCCAAAACCTCTTGGAAATCCTCTTCCGTCTCTCCCGGAAAGCCGGTAATAATCGTGGTACGTAAGGCAATATCCGGCATTTCCTTTCTCAAAAGAGCAATCTTTTCCTTCAGCTCTTCCTTTCTGGTTCTCCGGTTCATCCTCTTTAAAATCCTGTCGGAGGCATGCTGAATAGGAAGATCCAGATAGTGACACACCTTCGGATTTCTCTTCATTTCCTGAATCAGCTCCGGTTCTATTTCCTCCGGATAGCAGTACAAAATCCGAATCCACTGAAGATTCGGAATCTCGGAAAGCTCAGCCAAAAGCTCAGCCAAAGCTTTCTTTTTATAAAGATCCGTACCGTAAAGAGTGGTTTCCTGGGCAACCAAAATCAGCTCCCCGGCCCCTTCCGAAACCAAAGCTCTTGCTTCTTCCAAGACCAGCTCTTTGGGAATGGAACGATAATGGCCGCGAAGCCTTGGAATAATGCAGTAGCTGCAATATTTATCGCAGCCCTCCGCAATCTTTAAGTAGCGACTATATTTCTCTCCGCTTTCTACTCTGGCCATCTGATGGTCCAGTCTCTTCACATAATCCTTTACGGAAGTAATTTCATCAATCTCCGGAAGCTCTTTCCGAATCTCATCCTTGTAGCGCTCCACAAGACAACCTGCCACAATAAGCTTCTCCAGCTTTCCCGTTTCCTTGTATTGCGCCAAATCCAGAATACACTGAATACTTTCTTCCTTGGCGGGGCCGATAAAGGAGCAGGTATTCACAATGGCAATCTCCGCCTCACTTGGCTCGTCGGTAACGGAGGAACCGGGATATTTCTCTAACAGCTCAAAAAGCAGCTTCTCCGCGTCTACTCTATTTTTATCACAGCCTAAGCTCTCCAGATAAAGCTTCATTAGGCCTCACTATCAGACTGATAATCGTCTTCTCCGAAGTCTTCCTCTTCCTCATCCATTTCGGAGTATTCTTCCTCTTCGTCCTTTTCTTCCGGATCTTCCTCTACATCCTCATCCTCGTCTAAATCATCATCGATGGCATAACGAGAGTACTCTTCCTTCTCCGGAATAATAATAGGCTCATCCTCATAATCCAAGCCCTTTTCCACATTGACAAGGTTACGGGAAATCTCTTCGATTGCCACGGAAAGAGGCTTCTTTCCCTCTTCTCCCTTAATCAAAGGCTCCTCTCCGTCAATCAGCTGTCTGGCTCTCTTAGCACTGGCAATTACTACGGAATAGCGAGACTGTACTTCCAATTCCCCCTCTTCTCTATTGCGGTTCATAGATTCTATTAAATCATTATACGTTGGACGTAGCATCTTCTATCCTCCTTAAGTCCTTTCTGATTTCTTCAATCAGATCCAAATGTACCTCTGCCCGATCATGAGAGGCACGGATTAAATTATGCAGTTTTTCCGTGCATGTGTCAATATCTGCATTGACAAGAATATAGTCATAGGCCTCCACGCCTTCCGCCTCTACAATAGCACGACTTAAGCGTTTATTGACTGTTGCTTCATCCTCGGTGTTTCTGCCGATCAGTCTGGCTCTAAGCTCCTCTGCGGAGGGCGGTGCCATAAAAATCAAAAGGCTGTCGGGGAACTTTTTCTTAATCTTCAAGGCACCCTGAATCTCTATCTCCAGAATGACATCCTTTCCTTCGTTGAGGCAATCTTCCACAAACTTTCTGGGGGTTCCGTAATAATTGTCCACATACTTGGCGTACTCCACCAGCTCATCCCGGTCAATCATCTCTTCAAAGCGATCCTTGCTGACGAAGAAGTAAGACTTTCCCTCTTCCTCTCCCGGTCTTGGCGCTCTTGTTGTTGCGGAAATAGACAGGGCATAGTTATCATACTTTTGGGTCAGATTCTTCATAATCGTTCCCTTCCCTGCTCCGGAGAACCCGGAAACCACCACCAAAATTCCCTTTTCTTTATGCTTTTCCATTCTTATTTCCTGCTTCCCTTATTCTATATTCTGTACCTGCTCTCGAATCTTTTCGATATGATTTTTCAGTTTTAAAGCCTTCTCGGATACGGATAAATCATTGGCCTTGGACAAAATGGTATTGCTTTCCCGATTCATCTCCTGCAAAAGGAAATCCAGGTCTCTTCCTATAGGAATTTCTTCCTCTAAAAGCTTCGCCATTCTTTGGATATGACTTTGCAGTCTTGTGATTTCCTCATCCGTGCTCACCTTATCGGCAAAAATCGCCACTTCCTGCAAAACTCTTCCTTCCTCCACCTCTCTTCCGGAGAGAAGCTCCTCCATCTTCTTCCGAAGACGCTCCCCGTATGCTCTTTGAATATCCCCTTCTTTTCCTTTAATAAAATCAATGCCTTCCTGCATTTCCGAAAGCTTTAAAAGAATATCTCTTTTTAAATTGCTTCCTTCCTTCTCTCTGGCCTTTTGAAATTCTGTCATAGCCAGCTCCATAGCCAGGAAAAGAGCTTCCTCCCGATCTTCTTCCTCTTCTTCCACAATCTGAGCCACTTCCGGAAAGAACACCAGCTCCTTGGCATCCAGTTTATAAGGAAGAGAATATTTTTCGGCTACTTTTTTAATACTTTCCACATAGGCATCCAATAAATCTTCCCTAAGGACAAGCTTCTTCTTTTTTTCCGTGCTGTCCTCCAGGGAAACAAAGATTTCTACCTTTCCTCTGGAAATTCTTTCCTTCACCCATTCTCTACACTTCATTTCCAGATGCTGCATAGTCCGGGGCAGGCGCATGGACAGGTCTAAAAAACGGGAATTAACCGACTTGATTTCCACTGTGATACCGGAGCAGTCCTTCTCTCCCACACAGCGGCCGAATCCTGTCATACTTTTGATACTCATAAAGCCCCCTCTCTTGCATTTTTCATGCCTTTACTTTATCCTCTTTGTAGCTTTTCCTACAAAAACAAAGGAAAAGCCATAGCCGGAAAGGATAAAGAACTTTCCTTTTGGCAATTTAGTTTACAGATAAACCACCAAACTTACAGGCCGGTATTCCAGTATGATAGCAAGGTGGATTTACTATTTCAAGTGGAAAAGGACGGTTTTCATGGCATTTGACGGATTGTATCTTGCAGCGTGCATTGCGGAATTTCAGGAGCGTATTTTAGGCGGAAAGATTTCCAAAATTATCCAAAGTGAAAAGGATGAATTGCAGCTTTTTATTAAGAAGGAAAAGAACACGGAGATTCTCCACCTCTCCGCTAACCCCTCCTTCCCTCTTCTTTATTTGGCAAATGAAGGAAAAACCGCGCCTATCACCGCTCCCAGCTTTTGTATGTCCCTTCGAAAGCATATCGGAAACGGCATCATTCAAAGCATTCGGCAGGCTTCCTTAAAGCTTAGGGAGGAAGGACTGGAGCGCGTACTCTTTTTGGATATTTCCCATAGAGATGAACTGGGGGACGTAGGCATTAAACATTTGGCTGTGGAAATCATGGGCAAATATTCCAACATCATTTTGCTGAAGGAAGATTATACGATTTTAGACGCCATTAAGAGAATCTCCCTGAGCCAGTCCTCGGTAAGAGAAGTACTTCCCGGAAGAGAATATTTTATTCCGGATGCCTTCCATAAGGAAAACATTTTATCCTTTCCTATGGAGGAGCTGAATACGCTCTTGGAAAAGGAATCCCTCCCCTTATGGGAATGCCTCTTCCAAAGCTTTTCCGGACTAAGCCCATTACTGGCCAGAGAGCTTTGTCTTGATGCCGGTCTCCCTATCGATAAACTCCCCAATACCCTATCTTCAGAGGAACGGATGCAGGTTAAGGAATCCATTTTGGCCTTTCGGAAAACGATTCAGGAAAAGGATTTTCATCCGGTCATTTTGTATGAAGGGGAAAAGGCCTTTGATTTTTCCGCTCTCCCGGTTCAACAATACAAGGGCAATCCGGCATTTTCCGAAGAATACATTGCTTCTCCCTCTGCCCTCCTCCTTCAATACTATGGAAATAAGGAGAGAGACGACAGAGTACGGCAGAAATCCACAGACTTAAAGAAGCAGTGCCATACTCTTCTGGAGCGCTGTAATAAAAAGCTGGCGTTGCAGGAAAAGCAATTAAAGGATACGGAGAAAAAGGATAAGTTCAGAATCTACGGAGAGCTCTTAACCACCTACGGCTATAGCCTTACCGGAGGAGAAAAAGAACTTATATGCGAAAATTACTACACGGGAAAGGAAGAAAAAATCCCCTTGGATCCTACCCTTTCTCCTATGGATAATGCCAAGAAATATTTTGAAAAATATGATAAGGCCAAGAGGACGGAGCAGAATCTTTTAGAGCAGGTAGCGGAAAGCAAAAAAACGCTCTACCACCTCCAGTCCATTATGAACAGCATACAGCTTGCGGAAAGTGCAGGGGATCTGGATGCCATAAGGGCGGAAATGGGAGACTTCGGCTATATCAAAAAAGTCAGCGGAAAGAAGAAAAAACAGCGGAAGGAAGACCAGTCCAAGCCAAGACTCTTCCGTTCTTCAGACGGCTATCTTCTCTATGTGGGAAAAAATAACCAGCAAAACGAAATCCTCAGCTTCCAGATTGCAGAGGGAAAGGACTTTTGGTTCCATGGAAAAAATATTCCCGGTTCCCATGTGATAGCAAAAACAGAAGGAAAGGATTTGGAAGAGCTTCCCGATCGACTCTTTGAAGAAGCCGCAGAACTGGCCGCCTACTTCTCTTCGGAAGGCAGCAGCCAAAAGGTAGAGGTGGACTATACCCAGAAGAAGAACCTAAAGAAAGTTCCCGGAGCCGCCCCCGGCTTTGTGATTTATCACCAGAACTATTCCATTCTGGTAAGCCCAAAACTTAAGCTGGAAGAGATTAAAGACTTCCCCTGGTAAAGTGTAGAGGAAGAAAAAGAGAAAATGAATTTTAAGCATTTCATAACAGTATAGGTCTGGACTTGGGGCACGCTTCCGCTAACCTCGCCCTGCAGCGGATACTAAGCGAAAAACTTCAGTTCCTTCGTTTTTCGCAAGTACCGGCGGGCTCAGATTGCCTCCATTCCAGACCTATTCTGTATGAAATAGAAATTTGTTTCCAGCTCTATATTCTCTTTTTCTTCTGCCCTTTGCCAGAAAGTCAGACCTATTCTTCTTCCCAATTCGTATAGACATTCTGTACATCATCGGATGCGTCCAAAAGATCCAGAGTCTTTCTTAAATTCTTCACCGCTTCTTCGTCGGTTACGGAAACGGTATTTCCCGGAATCATAACCACGTCGGCTTCCGCCATAGGCAGGTTCTCCTGCTCCAGCTTTTCTCGTACGGAGGAAAACTCGGTGGGGTCAGTGAGAATCTCATAGTAATCATCTCTTTCCAGTAAATCCTCGGCACCGGCCATAATCGCCATATCCATCAAGGCTTCCGCATCGTGGCCTAAGTCTTCCATTTCTTCCTTATCCAGAATAATCTGTCCCTTTTCCTCAAAAAGGAAGGACACGGAGCCCTGGCTTCCCAGACTTCCCTTTCCCTTTGTGAAGGCGGAACGAACATCCGCTGCGGAACGATTCTTATTGTCGGTCAATACCTTAACGATAATGGCTACACCGTTTACCCCGTAGCCCTCATACTGCAGCTCTTCAAAGTTCACTGTATCCAAAGCACCTGCTGCACGCTTAATGCCGTTCTGAATGGTATCGTTGGGCATATTGTTAGCTTTCGCCTTGGCAATCACATCCTTTAATTTGGAATTGCTGGCAGGATCTGCTCCTCCCTGCTTTACCGCTAAGGCGATTTCGTGACCGATAATGGTAAAAATCTTTCCTTTTGCGGCATCATTTTTCTCTTTCTTTGCTTTAATGTTTGAATATTTTGAATGTCCTGACATGCTTATCTCCTGCTTTCTATAATATTTTTCTATATTATCCAGTCTTCCCCTTCTATGCAAGTTTTTTTCCAAAAAATCCTTTGTCTTGGGATCTCTGAATTGATTTTTTAACACATTTTGTTCTGGTGGTATTTCCTCTGCATAATAGCTAAAGAGACTTCTTCCGCGGTTTAGACTTCTTCCGCGGTTTAGACTTCTTCCTCCTGATACTCCTCAATATGCAAGGAAGACAAGGGGTCATAGGTTCCCACCCATTTTCCCTTCATTTTGTATACTCTGGGCACTCGATTTCCCAGGTTGCAGAGAAATTCATAGGGAAAAACACCCCATTCTTCCCAATCGTAAAGAGAAATCTCTTCTTCTCCCTCCTGACCAAGAAGGGTGACTTCCTGAAAAATTTTTGCCTCAGCATGACTTACATCAATCATAAACTGATCCATACAAACTCTGCCGAGAATGGGACAAGGCTTTCCTCCTACTAAAACCTTCGCCTTATTGGAAAGAACTCTGGGATAACCGTCTCCATAGCCCACCGGCACAGTGGCCACCCGCATAGGTTCTTGGGTGACAAAGCTTGCACCGTAGGAAATAGCTTCTCCCGCCGGAACCTCCTTAATATGACTGATTTTGGCCTTCCAGGAAAGAACCTGTTTCAAGGGAAGCTTTCTTTGCATATCCTTTGAAGGATAAAGTCCATACAGCGCAATACCGTCCCGCACCATCTCGTATTGTACTCCCCGCCCCTCTAAGATCCCGGCAGAATTGGAAATATGGCAGAGGGGGCGCTTGATTCCTCTCCCTTCTATGGCCTTAAGATAGTCAGCAAAACGCTTTTCCTGCATCTTTGTATAAGACTTATCCCTATCGTCGCAGCAGGAAAAATGAGAAAAAATACCCCGGATTTCTATTCCGGTCAGGGAAAAAAGTTCCAGTCCCAGCTCTACAGCACCCTCTTTCTCTACCTGAATGCCGATTCTTCCCATTCCGGTATCCAAAGCCAAATGACAGGGCAGACTCTTTCCCTCCTTCTTGGCAATAGCGGATAGAGCTTCTCCCTGCTCCCTGGTGAACAGAGAGGGCATAATATCATAGTGCCAAAGACTTCTGTACTGCCCCTTGGGAACCACTCCCAAAATTAATATGGGCGTTGTGATTCCTCCCTTTCGTAATATGATTCCTTCTTCAATGGTAGCCACCCCAAAGAGAGAACATTCTTCCTCTACAGCTCGGGCTACCTCCACGATGCCATGACCATAGGCATCCATTTTCACTACGGCACAAAACTGCATTCCCTTCCGAAGATGAGATTTCACTGCTTTGATATTATCCTGTAAATAACTTAACTCCACTACTGC
>CAUUJL010000057.1:0-14319 GCA_963545375.1 uncultured Oribacterium sp.
TCTTCATCACAAAGTTATATACCGGGCTCATTAAATAAGCTAAAACCGCTCCATAAATAATGGGCATTAGAATCTGAATAAATAGATTAAAATTTTTGTTAATGGTCTCTAAATGGCTCACTATAATAAAAAGTAGGGAAGATGCCGCCAATACCAAAAAGGCGGTAATTCCCCACTTGATTTGTTCTGTCCAGTTTTCCCTTTTCATGACTCTACACTCCTAAAAAGAACGATTCTGTATAACCGTTCTATACATCTAGCCCTTTTCCCTGTACTCCCGCTTATGACGCAATAGAAAATCCGGGTACTCCGGCTTAGTATAAACTATAAAAGCTAAGTACTCCGCCTTAGCCTAAATACAAAAAATCAGACTCACCAAAGCGCCGTACCACACGTTTGACTCCTAGCATAAAGCCAGGTGGGTTACCTCACGGATTATTCAAGGATCCTTAACCGCAGGACGGAAGGCTTGCTATCCAAATCGCAAATATCGGAATCCCGTATGTCATATTTGTAGGTTCAAATTGTGTGGACTCGTACGCCCCAGCCAAGTCTGTAAAAAAATTATAGCAAAGGGGACTTAGGCTTGCAAGTAAGATTTTCTATTCCATAGCTTATAAAAAGCATCCCCTTTTCTACAGAAATCTCTGCCTCTTCTCCTGTAAAAGCATTGCTCACCCCTATAGGAAAGCTATTCTTTAAACAGCCTTTATTGATCTGATATAGCAGTCCTTTTTCTTCTACTCCCCTAGCCTCCTCGGAATAGGAAAATACGGAGCAAGTCCCTTGCATGCCTTTCGGAAAATGCAGACTTCCATCTTGAATGGCCGTAATGAGCTCTTCTTTTCCGTACAAATATCCTTTGGCCTTTTGTTCGGTAAGATAGGCCAGACTTTGTAATGCGGCAAGGCTATGATCAAAGCGCCTTCCCTCTAAGGCCCCAAAGATATGGATTTCTCGGATTCCCTCTTCCAGGCAAAGCTTAATGGCCGCTAAAAGATCCGTATCATTTTTCACCACAGGAAGTTGCTTTAACGGAATGCCTTGGAAGGAGGACTCTGAAAGAAACTCCGCCCTTTCCTTCGGATTTTCCGAAAATATATTATACGATACAGAAGCGGAATTTTCCGGAAAGCTTCCGGTCAAAGAATCCAAATCTCCCAAAATCAAAGAGGGGGGAATGCCTTCCTCTTGACAGTATCGGAAGCCTCCATCCACTGCAATAATCAGGTCCTCCTTCTTTAAAGAAAAAGGAATTCCATAAAAATACCCGGCACAGATTAATATTCCTCTTCTTTCCATACTTTCTCCCGTCTCCTTACGCAAATTCCCTTTTTAGCATTTTTCATCCTAAACACTTGTACAAGGCACTGTCTTTCCCCGGAAATGCATTCCCGTTTCTTTCTTGATTAGCTTTCTTTTTTCTTCTCTCTCATAGAGCTAAAAAAATGGGAAAGCAAATCTCTTGCCTCCCCCTCCAGCACATTTTCCCGGATAACCACTCTATGATTTAGTTCCTTCATTTGTAAAACATTTAATAGAGAACCACAGAAGCCGGCTTTAGGATTCCGAAGAGAAAAGACCAGACGGGGAATTCTAGCCTGTAAAATAGCTCCCGCACACATGGGACAGGGCTCCAAATTCACATAGAGGGTGCAATCTTCCAAGCGCCAGTCTCCTATTTTCTTACAGGCCTTCTCGATAGCTAAAATTTCTCCATGATAGAGGGCATTGTTTTTTTTGTTTCTCTGGTTATAGCCTCTGCCCAATATCGTTCCCGGAAGAATCCCCTTTTCTTGGCAAAGTCTTCCCATGGGAGAATCCGGCTTTGTCCCGTCATAAACAATCAGCGCCCCGATGGGTACATCCCCCCGGGACGCTGCCTTTTTCGCCAGGGAAAGAGCCATCTTCATGTAGTCTTTCTCTGTTTTCATTTCTTTCTAAAACTCCTTATAAAGGGACTTTCCGATTAATTCTGAAGGTAATTTCACAGAGAAGTTTTCCGCAACACTGGCACCGATTACGCCGAAGCTATCCTGTTCTTCTCCTTGTCCCCCTGCAATTCCCTTATGATAAACCAAGAGAGGAACCTGCTCTCTGGTATGATCCGATCCGGAAAATGTGGGGTCGTTTCCGTGGTCAGCAGTCAGCATCAGAAGGTCGTCTTCTTTCAAAACAGAAAGCAATTCTCCCAGCTTCTCATCAAAGCGCTGGATTTCTTCCCCATAGCCGATAGGATCTCTTCTGTGGCCGTAAAGAGCATCAAAGTCCACCAAATTTACAAAGCACAGTCCTTTAAAATCCTCGTCCTTTGCCACGGCAATACACTGATCCATGCCCTCTACAGAGGAGCGGGAGTGGATGGCCTTGTTGATTCCCTCTCCCACGAAAATATCATTAATCTTTCCAATGGAAATCACGGAAAGTCCCGCCTCTTCCAGATAATTCAGCACAGTTTTTGTAGGTGGCTTTAGTGCCAAGTCATGGCGGTTGGAGGTTCTCTTAAACTCTCCCCTTCTTTCCCCCACATAGGGTCTGGCAATCACTCTTCCTACTCTCCACTCGTCCTTCATGGTGATTTCTCTGGCGATTTCACAGTCCTTATACAGCTCCTCCAAGCCAAAGTACTTGGGATCTTCCGGAGCGGCAATCTGCAATACAGAGTCCGCAGAAGTATAGACAATCATACTTCCGGTCTTTAATTGCTCTTCTCCCAGCTCCTCGATAATCTCCGTTCCGGAGGCAGCCTTGTTTCCAATCACCTTTCTTCCGGTCTTTTCCTCTAATTCCTGAATTAATGCAGGAGGAAAGCCGGTGTCCGTAAAGGTAATAAAGGGTTTTTCCGTCTTTATCCCCATCATTTCCCAGTGGCCGGTCATGGTGTCTTTCCCGTTACTGGCTTCATTTAAGGCATAGTACTTCGCCATAGGTTTTTCTACCGGAGGAACTCCCTTTAAGCGCTTTAAATTTCCCATGCCCAGCTTTTCCAAGTTAGGAATGGAAAAGGACGGCATCTTTTCTGTAATATGAAGGAAGGTATCCGTGCCTTCGTCTCCAAACTTTGCTGCATCCTTTCCATTTCCAATACCCAAAGAATCTAAAACAATCAAAAATATTCTTTTAAATTTCATCTTCCCTACTTTCTCTCTTTCTCCCTTTGAATCAGGAGCTTTATAGCCTCAATGGCAGTTCGAATCGCTAAATCCGTGTCATGCAAAATTTCATTGGAAAGTCCGGCCTTTACTCTCTCCTGGTTGGATACCACAAAAAGAACGGTTCCCACCTGTTTTCGCAGGTAGGCTCCCACAGTAAACAATGCCGCACTTTCCATTTCCGATGCCTTACAGCCTAATTTGCACCAGGCATCCCACTTCTCCAATAATTCCTTAGAGATCGGCAAATCCTCCGGCTTATGCTGTCCATAAAAAGCATCCTTGCATTGCACTACCCCCACATGGGTTTTTGCGGAAAGCTTTTTCCCCGCCTCTTCCAGTACCTTGGTCAGCTCAAAATCCGCTGTGGCCGGCCACTCAATAGGTGCATACTCCTTGGAGGTTCCCTCCATACGGATTGCAGATTGGGCAATCACCAAATCTCCCGCTTCTACAGAAAGGTCCATCCCTCCCGCTGTACCTACACGGATAAACACCTCTCCTCCACAGGTACTAAGCTCTTCCAAAGCAATAGAAGCGGAAGGGCCGCCGATACCGGTGGAGCAGACACTGACCTTTTCTCCCAACAGGGTACCGGTATAGGTCACATACTCTCTTCTGTCAGCTACCAATTCCGGATTGTCAAAATATTTTGCAATTTTTTCACAGCGCTTCGGGTCTCCGGGTAAGAGAACATATTTTCCCAAATCTCCCTTTTTTACCCCAATATGATAACAACGTTCATCTTCTGAATAATTAATCATGGAAACTCCTTATGCTAAGGCTAAGACAAATGCCTTGTGCTAAATGTTATGCAAATACTGATGCCAAGCATAACACAAAATCTTTATGCCAAACAGAACGCAAAATCTTTATGCCAAACGCAAAGCAATCTCCATCATATCCTTAAAGCCCACCTTTCTCTCTTCCGGAGAAAGCTCTGTGCCCTTTAAGATATGGTCGGAAATGGAAAGAATCGCTAAAGCTTTCTTGCCGGCCTTTGCAGCATTCATATAGAGGGCTGCAGCCTCCATTTCCACGCAAAGGGCACCCATGCTTGCCCACTTTTCGTTGGCCTTGGTGTAGCCGTTATAGAAAACATCGGAGGAAACCACATTTCCCACCTTAACAGGAATCTTTAGCTCTCGGGCTATTCCTACCGCCTTCTCCAATAAGGAGTAGTCTGCAATAGGGGCAAAGTCTCCCGGTAACTCATACTGATAGCTGTAGCGAGAATCTGTACAAGCTCCCATAGCCATAACCACATCCTTTAGCTCAATACCCTCATGTAAGGCTCCTGCAGAGCCGATACGGATAATGGCATCCACATCATAGTGGTTAAAAAGCTCATAGGAATAAATACCAATGGAGGGCATGCCCATTCCTGCCCCCATCACGGAAACTTCCTTTCCCTTGTATTTTCCGGTAAAGCCCAACATATTTCTGACGGTATTAAAACACATTACATCCGTCAAAAAAGTCTCCGCAATAAACTTGGCTCGAAGGGGGTCTCCCGGCATTAAGACGGTCTTGGCAATCTGTCCTAACTCTGCTTCATTGTGTGCTGTTCCCATACTATCCTCCTTGATTGTTTATAAATTATTTTTCATGGAAAGGGCATCTATCGCCTTCCGAACTACTTAGTCCTCCAAAGCCTCCGGCAAAAAGGCATGGGGAAGGAGCTCTGCAAGAGTATAGATCTGATACTCCTCTTCATTTTTTGCCAAAATGACTTGAAAGCTTTGTAAATCCACAAACTCTGCCAAAACCTGACGACAAATGCCGCAGGGCGTACAATAGGAAAGATTCTCACTGTCCTTCGGTCCACCTACAATGGCAATCCTCCGAAAATGCTTATGCCCTTCACTAACCGCCTTAAACACTGCGGTTCTCTCTCCGCAGTTGCTGGCTCCATAGGAAGCATTCTCCACATTACAGCCTAAATAAACCTCGCCGGAATCCGTCTCCAAGGCTACTCCTACTTGAAAATGAGAGTAGGGGGTATAGGCTTTTCTTCTGGCCTGAAGCGCCTTCCGAATCAAAGCCTTGGCACTATTTTCACTTACACTGTCCTTTGTACTTGTATCCTCTGTTCCCAAACGATCCTCTTCCTTTCCTTCGTCTATATTTTTTCCTAGCATAAGGCTTTTCCCCAAAAAAGACCAGTCTTTCTGGTACAAAAAAAGTGATAAAGGATAATTCCTCTATCACAATCCTCACGAAAACCTTGTTTTCAGCCTGCGGATGACAGGACTTGAACCTGCACGGTCGCCCACCAGAACCTAAATCTGGCGCGTCTGCCAATTCCGCCACATCCGCATATCTCCCTTTCAGGAATGAGACACGCGGGAATCGAACCCGCGACAACTTGATTAAAAGTCAAGTGCTCTACCGACTGAGCTAGTGTCTCATAAGCAGGGCCAGTTGGATTCGAACCAACGACTGCAGGCGTCAAAGGCCTGTGCCTTACCGCTTGGCGATGGCCCTATGAGATAAGAACCTCGTGCGAGAAAATAGGGTGGCCACCGGGAGTCGAACCCGGGACCTCCAGAACCACAATCTGGCGCGATAACCAACTACGCTATGGCCACCATGTTACGGACAGAACCGTCTCGCAAGTGATCCAGAAGGGATTCGAACCCCCGACCCACGGCTTAGAAGGCCGTTGCTCTATCCAGCTGAGCTACTGAATCATTTCGCATTTTGTGCGACCCTCATATATTAGCGAATCCCCAATGCTTTGTCAAGAAGAAATTTTCGCTGTTTACAAAGGCAAAATTAGCATTACTTACAAAGGCTTATTCTCTAATTTAATTTTAAAAAAGGCTTGCAGAGGGATAGAAGCAAGCCTTTTCCTTTCTTTACAAAACAGCAAAGCTTTAGTGACTTAAGTCATAGGCCTCCAGGCAATTCTTGGTAATCAAGGCAAAATCCTTGGTCTCCAAAAACTCCTTTTTACACAACCAGGTTCCTCCCACACAGAGCACCTTGGAGAAGGAAAGATATTCTCCGATGTTCTGAAGGTTCACTCCGCCGGTGGGCATGAAATACAGGTTCTGGAACACTGCAGCATAGCTCTTGATGGTCTGCACGCCGCCAAACTGTCCTGCCGGAAAGAACTTCACCACGGGAATATCATAAGACATGGCCATACTGATTTCCGTAGGGGTTAAAACGCCGGGACAATAGGGAATTTCTCTCTCTCTGCAAAAAGCTGCCACTTCATGGGAAAAGGAAGGACTTACAATAAACTTGGCACCGGCCTCTACAGCATCTTTACACTGCTGCAGGGTAATCACCGTTCCCGCGCCCACATATAAATCCGGATATTCCTTTACCATTAAGGCGATGGATTCCTTTGCTGCCGCCGTACGGAAGGTAACCTCCGCCACCGGCAGTTTTCCCTCCAATAAAGCCTTTCCCAGAGGAATGGCATCATTCTTATCCTCAATAACCAAAACCGGACAAATCCGAATTCCCTTCATTCTCTCCACAAATTCTGCCATGTACATGATTTTATCCTCCTAAATTTTATGCATTTCCACTCTAAGGTTTCCTTTTTGGTCCAAAAACAGCAGGCTATAGCATGGTCTTCTATCCTCCTGTCTTGGAAAGCTGATGGATCCCGGATTGATACAATGTACCCCGTTCACCACCTTGTTACAGGGCTTATGGGTATGCCCGAAGAATGCCATACTGCAATTTCTGTCTCTTGCTTCTTCCGAAAGACGCTCCAAACCGAAGTTTACCCCATAAAGATGGCCGTGAGTCAAAAAGCAACGCTCTTTGCCGATACGGACTTCCACCTCCTTAGGCAAATAGGAAAAAAAATCATTATTTCCCTGTAAAAAATAGGACTCACAGCCCTTAGGCAAAAGCGCCTGTACCTCTCCTTCTCCCTCCGAATCCCCCAGATGAATGCACATGGAAATATCCGGATGCAGGCGAAGAACCTTTTCCACATAGTCCAGCTTTCTATGATTATCGGATAGCACCAAAATCTTTTCCTCCGAAGAAGAATCGAGTCTGCCGGCTGTCTTAGTCTTTGCTTTTCGATCCGATTCCTGTCCCTTTTCGGCATCCTCCTCTGATTCCGTCTTTTCCCCGGATGCTTTCCCTGCCTTGTGTTCAGCCTTTACTTCCTTGCCTTTTCCTGACTGCTCCTGCCCTGCTTTCGAAAAGCGGGCGGAATCTCTTTTCTCCTGCTCTTCCTGAATCATTCTTTCCATCTTTCGAAGAGCCTTTCCCCTATGGGAAACCTTGTTCTTCTCTTCTCTGGAAAGCTCCGCAGTGGTCTTTCTGTATTCCGGAAGGTAGAAAATGGGGTCATAGCCGAAGCCCTCTTCTCCACCGGGTTCTTTCGCAATTTCTCCCGTGCATCTGGCTTCTGTTTGCAAGACTTTTCCATCTGCAAAAATCGTCACAATGGCACAGGTAAAGTAAGCCATCCTGCTTTTACTGCTGCTCTCTTCCATCATAGCCAGAATACGACGGTTTTTTTCAGGATAGGGAGTATCCACCCCCAGAAAGCGGGCCGAATAAATTCCGGGGCCAAAGGAAAGGGCTTCAATGGACAGACCGGAATCATCCGCCATTACCAGGTCATCTTCCTCCAAAAGCCCCTGTGCCTTCGCAAAGTTATATAAAGCTCTGGCCTTAATTTCCGCATTTTCCAGAAAGCTTGTACCGTTTTCCTCTACCTCCTGATCCATGCCTAAATCTTTGGCACAGAGAATGGTTCCGGGAAAATTACACAGAATCTCCTGTATTTCTCTTAACTTGTGTTGATTATGGGTGGCAAATAAAATCCGCATTATTTTCTCCCTTTACCATTGTACTGGTAAAAATAGGTTTTCATCATACCGTTGTAAAGCTTTCTGTTTTTATCCGCCTTCCCAAGGTATTTCTCCGCCTGCTCGTAAGCGGTGATTAAGCAAAGTCGCCAATCATCCAGATCTTCATAAGCCTCTCTAAGCTCCGTATACAATAGAGGCAGGTTTCTCTTATCTTCGATTCGCTCTCCGTAGGGAGGATTGGTTAAAATCAAGCCCCCTCGTTTACTGTGGGACATCTTCCCCACTTCTCTTTCCTGAAAATGGATTAATTTTCCAACTCCTGCCCGTTCCGCATTTTCCCTACACACCGGAATCATGGCGGGATCTATATCATAGCCCTGAATATCCACCATTTTTCCGTAGGAATTCTTCTTGGTCTCTAGTAAGCTACGGTCAATTTCATCCCCTGCTTCCTCCAGGGCATAGTCCCATTCCTTTTTCGGAATCAGATTTTCCCAGGCTTCCGCCGTAAAATGTCTATGCATTCCGGGAGCAATCTTAGCCGCAATCATGGCCGCCTCTATGGGAAAGGTTCCCGCACCGCACATAGGATCCACAAAGGGGGCGTCCTCTCTCCACTTACTAAGGAGAATCAGAGAGGCCGCCAAGGTTTCCTTAATGGGCGCCTTTCCCATTTTTAAACGATAGCCTCTTTTGTGCAGGGAGTCTCCACTGGTGTCCAGACAAAGCAAAACCTCATCCTTATACAGAGAAACCCTGAAGGGATACTTGGCTCCGTGCTCCTCAAAAAAACTCTGATGATAGTAGGATGCCATCCGGTCAACCATGGCTTTCTTCATTACGGATTGAATATCTCTGGGTGAAAAAAGCTTGGATTTCACGGAGCTTGCCTTGGTTACCCAGAAGGAGGCATCCCTTGGCAGATACTCCTCCAAAGGAAGCGCCTTAGTACCCTGAAACAAATCCTCATAGGATTCCGCATGGAAGGAGCCCAGCTTTAATAAAACTCTTTCCCCTGTTCTCAGGAAAATGTTGGCACGAACGATAGCCTCCGCATCTCCGATAAAATGCACCTTTCCGTCGCTGACGGTATGCACATCATAGCCCAAATCCTGAATTTCTTTTTTGCAGACTGCTTCCAGTCCAAAGTGGCAGGGTACCACCAGTTCCATTCTTTGCATCTTCCCTCCTATCGAAAAAGGTATGCCAAAATCCAAAGGATTACCGCCACCGCCAATACAGGAAGTAAAATCGGTGCCAAAGTAGCAATAATTCCCGCAAAGACCGCGATAATTCCCGCGATAATCAGGAAGAAAATCACAAGGGAGATCACACAGCCCAAGGGGCTTACGGGAATGATGCGGGGTCCCCCTACATTTTCATAAGCAGACTGCCTGTCCTGCCGAGTGTCCTCATCTGCATATTGGGTATAGTCTGTCTTTTCCCTAAAGGATTGAGACTGTCTGCTATCCTCTTCTGCTCCCTTGTATTGTAAATCCTCTTCGTCGGAGGCATAGTTGATCTCACTTTCCTCATAACGGAAGGGAGTGCTTCTGGCCACATGATCTCCTCCCGCCTCTGCAGCATCAATAATGCTTTTTGCCAATAACCTTGGCTCAGAAAGGGAAGCAATAACTTCTTCCTCGGTTTTTCCACCCCGAACTTCCGTTAGGATGTACTCTTCATAAAAACGTTGTTGCTCCAGAATAACTTGTTCCGAAACATTATGCTTTAATTCTAAAACCAGTTCCCGAATAAATTCCTCTTTCCTCACCTATTCCTCCTAAAACTCAGCCAAATCCCGGGCTGAGCATATCTTTCTCTTTCACTTAGCTTATTTTCCCTTTAAAAGTCCAAAAAACAGGGAAATATTCTCGAAGCTATATGCTGTCTTACTCTTCTGTAATGGCAATGTGCAAATCCTTTAACTGCTGGGGATCAAAGACCTCTGCCGGTGCATCCATCATCGCATCGGAACCGTCCTTACCCTTTGGAAAAGCAATAACATCGCGGATGCTTTCCGCTCCCACCATCCACATCGCCAAACGATCCAAGCCGTAAGCAAGACCGGCATGGGGAGGTACTCCGTACTGAAAGGCTTCCAATAAGAAGCCGAACTGCTCAGTAGCTCTTTCCTTTGTGAATCCCAGCTTCTCCAACATTTTCTCCTGCACATGAGACTGGTGAATTCTGACAGAACCGCCACCCAGCTCCGTTCCGTTCAAAACAATATCGTAGGCCTTGGCTCTAACCTTGGACAAATCCTCTTCATCCACCAAGGGGAGGTCTTCTTCCATAGGCATGGTGAATGGGTGATGCATGGCCTGATATCTTCCCAATTCCTCGGAGTATTCGAACATGGGGAACTCTGTAACCCAGAGGAACTTCCACTGTCCCTTTTGAATCAAGTCCAGATCCTTTCCTAAAGCAAGGCGCAAAGCCCCAAGGCTGTTCCATACCACCTGCTTCTTTTCATCGGATACCAGGAAGAGAAGATCTCCCTGCTCTAAGCCTGTAGCCTCGGTTAATCGCTTAATATCCTCCTCGGACATAAACTTGGCAAAGGAAGATTTTACAGAACCGTCCTCAGCATAGCCAAACCACGCCAAGCCCTTGGCCTGATAGCCCTTTACCAGCTCCACATAGCTGTCAATCTTCTTTCTGGGCATGGAGGCCTGTCCCTTTAAAAGAATACCCTTGACCTTACCGCCATTTTCCACACACTGGCTGAATACGGAGAAGCCGCAACCCCGAACCGCTTCAGTACACTCCAGTAAGGGCAGGTCAAAACGAAGATCCGGCTTATCGGAACCGTAATTTTCCATCGCATCAATCCAGGTCATTCTCTGCAAGGGAAGAGCAATGTCCACCTGACAGATTTCCTTGAAAATATACTGTAAAAGTCTTTCATTTACTTCCAGCACATCTTCCATATCCACAAAGGACAGCTCCATATCCACCTGGGTAAACTCAGGCTGACGATCCGCTCTAAGATCCTCATCACGATAACATCTAGCCAGCTGGAAGTAACGATCCATACCGGAAACCATTAAGAGCTGCTTTAAAAGCTGAGGAGACTGGGGTAGGGCATAGAAGGAACCCTGATGCAGGCGGGAAGGTACCAGGAAGTCTCTGGCTCCCTCGGGAGTAGACTTAATCAAGGTAGGGGTTTCAATCTCCAAGAATCCTTCCTTGGATAAAAAGGCACGAATCAGCTGAGAAAGTCTGGCTCTTGTCATAATTCTCTTCGCCAGATCCGGTCTTCTCAAGTCCAGATAACGGTACTTTAAGCGTAAGTCTTCCTTGGTCTTGCTGTCTTCTTCGATGGGGAAGGGAGGAGTCTCCGCCTCTGCCAAAATTCTCAGGCTTTTTGCCACCAGCTCCACAGCTCCTGTAGCAAGGCTGGCATTGGCATCCTTTCCTCTGCTTCTAAGCTCTCCTTCTACCGCAATAACAAACTCCGCTCTTAGCTTGGAGGCCTTTTCAAAAACCTCTGCACCGCATTCATTTTCCTCGAAAAGAATCTGTAGAATACCGGAACGGTCTCTAAGGTCTGTAAAAATAAGGCCACCCTTATTTCTGGACTTCTGTACCCAGCCCATCATGCAGACCGTTTTTCCGATATACTCCTCTCCCAATTCTCCGCATCTTGCGGTTCTATGTAAACCTCTCATTGACTCAGCCATAACTTTACCCTCTCAATCTTTTCTTGCATCAGCTGCCGGATTCTCTGCCGAAAATGTTTCTGAAAACATCCTATCTCCGGGAGACTTTTTGTTCCGGCTCCCTATTTTAAGCTTTTGAAAAATATTCTATAAACTCGCTGTAGCCTTCCTTGCTCAGCTGCTCCTTCTGGAATTTCTTGTTTTTATTCATTTGGGAAAGCAGTACCACCTCTCCCTTCGCTCTTCTCTCCATAGCATCCAGTAAGGCCTTCTTCAATTCCTCTTCCTGCAAATCCTTTTCCAGAAGAATCGCCTTCTTCTCTGCCATAACTTCCGAAGCCGGTCCTTCCATAAGAATGGTAATGATTCGTTCAAAACCGATGGAAAATCCCACCGCAGGGGTATCGATGCCGGTAAACTTTCCTACCATCTTGTCGTAACGACCGCCTCCGCCGATAGAGCCGGAGAACAGTGTGGAACGCACTTCGAAAATCGGTCCGGTATAATAGCCCATGCCTCGCACAAGACTGGGATCAAAGCGAAGGGGAATCTTTCCCTTACCGGAAATCTCCACCAAATCCATAATCTTATAAAGATTTTGGCAAACGCCTTCCTCTAAAACATCCTTTAGCTTCTCTCCTAAGGAAAGGAGATCTTCTTTCTTTCCGGAAACCTGATCCAGAAGTTCAGTATAACGGGAAATCTGCTCCTCAGAATAGCCAAGGCCTGCCAGTTCTCCCTTTACCCCGTCTCTTCCGATCTTGTCTTCCTTATCCAGGATAATGGAAATCTGTTCAAAATCCCCCTCCGGAAATCCCGCATAGCGCTGCATCGCTTTCAGAATCTCTCTGTCATTTACCACGATATAGAAGGGGTACTGTTCTCCAAAGCCGATTTCCTGTAGGAGGGTTCCCATAGCCAAAAGCAAATCTATCTCCGAAAGGAAGGAGGCATCTCCGAAAATATCGATATCACACTGCCAAAACTCCCGGAATCTTCCCTTTTGGGGACGGTCAGCCCGAAATACCGGTCCAATCTGTAAGGCCTTAAAAGGATTGGGGAGCTTCGCCTGATTTTCCGCATAAAAACGGGAAAGAGGCAGAGTCAAATCATAACGAAGTCCGGCATCGGAAAGGGCCTCAAAATCCCCCTTTTCAATGGCCTCCTTCAGCTTTTCTCCTCGCTTCTCCACCTTAAAAATCAGCTTTTCATTATCTCCTCCCTGCTTACTGAGAAGATTTTCCAAATGCTCTACGATGGGCGTTTCAATCTCCGTAAAGCCGAAGCGTCCGTAAACCCGTCTGATTGCGGAAAGAATTCTCTGCCGGATAGCCATCTCCTCCGGTAAAATATCCTTCATTCCTGTTACAGCTTTTTTCTTCAATGCCATAATTCCTACTTTCTGTTCTGCAAATACTTCTGAAAATCCTCATCAATATCCAGGGTAGCAAAATAATCCGTATCCCTCTGGGCTCTTCTGATACACTTTACCGTGCCGTCTTCTTTTAAGAGAAGCTCTGCACACCAGAGCTTTCCGTTGTAATTGTATCCCATGGCAAAACCGTGGGCTCCCGCATCATGGAAGAAAAGATAGTCCCCCTTTTCCAATACCGGAAGCTCTCTGTTCTTCGCAAACTTATCGTTATTTTCACAAAGAGAACCGACTACATCATAGGTCTTCGTCTCTTTTGCATCTTCTTTTCCCAGCACCGTAATGTGGTGGTAGGCATCATACATGGCGGGACGCATCAGATTAGCCGCACAGGCATCCACCCCTGCATAGTGTCTGTAGGTCTCCTTAAAATGAATCACCTTGGTAATCAAAGCCCCGTAGGGTGCCAGCATGAAACGACCAAGCTCCGTGCAAAGGCGGATGTGTCCAAGACCGTTCGGTACTAAAATTTCTTCATAAACTTCCTTAACCCCCTGTCCAATCAGGAGAATGTCATTGGGCTCCTGCTCCGGACGATAAGGAATTCCGATTCCTCCGGAAAGATTGACAAAATCCAGAGAAATCCCCAGCTCCTTCTTAATCCGTACCACCAGCTGAAAAAGCTGTCTTGCCAAAACCGGGTAATACTCATTGCTTACCGTATTGGAAGCCAGAAAGGCATGAATACCGAAATGCTCCACACCCTTTTCCTTTAAGATTCTATACCCTTCCAGAATCTGGGCTTCCGTCATACCGAACTTGGCTTCCTCCGGGTTGTCCATAATGGTGTTGGCAATTTTAAAATAGCCTCCCGGGTTAAAACGCAGACTCATGGTCTTGGGAAGGGTTCCCAGGGTTTCTTCCACTTCCGCAATATTGGAAAAATCATCCAGATTGATGATGCCTCCCAAGTCCCTTGCAAAAATATATTCTTCTTCAGGAGTGTCGTTGGAGGAGAACATAATTTCCTGTCCGGTGAAGCCGCAGGCCTCCGCCATGCTTAATTCCACCTTGGAGGAGCAGTCCACTCCGCAACCCTCTTCCTTTAAAATCCGTAAAATAGCAGGATTGGGGGTTGCCTTAATGGCAAAGTATTCTTTAAAACCGGGATTCCAGGAGAAGGCCTTATACAGCTTTCGGGCGGTTTCCCGAATCCCCTTTTCGTCATACAGATAAAAAGGTGTGGGATATTCCTTGGCAATCGCTTCTACTTTTTCTTTACTTACATACGCGTTTTTCATCTTTTCTCCTACTCCATACATCCTACTTTACCA
>CAUUJL010000058.1:0-13860 GCA_963545375.1 uncultured Oribacterium sp.
AGATGCCCAGCAGCATTTTCTTTCTGCCTTCCTTTTTTCTTTTCTTTTGTTCACGATCCGAAAGGGAAGAAACAGGGGGTGAAGCTGGAGAAGAAACAGGAGAAGAAACAGGAGAAGAAAGAGAGGGAGAATCCGGAGAAGAAGCAGGAGAAGCAATAATAGAAGGCAAATGAAGAGATGCCAGGAATCCTTTTTTCTTCGGAATGGTATTTGTGGCATCCGCAGGGCAATGCTTTTCCTGAAAATGATCGGAATCTACATCGGATTGTGTAGTAAACACAGGTGTTTCCTGTTCCTGTTTTTGGAAGGAAGAGCTGGAGCATTGGCATAAATCCAATTCCGTATAATTGGTTTTGGATTCTTCAGAGGATGGAGAAGCTGTTGTTTTTCCACCGAAGGGTTTAGGGATGACTTGGGACGATTCTTTTTCACCGGAAAAAGCCCGGGAAGAAGGCAGGGGACTTTTTTGCATGGTCTTGGAGGAGCTTATTGCCTTTTCTTCCGATTTTGGAACAAGCTGTTTCTGCTCTTGAATATGAAGGATTTGCAGGATACGGGATAATTGCAAGCCGCCATGTTTTTGCTCTTGATACAGTAAAAAAGCCGCTAATACTACAGCTTCCTCTTCTTCATTAATATTTTCCAATACCTGCTCCAAAAGGGCGGACAAGCCTTCTTCCGGATATTCTTCTTTGAAGGGAATGAGAGGAAAGAGAAATTGCTGATTTTCCACATCATAAAAGATTTCTTCCCAGTCAATGGATAGGAGTGAAGGAGAGAGAAGGTATTCCTCCATATTTCGTAGAGCATTCTGTAGGGAGAGGAATAGTGCACTAAGATGTGATAGTCGCATTTTTCTTTGAGAAAAATACAGGCAGGCCCTTTGATAGGGGGAAAAATCATATTGTAAGAAATTCTCCCCTTCTTCTTCCAACAGGCGAAAGGATAAGGTTCCCGGAATTTGACATTGCCGAAGAATCTTTTGCTCATGATTTTCCTCTTGAGGAACGCTATGAAGATACATAAAGCTGTGTTGAAAGTCATTTTTAAATTGAGGACTGTAGTTTGACATGGATATTCCTTTCTCTATCTGCGCTTTTATAAGAATAATGGAGGCTAGGGGCTTTAAGGATTTCCCGTTTTTCCTGTTTCTCCTGTATCTCCTGTATTTTTCTTAGTATCCGGAGTTTCGTTCTTTTCTTCCGACCCGGAGCTTTCGCCTTTTTTTCGTATGAGTAAATCTTCAGCAACGGAAAAGAAGCGAGTATAGAGCTCCACCTTAAAATAGTCCTTGGGTTTTTCCAGACTATGGCTTTCTACTTCCTCGTGATAGGCTGCTTGTGCTTTTTCCCGTATACGTTCATGCAGTTGAATATTTTCTTGTAAAAGGATTACCAGGCATAAAAAACAAATACCTAAGAGCACAGTGGTTTCAATGGTATGCATAGGGATTCCTTTCTAGAGCATGCATAATCAATTGTTTCGAGGTACAGATTTCCCATTCGTTTAGAAAAGGGAGATACCAAGCAAATACAGTACACCGGGAAGAAAACAGGGAAGGAAGGGGAACCGGAAGTTTTTAGGATTTTTCTTCTTCAGCTTGCAGGAACAAAACAAAAACATGGATACCATGGTGGAGAAAAAGAAGGCGGTAATAATCAAAAAGAAGAAATGATAGGCATTACAATAAAAAGAGGAAAGCAGAATAAATAAACTGTCACCGTAGCCGATGGCTTCTCTACTCCACTTGGAGAGGAGAAGAAGAAACAAAGCGAAAAGAGTGGGGAGAAGGATCAAAGGAAATTCCCCGATGGAAAGGGAAGAAAAGAAAGCATAATAAACCTTCCCAAAGAAAATACTATGGATGACGAAGATTCCAAAAAATAGCAAAAAAATCATAGCGGGTATGCTTCGCTTTCGACAGTCAAAAAAGAGGGTGAAAGCAAAGAACAGGAGAAAAAGAATTCCTTTGCTGATGGTAAAAAGCTGTAAATTTGCCATAATTTTTCCTCCTGCCGATTTATAATGTTTAGGCTGTGTTTGTTGATATCTTATTTACCGCATCTGGGACAGGGATGTCTGCCCTCCGCCAAAGCCTGTTTGAGCGGAATTTTATGAACACTGGAGCGCATGGCCGGACAGTCGGTAGTGCTGTGGTATCTTCTTCCGGCTTCGGTGTAGTACACCACAGGACTGTTTGGATCCGGATGGCAGGCTTTGCAGGGGCAGAATTTTCCACCGTATTTTGCGTTTGTACCGTCGATTCTTCTGGCGCTACAGCTTAGAAAGTCATTGGAAATATAAGTGCAATCCGAAGACAGGTGATAGACCTTGGAAGGCCCGTCTATCACGTAGACCATTTCCTCCTCATTCTCTTCTTCTGCCTTTTCTTCTTTTTCCCAACGGGCGCCTTTGCTGCCAATCCAGGCTCTTCTATGGGCAACGATTTCCTGCCTCATATTTTTCTTTTGAAGAAGTCCGAAGGGTATGGGTTCGTCGTACTGTAAGTTCAGATAAATATCCTCCTCGGTAATATGGGAACGAAAGCTTTGAATGTTTTCCATTCCCTCCGTGGGAATAGTATTCGGCAGGAGAATGTCTTCCACTGCGGTTTCCGAAATTTCCAGAATCTGATCAATGTGCTCTATATCCGCGATATCCGTTTTTTTCAATCCATAGTGTTCCAGATATTTGGCCATACATAGGATTCTGGCGTTCTTCTCCATTTCTCGGCTGATACGGATTTCCCGGTTCAAGATAAAAAGGGGAGTCATCAGAATGATAATGGCAAAAAGAAAAAGACTTAAGGAAAAGGCTGCTTCTATCGTTAGGGAGGCAAGCAGATTTTTTTGAAAGAAAGAGGAGAAGAAAGCCTCTCTTTTATCCACTTTTTTCCTACACCGTCTTTGCTTTCGAAAGGGAAGAAAATTGCTTTGGACTTTCATAACTCCTCCTCTTGCTATTTTTTATAGGAAAACGACTCCATAGCTGGTTTAGAACCTTTGCCGCTTGTGTGATATTCGGCTTTTGGAATGTTTAATGGCTGAGATTTTTGTATTTATAGTCGGAATGAAGGGTGAATTGGTATCGCTCTTCCGGGCGAAGTCCAAGACTTTCCAAAAAGCCTTTATGGTAGAGACTGTGTTTAGACTTAATTCCGGCGTCTGTGGAAAGAAAATACAGGCAATGGTCTAATTGAAATTGACTTTCCTTTTCGGATACGGTGCTTTGGATATTCTTCTCTATGCAATACAGCATTCTGTCATTGACTTTGCTTTGGGACAAACAGCCGGAGGCAAAAAGAAAGGCTCTGCAATAGTCTTGATAGGATAACCCGTGCGTTCCCTGATTTTCGTCGCCACCTTCTTCGTTTAGATTAAAAGTAAGCAGATGAGATAGAGAGAGCCGCCAGCTTTCTTCACTATGCATAAGAGGAACCCGTTTATCATCCAGAAGCTGTCTGACATCAATGAGGGATTGGGCAAAGGCCCAAATTCCGATGACGAAGAGGGTAAAGACCTCTATCACGATGGGGTTTAAAGTAACGGCGAGAAAGGCTGTGACAAAGGCTTTGGCTTCCTCCCGCATCTCCGGACTTTTCATGATATAGATAAAGTTCATCGCTTCTCGGAAAGCTAGAAGAGACAGGACCTGTGCCGAAAGGTTTGCATAGTCGCTCTTTTTCTGGTGGATAAGATACTCCACCTCCATGCCGTTTGCTCCGCTATAGGGAATGGACTTATCGTCATCCTTTTTATGATAGGAATGGAAGTACCGTAAAGAGTATTCTCCCAAAAGCCCCACCTGTAAGGGATTGGCCTTGGAGCTTGTAGAAAATCCGGGAGGGACGGCGTATTTTTCATCATCACTTGGACAGGGCACTCCCTCGGGAAGGAGATATTCCAAGAGCTTTTTCTTACCCAGGTTTCTAAGGTTTTCCAAGGCCTTTCTATTTTGCTTGTTGATTTTTGTGACCTGTCCGCTGTAGGCCGGAAGGGAAAAGCTGTTCCATTCTGCTTCTGCGGAATGATAAAAGTCTTGAATTTCTTGGGATAAGTCTTCTTCATCATCGTCCTCCTCGTCTTCATTTTCCCTTCTGGCTTCTCGTTCTTCCTCCAACCATTCCTCAAAGTCTGTTACTTCTTGCTTCACCGTTTCTGCCTGTGCTTTTAAGCTGTCACACTTTGGCGGAAGAGCTTCAATGTTTTGCCTTATGCTGCCCTCCGCATCCAAATATTGGTCATAGCTGCTTAATTCGGCCTCTATAGCGGCAATGCCGTCTTCTTCCAAATTCGGCTTTTCTTCTTCAAAGTGTTGCCGTAACTCGGCTACTTTTTCCCGAAGGGAATCGGCAGTGGATTGATACCTTGGAACAGTTTGCTGAATTCTTTCCAGTCCGGCAGTAAAGCCTGCACAGGAAGAATAAAAAGCTCCCGGGTTGTGGGCAGAAAGCGCTTTTGCGCCGTTCTTATGCTGTGTTGCACAAGCTTTGCACTCCATATCGATTGTCTCAATCAGTCCTTCCAAGGCTTCAATATCTCGATGGCTCAGGGAATATTTTTTTTGTAATTCTTCTATACTTTTGGATTCTTTTTCTTTCTTTTGAAAATCCTCCAGAGAAGCAAGAGCTTCCGCATCTTCTTTTTTCTCTCCTAAAAATTCTATGGCATCCTTTGCCAGAAGTGCCGGCATGTATTCCAGCACTTCTTCTTCAAAATAATGGTCTTCGCAAAGGATTCCCCGATTTGGAAAGAGAAAGTCTTCCTTCTCCACCTTGCATGGAAAGAGATCCTTGGCTTCTGTATAAAGGGAGGTGAAGCCCTCCAGCTCTTCTTGCAGCAGCTTATCATCTCGATATTCCAGAGCGTATATACGGTAGTTTTCCCAAAGAGGCCTATGAAATTCCGAAAAAAGGGATTCCATGGCACTGTTTAAGGCGGTTTGCATATAGAGCTTTTGGGAGATTGTTCTGGCGGATTCCGCAATGGTAAGCACCAGTGCAGCTACCAGAACAAAGATTAGGGAAAGAAATACCGTAATCGATGCGGAGAATTGTTTTTTCGCCATAAACTCTTCCTTTCCAAAAAGAGAAGTGTAAAGAAAACGCTTTAAATACCGTTACTTTGATCTTCAATTTTCTTCATAATCGCTTCCAAGACTTTAATAATTTTGGCTTTGAAGATAATGACTAAACCGATTAAGACTACCATAATGAGAACCAGCTCAATGGTGCCGATGGCCTCATCACCATGCAGCAAATCCCTTCGTTTTTTCCTGCATTGCTCTATTCTGGAAAAAAGCCAGGCGTCCACTGCATAATGGGCATCTTCTAATGCGTATTTGTACATCGTAACCTCCTTTTGTGTGCGGCATGATTGCCGAGTGAATGTATGGGCAAAGAGAATGCTTGCTGTTTTCCAAGAACTCTCTTCGTCTTTTTAGTGTAGGGATTGCATAGCCGGATACAGAATCATCAGCATGATGACAAAGAGCTGTAGTATTAAAGGAAGCAGAAGCTTGGTTCCGGCCTCCTCTCCCAGACGCTTTGCCATATGTTTTCGTACAGAGAAGGCTTCCTCCATTTCCATATGGAGCTGACGGGAAAGATCCTTGCTGCCATTTTTCCGGTTCTGTTCTATGAGACTGATGAGTTTACCGTAGGGCTTTAAAGCAATTCTTTTCGAAAAATTCAGATAGGCCTCTCCCTCCCCCACATTGCTTGCCAGCTGGTTTAAGAGAGTATTTAACTCCTCATATAAGGGGTGGGATTCCTGATGACAATTTTTCACCAGATAGTTGTAGTGCTTGGCAATTTCCGAAAAGCTGTTTCGTATCGCCAGTCCTGCTCCAAGATAAACTACTAACTTGGAAACCAATTCTGCATAATCCAGAGTCAGAGAGGACAGTCTGGCTTTTTGACGAGTTTTCTGTTGCTCTAAAGCTTGCAAGGGGAGAAGAAAGCAGGCAAAAAGTCCCAGAACCGGAATCAAAAGATAGCGAAAATTCTTTTTTTCGGAAAAATGAATGTGATGGCCCATAATTTCCTTAGGTAAAAGCAGTTTATCCCTGGAGCGGGTATGCTCATTACTGTACTGTAATGTATTTTGAAGGGCCATTTCCAAGGCCTCGGTTTCACTTAGCTTTAAGGGCAAAATACGAAGGGCATAGGAATAGGTGGGAGAGTTGTAGGTGATTTCATTATTTTCATTAAAGAAACTGCTGATTTCATCTCCTTCCACTTCCTCTTCAGGATGAATATTGGCGCTGAGAACTACTTCCAATGTCCCTGTAAGAATCTGGTCTTTTTCCAGATACTCATGATGGATTTGCCCTGAGTCTTCTAAAATATCTCTATACTTTGTGTAGCTTTTATTGCTATTTTGAAGGGGAGCTTCCTTCTGATTAGTCCATAAGCTTTCCGGACGAAAACTCCAGGCGGCTTTGATGTTTTCCGGGTTAAAGATTTTTTTGAGCTGTATATTTCCGGAGATGCCGTCAAAGCTGTCTTCCTCGCTTAGAATTAAGCTTTCCATTCTGCCTTGCAGCTTTGCAAAAGCTTTATCCGCTTCTTCCTTGCTATAGAGCCTTGGAGATACCGTGACATAAATTTCTTCCTTTTTCTTTCCCGAAATTCCCGTAACATTGAGGGGGATTTTTTTCTCTACTCCTCCTATAGGCTCTCTTTGGATTTGATTTCCGGGGAGGAGGAATTGCTGCTTTGTTCCCTGCATGAAGAGGAGGGCAGCAAGAAGAAAGGAGACAATCAGAATAAGGATTTGCTTTCTCAGTAGTTCTGTTTTAGAGCCCGGAATACGAAACCATAATTTTTTGAGTTCTTGCTTTATAGTGTAGGGGTTCATAGATAGTCCTTTTTTAGTGACACCCGGAAAGGGGAGACAGGATAGAAATATTAGATGCGAAAGAAACAACTGACACGAAGAAATGTCGAAGACGGGAGATATGCCGGAAATGCCGGAGAATGCAGAAATGTCAGTGGAAATAGCTGCCATCGGATAAGCCTTACACGGGGATGGCAATAATCTTTTGGGAGAGGTAAATGGCCAGAAGGTATATACAGAGACAGAAGCTCATTACCACTCTTCCCATGAGACTGGAATAAAGAATCCGGAAAAATTCGGGAGAGCTGGCATTTAGATAAAAAATCATAAAGAAGGGTACACCGTTCATTATCTTTTGCTCGAATCGTCTGGAAGCATTGAGGGTGATGATTTCTTCGGTAATGGTCAGTTTATCCCGAATAATCGTACTGCTTTGCTGAATAATCTGGATCAGATCTCCTCCGGAGCGCTTTGCCACCAGGAAGATTTCCGAGAAATTATGGATATCATCCACACCGGAACGAAGAGCAAATTGGGAAAGAGCTTCTTCCAAAGGGCGATTCATGGAAAGGGAGCGTTTGATTTGCTTCAGCTCCTCTACCATATAGCACTTCTTCCCCAAAAGATTTTCCAGATCCGGGATGCAGGCGAATAGAGCATTTTCCAAAGAATACCCGGCACTCAAATAAGAGCTAAGGATGGAAAGCATTTCTTTAAATTGGGAAACCAATACCTCCTGTCGCTTCTTTCTTAATTTATCTCTCAGGAGAAAGGGATAGAAAAAACTGAAGGGAAGCAAAAGCAAAAAGAAGAGAATATGCCGGTAAAAGGCGTAAGAGAAGAGGAGAAGGAGCAACAGGAACTTGACCCATAAGAAGAGGTATTCCGGAAGATAAATGCGGTACTCTCTATAATCGACTACGGAGTTTGTCTTCGTTATGGAGATCCGACAGCTTTTCAAGAATTTTGCCATTGTATTGATATAATTTTTTGAGTTTAACTTCTCCATTTTCAATCCCCATAACTTCCGATATTTCCAAAACCCGCCGTTTGTGATCCTTGGTTCTTCCAAGATGGACCATAATTTCAATGGCGGAGGCAATCATGTTTCTAATGGATGGGAGAGGAAGGTCCGCCCCCTGTAACACCATGGTTTCCATACGCTTTAACATATCCGTAGAGGAATTGGCGTGGCCGGTGGAAATGCTGCCGTCGTGACCGGTGTTCATGGCGTTTAACATATCCAGACATTCCTTTCCTCTAACCTCTCCAACGATAATGCGGTTCGGGCTCATTCTGAGAGAGGCTTTAATTAAATCGGAGATACTGACGGCGCCTTCTCCCTCCGCATTGGCATTTCTGGTTTCCAAGGAGACCAGATTCTCCACGGATTGAATCTGTAGCTCCGCGCTGTCTTCGATGGTAATAATTCGCTCCTCTTTAGGGATGTACTGAGAAAGTGCGTTTAAGAAAGTGGTCTTTCCACTGTTGGTACCGCCGGAAATGAAAATGTTATAAGAGGAACGAACCAGAGACTGTAGAAAATGACTTGCTTCCTCCGTGAGACTTTCCAGTTGAATTAACTTTTTCATGGTGATAGGCTCCGGAAATTTTCGAATGGTAACCGTTGGCCCCTTTAGCGCAATGGGGGGAAGCACCACATGAACACGGGAGCCATCTTCTAAGCGGGCATCTACAATGGGGCTTTTGGTATTTACTGCACGATTGATTCGGGAAACAATCTGTTGAATCAAATCCGCAAGCTGTTCTTCACTTTGAAAGGAGCCCTGCCAGTGCTCCATTCGCCCCTTTCTTTCCACAAAGATTTCTTTTGGACCGTTTATCATGATTTCACTGACCGTACCGTCATCCAAAAGTTCGGAAAGTAGATCCAGTCTTCGAAAGCTGTCAAAAACTGCGCTTCTTAAGTAGAGTTTTTCCCGCAAAGCCAGATCCTTTCGGCTTAAAAGGGCGGAGTCGATTTCCTGATACAAATGGCTGTCACTGACTTGTTTTTCTTCCAAATCCAGCAAAAGCTCTTTTTTGATTTCTTGTTTTACCTGATCCAGGGCCAGCACTTTAAGCTCCTTTCCGATTCTTATTTCGATTCACATTGCGCTTCTTGTATCGCTTCTTGTATCTATTCTCATTTCTAATTTTATTTTTGTTCCTATCTCTATCTCCCCAATGCTTATAAAGCCATTTTTCGGTATTGCTCCGCTTCTACCTGCTCCTCTTCATAGACCTGTCGTAATAAAAGCTCCCGGCAGTATTGTTCCAAAGCGGGGAAGGAGGCGCTTTCTTCCGTTAGAGCGGGGAGATTGCATTGGATGAATTTTTCCGCCACGCCTTCTCCTGCATTTTTCTCCAAGTATTGTTGAAGAACGGAAAGCTTAGCCTTGCTTTTTCGATCTTCCAAAACCGGAAGAAAGACCTTTCTGGCTAAAGTGAAACATTCCAGATAACGACTCATACTGCTGTCGGTATCTACAACCAAGGCATCGGCCCCCGCTTCTTCCGCAATTTTTTCCAAGAAAAGAGAAAGGTCTCTTTGAGAAACACTGCTGATATCCTCCGGACTTCGAACCGGATGAATGGTGATGTAATTTTCTTTTGCATAGGAAAGGGCTCGCAAAATCATCGGGGTCAGATGATTTTCCTTAAAGTGATAAAGGGCTTCCGTTAAACATTCCTTCTCCTTTTCCTGATCCGTTGAAGAAAAGGCGGATTCTTCCAGACTGAGATAGAGCGTCTTTCTGTTCTTCCCCAGTTCCTTAGCCAAGGCTTTGGAAAATGTGGTTTTTCCCAAACGGCCGAGGGGGCTGTAAACCAGAAATACATCCGCACGATGCTGGCCTCCTTCCGCTAAAAGCTCCAACTCTCCGTACTGCACCAGAATTTCCCGCATAATTTGGTCTCCGGACTGGTATTTATAGATACAATTCTCCTTCCGTTGCTTTGTAAGCAGATTTTCTTCGGAAAGATAAAGGGTTTTGTGGGACCTGGGAGAAAAATGGAGGTTTCTCGCATTTTTTTCGGAGAGAAGCAGAAGATCCACTTCCTTTTTCTTGGAGAAGCTTTCCAGGCTTTCTTTGTTCAGAATCGGATAGATTTGGAAGGGGAGCTTGGTGTTTTGCCGAAGGTAAAGGCTAAGGCGCTTGCAATACAGGGCATCTTCATCGTAGATGGCAAGAATTTTTTCCATGACGAATATCCTTTCTATGGGAATGAAGAATTTATCCTTTCATCAGCATAATCGGGGTGTAGCCGAGAAAGAGAGAAAAAGCATAGGGAATGTCTTCTAAGTGACAAAGGAAAAATAAAAGGAAAGAGAAAAGGGATGCCAGGAGGAGAAGAGGAAGACTTTCTTCCAAGGGTAATAGGGGGATAAGAAGGGAGCATAGTTTCCAGTCTGCTCCTCCGGCGGCGGTGAAATAAAAGAGGGGATAGCTTACTAAGAGAATTAGAATCCAGTAGATAAGGGTAATAAGGGATTTTTTCAGATCTGCGGCTTCAAAGGGGAAAGCAAGAAGGAAGAAAAAGAATGAGGGAAAAAGTATAAAATAGACTTTGGGGATTTTCCGTTCTTGTAAATCCTTGATGGCTGCATAGAGTAGAAAAAGATAAAGAAAATGATGTTTGAGATAAGGCATATCCACCTCCTGAAAAAGATTATAGCGGTAGCCTTAGGAATCTCCTATACTCCACATTCGGATAATATCCACTTACGGATAATATCCGAATGTGGAGTATATAGGGGAAAGTGTAAGGATATCAGGTTCTCCGCTGCCCGAAGGGAGGAAAAAGTCATAATGAGAGAAAAAAAGACAGTCTTTGTGGAAAAACAATAAGTTTTAACAGAAAATTTAGTGAATATTTTGCGCTGAAAACAGCTATCATATAAGTTTAGACATAAATCCCAAGGGGACTTATCCAAGAACTTTTTAAAAGGAACTTATCATTAGGAACTATCAACTGGAACTTATCCAAGAAGCTTTCCCGGGAGACCTACTAAAGGCCCTATAAGGTAATGGGAGATGAGCAAGTATGCTAAAATTTCGCAAAGCTAAAATGGAAGATTTAGAGCAGATTATGCCTTTATACGAGAAGGCCAGAGAATTTATGGCGAAAAACGGGAACCCTACTCAGTGGGGAAAGAATAATCCTTCGGAGGCTTTGATTCGAAAGGATATAGAAGAAGGATATCTCTATGTAGGGGAGGATGAGGAGATTGAGCTGGTCTTTCATTTTCATGTGGGAGAAGAGCCGAACTATAAAGAAATCTATGCAGGAGCTTGGCATAGGAAGGAAGCCTATGGGGTCATTCATCGGGTGGTATCCTCCGGGAAAATCCCCGGCATTGCCCGGCTATGCTTTCAGTTTTGTAAGGAACAGCATCCCTATCTTAGGATTGATACCCATGAAAACAATCAGATCATGCAAAGGGCTATTCAGCGTTTCGGCTTTCAATATTGCGGAGAGGTTATCGTAGGAGACGGGACGAAGCGATTAGCCTACGACTATTTTGCCTAAAGGCTTCCAAAGGCTTCAAAACTTTCAAGTCTTTCAAAACTTTCAAGTCTTTCAAAACTTTTTTGAATTTTTACAGCCCCTGTCTTGACAAGCAGAGGAACATTCTGTATTATCGTACTGTTGCAAAACAATGCGACGTTTTCAGGGAAACTTGAAACGCCGGCGTGGCGGAATAGGTAGACGCACAGGACTTAAAATCCTGCGGGACAAAAATCCCATACCGGTTCGACCCCGGTCGCCGGCATTGTGAAGGAATGGCGAGGCTGTCTCGCCGTTTTTTTTACAAAAAATCAGGAGATATACCCAAGTGGTTGAAGGGTCCGCACTCGAAATGCGGTAGGTCGGGAAACCGGCGCGAGAGTTCGAATCTCTCTATCTCCGGGATAGGCCGGAAAGGAAATGCGCGTAAAGAGCATTTTCTTTCTCGGCTTTTTTTTGTGAAGAAAAAATGTTATAGTAAACTAACTTCACTGTAGTAGACATCTTTATTTTTTCTTGTGGAAAGATGGATTTAAAGGCAAAACCGAAGGGCGGTTTTTCTGTTTTTGGGAAAGGAGCAGTTTATGGCATGGAAAATAGAGAAGCATCAGATTCGCTATGAAGAGGATGGAAAAGTACTGGCGGAAATAAGCTTTCCTTATTATATGGAAGAGGAAAAGGTCTATGAGTTTGACCACACCTTTGTGGATCCGTCTCTCCGGGGGCAGGGGATTGCAGGGACCTTGGTAGAAAAGGCCATTGCAGAAGTTAAGAGACAGGGCGGGAAAATTCTTCCTACCTGCCCCTATGTAAAGGAATGGTTTGCCCGTCACAAAGAGGAAAAGGGGATTTTGTATCGTGCACACTAAAAAGACTTTGCCTTTTGCTTCTATATCCTTTTTGTCTGTCCGCCGGGCCTGTCTATTTCTTGGCGCTTTCCTTTTCCTTCTTTCTTGCCTATTTTTAAGTTCCTGCGGAAAGAAGAATCGCTATCAGGACCAGTTTATGGATGTCTTTGATACGGTGTCTCTGGTCATCGGCTACGAAGGAAATGAAGGGGATTTTCAGAAAAACTTCAAGGCAGTACATAAGCGTTTGCAGGAGCTCCATCAGCTTTTCGATGTATATGACGATTATCCCGGAGTACAGAATTTAAAATATGTAAATGAAAATGCCGGCACTGCTCCGGTGAAGGTGGATCCGGAAATCATGGCCTTGCTGAAGTTCGGGAAGGAAATCTATGAAAAGACTGACGGAGAGGTAAATATTGCTTATGGGGCAGTGCTTCGTATTTGGCATGACTATCGGGAGGCGGGGATAGCTAATCCGGAAAATGCAAGCCTTCCGGAGGAAGCGGCTCTTCTGGAAGCATCTAAACATTGTAATATCGAAGACTTGGTTTTGGATGAAGAAAACTCCACCGTGTTTTTTCAAGACCCGGAGCTAAAGCTGGATGTAGGCGGTATTGCCAAGGGCTGGTCCGTGGAAAGGGCGGCAGAGCTACTGGAACAAGCCGGAGCCAAGCATTATCTTTTGAATATTGGCGGAAACCTGAGGGCTATCGGAAAAAGGGGAGACGGAAAACGCTGGGTTTGTCCCGTGGAAAATCCCTTTTACGTGGATGGACAGGATACGGAGCAGTTTGCCGTGTCCGGAGAAATTGAAGACACTTCTTTGGTTACCAGTGGAGACTACGAACGTTTTTATGTGGTAAACGGTAAGCGCTATGCCCATATCGTGGATCCGAGAACAAGGATGCCTTCCGACTTGCATCGTTCCGTAAGTATTTTGACCAAGGATTCCGGCCTTGCGGATGGACTTTCTACGGCTCTTTTTATTCTGGATGTGGAAGAGGGGAAAGCGCTTTTACAGAAGATCCGGAACAGCGGAGTGGATGTGGAAGCGATGTGGATTGAGCCGGATGGTACACAGGACTATACAGAGAACTTTTTGACGAAAATATCGGTTACAAGATAAAGAAGTCTTTACAAGGCTTCTTTTTTCTATTATACTAATGCGACACGCACGGTAGCGTGGAATTGAATCTGGAAACAAGGATTCGTGACGATAAGAGCTTTTTCTCATGTTTTTGATTTTGTGCAAAAAAAGCGGGATAAATCTTGCTTTCTGCCCGGGGATATGGTATTTTAGTACGGCTGTGGCATGATAGCGTTGAAGGAAAAGATTACTATAGAAATGAAAGCAGTAATGTATAAGTTTCTACAGAGAGCTTTCTGGAGCGAATGTCAAGTTTTGAAACTGACGGCAGGTCACTGTACTACAATCTAAGCACCAAGCAGCGGGTGCGGCGTGTGTATTTTTATAAGATACGCGCGGAAACGTGTACAGTCACCAACTTATCGTCAATAACCCGATAGGAGGCGACTTTTTTTATGGCAAGTCAAGTAATGAGAATCACCCTCAAGGCTTACGAGCACGGCCTTGTGGACGAATCCGCCGCAAAAATCGTAGAGAACTGCAAGAAGACAGGTTCTCAGGTTTCCGGCCC
>CAUUJL010000059.1:0-13830 GCA_963545375.1 uncultured Oribacterium sp.
AATTTGCTCCCATATCCTTAGGTTGTAAATGGTGGAATTTTTGGTATAATCATTAGGTTATTGGGAGTTTAGCCCGAAAATGAAAAACACTTTGCGAGACGTTCTCGCTTTGCGTCAAAAGAAAAAATGAGAAATGGAGATAGCTATGGCAACTTTGTTAGAAAATTGGAGAAATACCGCCTACGGAAACGGAATGAATAAGCAGGAGCAGGAGGCTCTTTGGCAGAAGTATTTTGCTTTGGAGAAGGGATTTTATGAGGAAATCCTGAAGGATCCGAAGAAGGTTTATGAGGGAAGCGTAAAGGAGTTGGCAGAAAAGTTCTCCATCGATCCCTTCATTTTCGTAGGAATTCTGGACGGAATCGATGAGTCTTTAGCAGGCTATCATAATCCTATAGATACTATGGAAGAAGATACCGTTGTTAAGATTCAGATTGATCCGGAAAAGCTGTACTACAACATGGTGGAGGCCAAGGCTTCCTGGCTCTATGAGCTTCCGGCTTGGGATTCCATTTTGACAGAGGAGAAGAGAAAAGAGCTCTATAAGGAGCAGAAGAAGTCCGGAACGGTGAAGAGAGAGAGCAAGAAGATTTATCCAAATGATGCTTGTCCCTGCGGCTCCGGAAAGAAATACAAAAAGTGTTGCATGAGAAAAGACGAAGAAAAAGAGAGAGAATTATTACAAAATGGCTAATGCGGACTATTTGGTAAGAGGGACTGCGGCAGAAGGGCAGATTCGCGCCTTTGCCTGCAGCACCAGAAATACGGCAGAGGAGCAAAGACGAATTCATAATACTTCCCCCATTGCCACTGCGGCTATGGGCAGATTGATGAGTGCGGCTCTGATGATGGGAGTGGAGTTAAAGGGAGAGAAAGACCTGATTACCCTATCCATCAAGGGAGACGGCCCGATGAAGAGTCTTGTGGCTACGGCAGACTCCCATGGCAATGTAAAGGGCGTTTGCGGGAATCCCTATGTGATTCTTCCCGCAAGGGAGGATGGTCACTTAAATGTAGGTGGCGCCGTGGGGAACGGTTTCCTTTCCGTGATCCGGGACAATGGCTTAGGAGAGCCATACGTGGGACAGACTGCCTTAATCAGCGGAGAAATTGCCGAGGATATCAATGCTTACTACAGTATCAGTGAGCAGATTCCTTCTTCAGTAGGCCTTGGAGTCCTGATGAATAAGGAAAATACCGTGGCTGAGTCCGGAGGCTTTATTATTCAGCTTCTCCCCTTTGCAGAGGAAAGTCTTCTGGATAAGCTGGAGGAGAAGTTATCCAAGGTTCATTCCGTTACGGATTTACTGGCAAAGCATACACCGGAGGAGCTTCTGGAGTATTTGTTGGGAGATTTCGGACTGGAAATTCATGAGAAGCGGGAGCTTCGCTATCACTGCAACTGCAGCAGAGAAAGGGTGGAGAAAGCTTTGATTTCTTTGGGAAAGAAAGAGATTGAATCTTTACTTTCCGACCATAAATCCCAGGAAGTACGTTGTGATTTCTGCAATAAGAAGTACATCTTTTCAGAGAATGATTTAGAAGAATTGCTCAACAGATAATTTTTTCACAAGGCTTCTATTTTTCGAGTTTTCTAAAAAAGAGGGATAAAACCATTCAGAAAAAAACCAAAATGCTGGGATTCTTCTAAAAATGCGGTTGACGAAGTGCAGGGGATATGGTATTCTTCCATTGTTGTAATCAATTTCGGTTGCAATTGTTTTTTGGAGGATATAGTAATGAAAGGTACAGTAAAGTGGTTTAACAACCAGAAGGGTTATGGATTTATCTCTGATGAGACAGGAAAGGATGTATTCGTACATTATTCCGGATTGTCCGGAGACGGATTCAAGTCTTTGGAAGAAGGTCAGGCCGTTGAGTTCGAAGTAGTTGACGGAGCTAAGGGACCTCAGGCTACTAACGTAGTAAAGCTTTAATTTTTCTCTTCGGGTTTGAATCATTTTGTAATATAGACGACTTCTCGGGACAGACGGTTAAGTAAGACAGCATGAGAAGAAGGACAGCATTGCAGAAGTATCAAGATGAAAGAAAAGCAAAAGCAGGACGGCGCGTGCGCCGTCCTTTTTCATGTCATAAAAGACGGTATAGCATAATAGAAAAGCATAGTTTTTATTAGCATAGAATAGGAGTTAGGAGGATCATGCAGGATAGGGAAAAAAAGAAAAGCTCCCGGGAAAATGAAATTTCCGGGAAAGTTCCCCAAGGAGCAAGGCGTAGAAGCAGCATTCATCTTAGTATTTATGCCATGTTTTTAGCCATTTCCATGATTTTGGGATATGTGGAGGCTCAGCTTCCTACGCCTATTCCCATTCCGGGAGTAAAACTGGGGCTGGCAAATTTAGTGAATATTTTAATGCTGTTTTCCGTAGGGCCAATCCCTACAGCGGTAATCGGCTTTTTAAGAATCATTCTCTTATCGCTTTTATTTGGAAACGCTTTGACCCTTAGCTATTCTTTGAGTGGATTTTTATGCAGTTTTTTGATGATGCTTCTATTTAAAAATCTGCTTCATTTTTCCACAGTCAGTGTCAGCTTGATCGGAGGAATCTTTCATAATATCGGTCAGGTGTTTATGGCGGCTTATCTTCTGAAAAACACGGCGCTTTGGTATTATCTCCCGTATTTACTGATTGCAGGCTCTGTCGCAGGTGTTCTAATAGGGATTTTAGGGGGCGTTTTAATGAAACGCCTGAAGCCTTTCTTTCGGCAATATTTCTAGTGGGGGAAGCTCTGTAAAGCAGTAATAGAATTTCTACTTATGCAAACAGAAAAGAAAATATGCAAAAATATTCAAAAAAGCCCTTGACATAACCCAGGATAAAAGTATAATTATGCACATGACAGCTTTGCTTTATACATATTCCTTCTTTTGAGGGGACAGGAATGTAAGGCGTATGCTTTAGCTGAGTGGAAAGTATTTTGACCGGTCAGCTTGTTTGGAAACAGGATGATTAGGTGTATTTAAGGAGGAGAGAATATGAAAAAGTATTTATTGATTGCGGCATTGGCAGGATTGTCTTTGGTAGCTTGCAGCGGTTCCAAAGGAAGTACAGATGGAACAGCTAAGGGGAGTGAAGCGGGAACAGAACAGGGAAGTCAGGCAGGAACCGATAAGGGGACTGATTCGGCTAAGGCGGAAGCAAAGGGCGGCACCTTGATTATGGCGACTAATGCGGAATTTCCTCCCTATGAGTACCACGAGGGAAAAGATATTGTAGGTATTGATGTGGACATTGCGGAAGCTATTGCGGAAGAGATGGGAATGAAGCTGGAAATTTCCGACCTGGCTTTTGATGCTATTATCCCTGCAGTGCAGTCCGGAAAGGCGGATTTCGGTGCAGCCGGCATGACGGTCAATGAGGATCGTTTAAAGAATGTGGATTTCTCCGATTCTTATGCCACTTCCGTACAGAACGTAATCGTGACAGAGGATTCCACCATCAGCAGCATTGATGATTTAAAGGGAAAGAAGGTGGGGGTACAGCAGGGAACCACCGGAGACCTGTATTCTACAGACGATTTAGGCGAAAAAAGCGTAGAACGTTTTCCGAAGGGAGCAGATGCGGTGCAGGCCTTACAGGCAGGCAAGGTTGATGCGGTGGTTATTGATAAGAATCCGGCAGAGCTATTTGTTTCTCAGAATAAGGGCTTAAAGCTTTTGGATACTGCCTATGCGGAAGAGGATTATGCTATCTGTGTAAAGAAGGGAAACACGGAGTTGGTAGAAAAGATTAATGCAGCCTTAAAGAAGCTGAAGGATAACGGTAAGCTGGAGGAAATTACAGCTAAGTATATTCAGGCAAAATAATCAGCTGCTTTGTATTCATTTCGAGGGTCCTGCCTATATGGCGGGACATCTCGCTGTAGAGGGGAGTAACATATGTCATTACAGGAACATCTGTATATGAATCTGGTACAGGATAAGCGCTATCTCTATTTTCTGGAGGGACTGAAAAACACCTTGATTATCACGTTTTTTGCCCTTTTAATCGGTGTGGCTTTAGGCTTTGTCATCGGTATGATAAGAAGTACCTATGACAGAACCGGAAAAGGCAAGATAGCCAACGGAATTTGTCAGTTTTATTTAACCATTATGCGAGGAACTCCGGCGGTAATTCAGCTGATGATTTTTTATTACTGTATCTTTACTTCCCGTATTTTCTCCGGAGTTTTTGTGGGAGTTATTGCTTTCGGCCTAAACTCCGCAGCCTATGTGGCGGAAATCATCCGTTCCGGAATTATGTCCATCCCCAAGGGACAGATGGAGGCAGGTCGTTCTCTCGGTTTTAGCTATGGTGAGACTATGCGCTATATTATTATGCCTCAGGCGGTTCGTAATGTACTTCCTGCCATCTTCAACGAGTTTATTGTCCTGATTAAGGAAACTGCGGTGGCAGGTTATGTGGCAGTACAGGATTTAACCAAGGCCGGAGACATTGTCCGTTCCAGAACCTATGATGCCTGGACACCATTGCTTACGGTGGCTTTGATTTATCTGATCTTAACCATGTTCTTCTCCTTCCTGGAGAAAAAGATGGAAGAGGCATTCCAAAGAAAAGAAAGGGGATAATGATGGCAGAGGTCTTGATTAAGGTAGAACATCTCCATAAGCAATTTAAAAATCAAGAGGTTTTACATGATATCTCCGTGGAAATTCATAAGGGAGACGTGATTAGTATTATCGGACCCTCCGGCTCCGGAAAGTCCACCTTTCTTCGTTGCTTAAATGCTTTGGAAAGCCCTACGAAGGGAGATATTTTCTTTGAAGGGCAAAGCGTATTGCATAGCAAGAATATGGATGCTTTACGGCAGAAGATGGGCATGGTATTTCAGCAGTTTAACCTCTTTCCCCACATGAGTATTTTGGACAACCTGACCCTTGGCCCCAGAAAGCTTCTTAAGAAATCCAAGGAGGAGGCGGAGGAAAAGGCAATGGCTCTTTTAAAAAGAGTGGGCCTTGAGGATAAGGCACAGCAATTTCCCCTACAGCTTTCCGGCGGTCAGCAGCAGAGAGTAGCCATTGTAAGGGCTCTGGCTATGGAGCCGGATGTGATGCTTTTTGACGAACCTACCTCGGCCTTAGACCCGGAAATGGTGGGAGAGGTGCTTCAGGTTATGCGGGATTTGGCGGAGGAAAAGATGACCATGGTGGTGGTAACCCATGAAATGGGCTTTGCCCGGGAGGTTTCCAATCGTGTGCTTTTCTTAGAGGATGGATATTTTATTACAGAGGCGGCCCCGGAAGACTTTTTCTATCATAGTGAAAATGAGCGTGTGCAGAGCTTTTTATCCAAGGTACTTTAATACTTGGAAGGCATATTTTCTTGCGGCGATAAGGTTCTGAAAAATCCTGTCATCGCTCCCTAAGAAGAAGCCCTTGAAAAGCCCCTATAGAGGTGTTAAGCTTAGTCGGCAAACAAATGTTTGCCGGCTATTTTTGCTTTGTGTGCCTTGGCATCGGCAAGTGAAAAAGTCTGAAAGAAAGATTGGGAAAGAAAAACTGCAAGAGCGACTATAACAGCCGGAATGTAGAGAGAGGTTTGGGAAATACATTGGAAAAGAAGTGGATAAAAATTCGTGGTGCGAATGAGCATAATTTAAAGCATGTGGATCTGGATATCCCCAGAGATTCTTTAGTGGTTCTTACCGGCTTATCCGGATCGGGAAAGTCTTCCCTGGCCTTTGATACCATTTATGCCGAAGGGCAAAGAAGATATATGGAGTCCCTGTCCTCCTATGCCAGACAATTCCTGGGACAGATGGAAAAACCGGATGTGGAGCTGATTGAAGGCCTTTCTCCGGCTATTTCCATTGACCAAAAATCCACCAACAGAAATCCCCGTTCCACCGTAGGAACGGTAACGGAAATTTATGATTATCTTAGACTTCTCTATGCCAGGGTGGGAATTCCCCATTGTCCGGAATGTGGAAGAGAAATCAAAAAGCAAACCGTGGATGAGATGGTGGACCTTCTGATGAAGCGGGAAGAGGGCACTAAAATGCAGCTCTTTGCTCCGGTGGTAAGAGGAAAGAAGGGGAAACACGAAAAGCTTTTGGAAAGTATTCGCCGTTCCGGCTTTGTTCGGGCAAGAATTGACGGCAATATGTACGAGCTGGAAGAGGAGATTGATTTAGAGAAAAATAACCGGCATACCATTGAGGTGCTGGTAGATCGTCTTGTGGTGAGAAAGGGCATTGAAAAGCGTCTTACAGATTCCATTGAACAGGTGCTTTCTTTAAGCAACGGCCTTTTGCTTGTGGACTTTTTAAATGGAGAGGAGCTGCGGCTTTCCACCAGCTTTTCCTGTCCGGTGGACGGCAGCAGTATAGAGGAAATCGAGCCAAGAAGTTTCTCTTTTAATAATCCTTTTGGAGCCTGCCCTACCTGCTTTGGAATAGGCTATAAGATGGAATTTGATGCGGAACTGATGATTCCGGATGAAAGTCTATCTTTAAATCAAGGTGCCATTTCCGTAATGGGCTGGATGAATTCCAAGGATGAAGGAAGCTTCACCCATGCCATGCTGGTGGCTTTGAGTGAAAAGTACGGCTTTTCTTTGGATACTCCATTTTGTGAGCTTCCGGAGAAGATTCGGAAGATTATTCTCCAGGGTACCGGTACGGAAAGCATTACGGTACGCTATGCCTCCCAGTTTGGAAAGGGCAATGTGCACCGTGTGGTATTTGAAGGTTTGCTCAATAACGTGGAAAGACGCTATAAGGAGTGCTTTTCTGAGAAAATGAAGCAGGAGTACGAGCAGTTTATGCGGATTACGCCTTGTCCCAGCTGTCATGGAGCCAGACTGAAGCCCAGTTCTCTTTCCGTAACTGTGGGAGAGAAGAATATTTACGAGTCCTGTACTCTGCCTTTAGATCAGTTCCATGACTGGATTTCCACGGTGACGCTAACCGCCATGGAAGAGAAAATTGCGGATCAGATTATCCGGGAAATCAAGGCCAGAAGCAAGTTCATGCTGGATGTGGGGCTAAATTACCTAAGCCTTGCCCGTTCTGCCGGAACTCTCTCCGGAGGAGAGGCCCAAAGAATCCGTCTGGCTACCCAGATCGGTTCCGGTTTGGTGGGAGTAGCCTATATTTTGGATGAGCCCAGTATCGGCCTTCATCAAAGGGACAACGACAAGCTGATTGCCACCTTAAAGCGTCTTCGGGATTTGGGAAATTCCGTTATCGTGGTGGAGCATGACGAGGACACCATGCGAGAGGCGGATTTGATTGTAGATATCGGTCCCGGAGCCGGAGAACACGGCGGGCAGGTGGTGGCCGTAGGTACTGCCAAGGAGATTATGAAAAATAAGGACTCTATAACCGGTCAGTATTTAAGCGGAAAGAAAAAGATTCCTCTGCCAAAGCATAGAAGAAGCTTTACAAAGACTCTGGATGTGTATGGAGCCCAGGAAAATAATTTGAAAAATGTGGATGTGAAGATTCCTTTGTCGGTATTCACCTGTGTTACCGGCGTTTCCGGCTCGGGAAAGTCCTCTCTCGTGAACGAAATCGTCCATAAGCACTGTGCCAAGGTTTTGAACAAGGCCAAAATGATTCCCGGAAAGTTTAGGAAAATGGAGGGATTGGAGGCTTTGGATAAGATCATTGACATTGACCAAAGCCCCATCGGAAGAACCCCCCGCTCCAATCCGGCCACCTATACCGGCGTCTTCGACCTGATTCGTGACCTCTTTGCCAGCTCCAAGGATGCCAAGGAAAGAGGCTATACCAAGGGACGTTTCTCCTTCAATGTGAAGGGGGGACGATGTGAGGCCTGCTCCGGAGACGGTATTGTAAAAATCGAGATGCATTTCCTGCCGGATGTCTATGTGCCCTGTGAGGTTTGTAACGGAAAACGCTATAACCGGGAAACCTTGGAGGTTCGCTACAAAGGAAAGAATATCTATGATGTCTTGAATATGACGGTGGAAGAAGCCTACGAGTTCTTTGCCCATATCCCCAGTATTCAGCGGAAAATGCAGACACTCATGGATGTGGGACTTTCCTACATTCGCCTGGGACAGCCCAGCACGGAGCTTTCCGGAGGAGAGGCCCAGCGAATCAAGCTGGCTACAGAGCTAAGCCGAAGAGGAACCGGAAGAACCCTCTATATTTTGGATGAGCCTACTACAGGCCTACATTTTGAAGACGTACGGAAGCTGGTGGAAATGCTGCAAAGACTGGCAGATGGCGGCAATACGGTTCTTGTGATTGAGCATAATCTGGATGTGATCAAGTGTGCCGATTACCTGATTGATATGGGGCCGGAAGGAGGAAGCGGCGGCGGAACGGTGCTTTGTACCGGCACCCCGGAAGAGGTGGCGGAAAATCCAATCTCCTATACCGGAAAATATTTAAAGCGGTATTTAAATTAGCAAAATTTAGCTAATGCGATATAATAGAGAAAACCATTATTTCAGATAGAAAAAACTAATATTTCAGCAGGAGATTAGCAGAGAAAGAGAGGACAGAACAATGAGCGCGGATTGTATTTTTTGTAAGATTGCCAATGGGGAGATTCCTTCCGGAACGGTGTATGAAGATGGGGATTTTCGTGTGATTTTGGATATTTCCCCGGCAGCAAAGGGACATTGTTTGATTCTGCCGAAGCAGCATGGAAAGAATCTTTTGGAATTGGAGGATTCAGTACTGGCCAAGGTTTTCCCTTTGGCGAAAAAAATCGGACAGGCCATGGTAAAGGCTACGGGAGCAAAGGGATTTAATGTGGTACAAAACAACGGCGCTGCAGCAGGCCAGACAGTGGAGCATTTTCATGTGCACCTCATTCCCAGATTTGATGAAAAGGATAGCATGGTTTTATGGACTCCCCTTTCTTATGAGGAGGGAGAACTGGACCGGGTAAAGGAAAGTATTATAAAGGAGATTCATGGCTAAGATAGTATTAACAGGGGGAGGCACCGCAGGACATGTTACCGCAAATCTTGCCCTGATTCCCGGTTTACTGGAAAGAAAGCATCAGCTCTTTTATATCGGCTCGGAAAAGGGAATAGAAAAAGATTTGGCGGAAAAGGCGGGACTTCCCTACTACGGGATTGCCACCGGAAAGTTTCGGAGATACTTTTCTTTACAGAATTTTACAGACCCCTTTAAGGTCCTTGCAGGATTTTTTCAGGCCAGAAAGTTTTTAAAAAAGGAAAAAATCAATCTGGTTTTTTCCAAGGGCGGTTTTGTGGCGGTACCGGTGGTCTATGCTGCGGCAAGCCTTGGGATTCCAGTGATTTGCCATGAGTCGGATATGACACCGGGGCTTGCCAATAAACTGACCATTCCCTTTGCCAAAAAAATCTGCTGTAATTTTCCGGAAACCCTAAATTATTTGCCAAAGAAAAAGGCGGTCTTTACCGGTGCCCCCATTCGAGAGGAGCTTCTACAGGGAAGTCGGGAGAAGGGGATAGAAAGAGCCGGATTTTCCGGAGAGAAGGAGATTTTACTGATTATCGGCGGCAGCATGGGCTCCCAGGCGGTAAACCAACTGATTCGAAAGAATCTGGATCAGCTCTTGGAAGACTGGGACATTCTTCATGTTTGCGGTAAGGGAAATGACGACGAAAGTCTAAAGAATAGAGCCGGCTATCAGCAATATGAATATGTCCATGAGGAGTTGGCGGATTATTATCAGGCGGCAGATTGTGTCCTATCCAGAGCAGGTGCTAATGTAATCTGCGAGCTTTTGGCTTTGGAAAAGCCCAATCTTTTAATTCCCTTACCCAAAGGGGCTTCCAGAGGAGACCAGATTTTAAATGCAGAGTCCTTCCAAAAGCAGGGCTATTCTCTGGTGCTTTCTCAGGATGAGGCAGAGGCGGATTTTTCCAAGCTTTATGCTTTATTAAAGGAACTGAAGGAAAATAAGGCAAAATTTCAGGAAGCCATGAGAAACAGTAAGGAAAAGAACGGAAGAGAAAATGTTTTACAGCTCATTGATTCTTTTTTGTAATTCTTTCTTTTGGGAAAAATCGATGCAGTTCAATTTTTCAAATCATTCAAATTTTATTAAAAGCCATAAAAGGGTATATCATAAGCTGTAAAAAGGAGGGGGAAAATGATAGGGATTATCGGAGCCATGGAAGAGGAAGTGGCAAAGCTTAAGGAGCTTTGTGAGGACAGGGAAGAAATCCAAAAGGGTCCATACTTCTTTGTAAAGGGAAAGCTTTCCGGAAAGGAAGTAGTACTATGTAAAGCCGGAATCGGAAAGGTTAATGCAGCAGCTTGTACTCAGGCTTTAATCGATACTTTTTCTCCAAGTCAAATCCTAAATACCGGCGTGGCAGGAGCCATTGCGGAGGAAATCCATGTTTTGGATCTTTTGGTTTCCGAGGATGCAGTGCAATATGATATGGATGCCACGGAATTCGGATACCCTTTAGGACAGATTCCCAGAGAAGAGGATTTGGCCTTTCCGGCAGAGGAAAAAATGATTGAGAAGGCATTAGCAGTGGGGAAGACCATGCAGGGCTTCCATACTTTTCTGGGTAGAGTAGCTACCGGAGACTGCTTTGTTTCCTCTCAGGAAAAAAAGGAATTTTTACGGAAGGAGTTCCAAGCATCCTGTTGTGAGATGGAAGGGGCGGCTATTGCCCAGATTGCAAGAAAAAATGGGGTTCCTTTCTTGATTTTGCGCTTTATTTCTGATGAAGCAAATACCAAAGCACCTATGACTTATACAGAATTTGAGAGAAAAGCTATTGCACAAAGTGTAGACTTTGTCTTAGAATTCTTAAAGTAAGTTATTCTTACAAAATAAGAAATAAAGTTAGAGTTAACGGTGTATTTTTTTTAAAGGATACACTGTAGGGGCTAAGAAGAGACGGTTTCACGATATTTTGTAAATCATCTCGGAAGAACTACCCTCTAAAGGAATAGAGGGAAAAGGAGAAGGAGGCTATATGCTACAATTTGATTTATCCAAGGCAAGAAAATTCATCAGTGAAGAGGAGATGGAGAACTTTAAAAGCCAGACCCTTGCGGCAAGAGATACGCTTTTGTCCGGAAAGGGCGCAGGAAATGATTTCTTAGGGTGGATTTCCCTGCCGGCAGATTACGATAAGGGAGAGTTTCAGAGGATTCAGAAGGCGGCAAAGAAGATTCAGGAGGATTCCGATGTTCTTTTGGTAATCGGTATCGGAGGCTCTTATCTAGGGGCCCGGGCAGCCAATGAATTTTTAAATCACAGCTTCTACAATGAGTTAAAGAAAGAGGACAGAAAGACTCCGGAAATTTACTATGTGGGAAATAACATTTCTTCCAAGTATATTCTGCATTTGCAGGATGTGTTGAAGGGAAAGGATTTCTCCATCAACATCATTTCCAAGTCCGGAACCACTACAGAGCCTGCCATTGCCTTTAGAGTATTCAAGGGATTGCTGGAAGAGAAGTATGGAAAGGATGAGGCGGCAAAGCGTATTTACGCCACTACTGACCGGGCTAAGGGAGCGTTGAAGAATCTGGCTGACGAAATGCACTATGAGGAGTTTGTAGTACCGGATGATATCGGCGGACGTTTTTCCGTACTTACAGCAGTAGGGTTACTTCCCATTGCCGTGACCGGTGTGGATATTCAGGAGCTTATGGATGGCGCCAATGCTATGCGGGAAAGACTGCTTTCCGCTGATTACAAGGAGAACCCTGCTTTACAGTATGCGGCAGCCAGAAATATCATGCTTCGGAAGAATAAGAAGATTGAGATTTTGGTAAACTATGAGCCATCCTGCCACTACCTTTCCGAGTGGTGGAAGCAGTTAATGGGAGAATCCGAAGGTAAGGATCACAGAGGTCTGTTCCCCTCTTCCGTAGACTTTACTACAGATTTACACTCCTTAGGACAGTTTATTCAGGAAGGAAGTCCCCTGCACTTTGAAACCGTATTGGAAATCGAGAAATCCAAGGAAGAGATTGTGCTGGAGAAGGAAGCCATCGATACAGACGGAATGAACTATCTGGCAGGAAAAACCGTAGACTTTGTGAATAAGGCAGCCATGAAGGGAACCATCTTGGCTCACAGTGATGGAGATGTACCGAACTTTATCGTGAAGATTGACGAGCAGAGTGCCAGAACCCTGGGAGAGGTATTCTACTTCTTTGAGTTTGCCTGCGGTGTTTCCGCTTATTTAAACGGCGTAAACCCCTTCAACCAGCCGGGAGTAGAGAGCTACAAGAGAAATATGTTTGCCCTCTTAGGAAAGCCGGGATATGAAGAACTGGCGAAGGAATTGGCAAACAAGTAATAGTTATGTGGCTGTAAAAAATCAAAATAGTTTTCTAAGCAATATAGGTCTAAATTGGGGGCACGCTCTCGCTAGCTTCGCCACGTAACGGATACTAAGCGAAAAACTGCGATTCTCTTGTTTTTCGCAAGTACCGACGGGCTCAGACTACCCCTCATTTAGACCTATATTGCCGAAAATCTATTTAATTTTGATTTTTTACAGCCCTTACTCTTCGATGACTTGGATGCTGAAGCTGTCAAAGGGGATTTCTTCCATAAAGGAATCCTCCAGAAAAACAGTCTTGCTTCTTTGCTTAAATTCTTCAATTCTGGCAGGGAGCCAGATGGGAACCGCAAGATCCAGATGCTGACAAATTTCTTCCAAGGCTCTTAAGACCTTCTCCGTTCTACTGCCGGGACCTTCCTGCCGGGAAACACAGGAAGCCAATATTTGATTATCCTTCCTCAGGGTACCGCTCATACGAAACATAAAAACTCCTTTAAACATTCTTTTTCTATACGGAAACAGAAAAATAAACAAGTCTTTTGACTATAGCTTTTCAAATGAGATAAAGCAATCCCCCAACATATATTTCCATAAAGCAAAAAATATAAATTCCTATAAATCGATATTTCTGAAAGAAGAGTGAAGTGATATTTCTGAAAGAAGAGGGAAGAGTCTTTACGGAAGCTATCTTTTTTGTTAGAAAACCCGTCTTTGACAGTTACGAAAGAGTCAAGAGCCCATAAACGGTGTAATTACGCCATTTATGAGCTCTTATTTTCTTTTTGAATTCTAGCAATATTTCTACTTTCTCGTTGTGGTTAAAATCTTTTTTATTTCTCTTTGAGATACAATCTCGTAATCCGTTCTAAAACCAAATGTGTCGTGGAGTTTGTCTGTAAGGTCGGTTCGTGTATACTCAGGGATATATCCTTCACCGGGAGCTATCAGCATGTTCATTTCTTTCAGTGTTCTTATAATGCTTTCAGTGGTATAACTCTCACCTAACTTCTTCTCTAGAATGCGATAAAGAATCAGGGCGGTGAAGCAGGTAATGAAATGTGCCGTGATTCGATCTTTTCTACTGAGATATACCGGTCTGGCTTGAAATTCACTATTCATAATCCGGAAACATTCTTCAATCTGCCATCGTTTTTGATTAATACTTATAATACCATCTATCTAAACTGATTTACTCAGGTAATAGATGGTCTGATTTTTCGATTTTGATACAGATACTTTCATCACGCAGCCCCTCCATGCGCCCGTTATACCACACATAGCTGAATATAGCCGGTGTATATTTGTTGAAATTTGACAAAAAAATACAGGCTTTTCAAGGCCTGAGGAGATTTTGGAAATATTTAACTGTCAAACTACCGAGTAGTTTCTTTTAGAGATTAATCGAAGATAGATTAGGGAAAATAAGCAAGAAAATCATAAAGGATTTTTCAATTACAAAAAGATGAATATACCATTTCAGATTGGATAAAGATCGATTATATGATAATATAATCCAACATTTAAACAGGAGGATTGATGTATGTTATCAAAAATTAAATTGTGGTTTTTTAAT
>CAUUJL010000060.1:0-13141 GCA_963545375.1 uncultured Oribacterium sp.
ATCGAAGCGGTTTATCGGGCGGAGGAAGAGAAAGCCGGAGCCAGGCTTGCTGTTGAACTGCTTCCGTTGGAAAACTTCTTCCCCGCAGAAGAGTATCACCAGAAGTATCTGGACAAGAATCCCGGCGGCTACTGCCATATCCCGCGCAGTTACTTTGATCTTCAGTAAAACAGCGCAGAAGAATCTGTGGATGAACTTCGGGTGAAGATCGGCGTTTTTGCATCAACTCGGCAGCTCTTAGATTCATTGCCTATGATGAACTTAGTATCTCTGAGTATCGTCAAAAGATTTACGAGTATTTTTATACAAGGTATAAAAATATCGCATAAGCTTCCCCCGTCCTTCCCCATCTCCCTGTTGACAAGCCTAGCTTTGTCCCATAAAATTAAATTTACGAATAAATTAAGACTTGCGAAGACGGACTAGAAAGAAAAAAGGGGATGCTAGGAGCAGGATTCCCCAAGATTTCAGGAGGAAGACAATGGGGCTTTTGCAGAATTTCTCGAAACCCAGAGGATTTTTTGGGAGAGTCATTAGCCTATTAATGAATTATGGAGAGCATGCCAAGTTGGGTCGCTGGGGCATGTCCTTTGTGGAGCTGCCGATTCAGGCGGATATTTTGGACTTGGGCTGCGGGGGAGGCGGTAATCTGGAGCGTTGGTTGGAATGCTATCCGGATGCCCATGTCAGCGGCATCGATCATTCGCCGGTATCCGTTTCCATCGCCACAGGCTGGAATGAGAAGGCCATTTCGCAGGACAGATGCGAGGTGATTTTAAGCGGAGTGAATAAGCTTCCCTTTCGAAACGACAGCTTTGATGCGATTTCCAGCTTTGAAAGCATTTACTTTTGGAAGAGCATGGACAAAGCTTTGGCAGAGGCGTATCGAGTTTTAAAGCCGGGAGGGGTACTTCTTTTGGCGGTTACCCATGATAAGGAAAGTAAGTGTTGTTCCATGATTAAGAAGATTCATGGTGTAAGACTTTATGATGAGGCGGAATTAAAGGCATATCTGGAAAATGCCGGTTTTCTGAAGTTTCGTTATATCCGGGCAAAGAAAAAGCCTTGGCGCATTGCTCTTTGCCGAAAGGGAATTCCGGTGGAGCTGTAGTACTTATCAAACGTCATGGAATTCATTGTAGAAGTAACTATGATATTCACGATGGAATAACAATCTCAAGACGGTTTTCTCTCGGATTTGACAAAGTAGGGGAGATTCCGTATAATGCCTGTATTCTTTTCAGTTGAGGAAAGAGATAAGAAGGGGAAGAACATGGACGAAGACGGGGACGCGGATAACGGAGGTCCTAAGAATCATATAGGGAGAAGGTATAGTGTGTAGGACACGCTATACCTTTTTCTGCAGTTCATTTTTCGAGTATTCCCGGGAACGAAAACTATTCCAAGAATTTTGGAGTTAAGGAGGATTTTTAAACACAACTATGATTGGTCGAGTCATACTCTTGTTTGTACTGATTTTCATTAACGGATTTTTTTCCTGCGCGGAAATTGCGGTTTTGCAGATGGGAGAGGGAAAAATAAGAAAGCTTGCGGAGGACGGAAGTATAAATGCAAAGCATCTTTTAAAGCTTGTAGAAGAGCCTTCCCGCTTTTTGTCCACCATTCAGGTGGCGATTACTCTGGCGGGATTTCTCTCCAGTGCCTTTGCGGCAGAGAGCTTTGCGGGTTATTTAGATAAGCTCCTGGTAAAGCTTCCTATCCCCAATACGGTGAGCATGATGCACCCCGTTTCTATAGTGCTGATTACTTTGATTCTATCTTATATCAGTATTGTTTTCGGAGAGTTGGTGCCGAAACGCTTGGCGCAGGTATATAAAGAGCCTATAGCGCTTTTCATTGCTCCGGTACTGCGGATTGTGTCTATTATTTCCATGCCCATCGTTTTCTTTCTTTCCGCATCCACCAATGCGGTACTGAAGCTTCTGAAAATCGATCCGGAAAGAGATATCAATGCCGTTTCCGAGGAAGATATTTTGATGATGATTGATGAGGGAATGGAAAGCGGCATCTTTGAATCCAGTGAAAATGAGTGGATTCAAAATGTGTTTGAATTTAAAGATCTTACGGTGGAAGACGTTTGCACCCACAGAACAGATGTGGCTATGCTTTATATTGAGGATACGGACCGGCAGTGGAGACATACCATCCATGAAAACCGTTTTGCAAGTTACCCGATTTGCGGTGAGGACAATGACGATATCATCGGTGTCTTGAATACCAAGGATTATTTCCGCCTAAACGACTTAAGCAGACCCAATGTTATGCGGAATGCGGTGGATCGTCCCTTCTTCATTTCTCAAAATATGAAGGTTTCAGACCTTTTCAAAATCATGCAAAAGGAAAGAAAGTACTATGGGATAGTGTTGGATGAGTACGGCGGAATGACGGGAATTGTTACCCTTCATGACCTGATTGAGGCCTTGGTGGGGGACCTTCATGAGGAGGATGAGCTTCCGGAGCCGGAGCCTATTGAGCAGATTTCTGAAAATGAGTGGAGCATTCTCGGCTCTGCGGATTTGGAGGATGTGAATGAAGCCCTGAAGATTCATCTGGATTTAGAGGCTGCGGATACCTTCGGCGGCTATATCATGGGAATTATCGGTAGAGTGCCGGAGGACGGCTCCTCCTTACACTTGGATACGGACGGTCTGAGTATCGATGTGGCGGAAATCAAGAACCACCGTATCGGAAAGACTATCGTACACAAGGAAGAGACGGAAGAGGAAGAAGAAAAGGAAAAATAAGACCCGGTGCATCACAATAGGAAAAATAAAATTTTTCAAAATTCCTTGACAGAAGAAAACAAGGGACTAAACTAAAGAAGTTAGACAAAGCTAATGAATTTAAGCCAAACTTGTTTTCAGAGAGGAAGAACAGCATGGGAAATTTTGTCATCTTGGCACTGGTAGGCGTAATTATAGTTTTTGCGGTAAGAAGTGTCATTAAAAGAGGAAAAAACGGTTGTTGCGGCGGAGGAGAATGCAGTGTGGATTCCATAAAGGTTTCCGACAAGGTGGAAGGACATTATCCTTTTAAAGCCATGATTTCCGTAGACGATATGCATTGCGGAAACTGTAAGAAGAAGGTGGAAAATGCCTTAAATGCCATTTCCGGTGTCTGGGCTACGGTGGATTTAAGCAGTCATACAGCGGAAGTGCGGATGAAGGAAGAGCACAGCGAGGAAGAGCTTCGGGAGCATATCAACAAGGCAGGATATGGAGTTTCTAAGATAGAGTTTTCCAAGTAGGATTACTGAAATGAATCTTTATAGGATTTTTCGGGGGAGATTTTTTCAATGGACTTTCCGAATGGAATTTCCCATTTTTATAAAGTGAAATTTCTTAATTGCTTTTCCAAAAGGGTGAAGAGAGGAGGCGTTGCTTTTCCTCCTGTTCGCCCTTTTTTTCGTTTCTAAAGGGAGTTCTTTCCACATCCGGAGGGGGAATTTTTTAACATCCGGAAGGGAAATCTTTCGACATCCGAAGGGGAAATCTTTCGTTAAATCATGGAGATATCCCTTTAAGTATGTTAAACTAGAGAAGTTTGAGGAAAAAATCTTATAGAGAATTTCAAATCAAAATCTTTCGGAATAGGAGTGTTTGAAAGATGGAAGAAAAGAAAAAACAGGAAGAGAAGAAGGAAGAGGTTCCGGTTCGTTTACTGGAACGAAAGCTCCGCTACAAGGGCTCGGTGCTGGAGGTCTATGAAGATACGGTGGATGTATCCGGTCATGTGACCCACTGGGACTTTATTCATCATATGGGAGCCGCGGCGGTACTTCCGGTTTTAGAGGATGGAAGGCTTCTTATGGTTCGGCAATACCGTCATGCTCTGTCACGTTTTACCCTGGAAATTCCGGCGGGAAAGCGGGATAGTGAAGAGGAAGATTTTCTTCTTTGTGCAAAGAGGGAGCTGGAGGAGGAAACAGGCTATAAATGCGAGGATTTGGAGCTTCTTCTTTGGGTCAATACCACGGTGGCTTTTTTGGATGAGAAGATTGCCATTTATCTTGCCAAGGATTTGAAAAAGGGACAGCAGTGCTTCGATGAAGATGAGGAGATCTTTTTGGAAGCCTGGAAGCTGGAAGACTTACTGCAATTGATTTCGGAAGGGAAGATGACCGATAGCAAAACGGTGGCGGCTATTCAGGCCTATGCCATAAAAAAGTTGAGGGGAGAACTATGAAAAGAGAGCATTTAGCAGATTATGTATTGTCCATTCCGGATTTTCCGGAGAAGGGAGTAATTTTTCGTGATATTACTTCTTTGATTCAGGATCCGGACGGATTGAAGGATTCCGTGGATGGATTAATCCGGTCTTTAAAGGATGTGGATTTTGATCTTGTCATCGGCTTGGAGAGCCGGGGCTTTATTTTCGGAACAGCCATCGCCTATGAGATGCACAAGGGCTTTGTGCCAGTACGTAAGAAGGGAAAGCTGCCCAGAGAGACGGAATCCATTGCCTATGATTTGGAGTATGGCAAGGCTGAGGTGGAGATTCACAAGGATGCCATCCAGAAGGGCACCAAAGTTGTTATCGTGGATGACTTAATTGCAACAGGAGGCACTTTGGAGGCTGCCTGCAAGCTGGTGGAGCGTCTTGGAGGAGAGGTAGCCAAGATTTCCGTGGTGATGGAGCTTGCCGGACTGGAAGGCAGAAAGAAGCTTGAGAAGTATTCCTTGGAATCCCTCATTTGCTACGAAGGAAAATAAAGCTTTAGGAGAATAGGATGAGTGAGGAATTAACCCGGGAGGATGTGCGAAAAATCGAGGCGGAGATTCAGAAAAGAAAGCTGGAGATTCGCCCGAAGCTGATTGAGGCGGTGAAGGAGGCCAGAGCCCAGGGAGACCTGTCGGAAAACTTTGAATACTATGCCGCAAAGAAAGAGAAGAATCAAAATGAATCCCGGATTCGCTATTTAGAGCGGGTATTAAAGTTTGCCAAAGTGATTTCCACAAAGTCGGAAGAGGGCGTAGTGGGGATTAATGACACGGTGGTTGTGTATTTTCCGGAGGATGAAGAGGAAGAGTGTTATCGCCTGGTCACCTCCATTCGAGGACAGTCCCTTGAAGGCAGAATTTCCAACCAGTCTCCTTTAGGAAAGGCGCTGATGGGAAAGCGCGTAGGGGAAGAAGTGGAGGTTTTCCTGGAAGGGGGAAGCAGCTATACCGTTTTGATTCGCAGTATTGAAAAAACAGGAGAAAAAGAGGAAGAGGAAATCCGAAAGTTCTAGGATTTCCTCTTCCTTTATTCTTACCGAGTGTTCCTCAGGTAGTATGTAAGATCTTGTTTTACCGGATGTTCCTCGGGTAGTATGCTATATCTCGTTTTTAACGAGTTTCCCTTTTTTCCGCTCTGCTTCTTATGCTTTAGCCTGTTAGGGAGGCATCCTCCGCCATCAACATGGATTCTTCCTTATCCAAAGCCACAAAATCCGCATGACGGTACAGATAGTCCATCAAATCTCGACGTTTTACAATGCCGATAAAGTGTCCCAGATCATCCACCACCGGTACAAAGTTCTGGGTAAGAGAACGAGCTACCAGTCCCTCCATGGAACTGTTGATTCCCACCGCCTCAAAATGCTTCCGCATAGGGATGTCCTTTACCAGTACCTTTTCCGCCTCTTTCAAATCCAGATTCAGTTGGTTTTTAATTTCCCAAAGAAGATCCCCTTCCGTCAGGGTGCCGGCAAATTTTCCGTCTTTACTTAATACGGGAATGGCTGAATACCGGTGAAACTCCATTTTCTCCAAGGTATTTCTTAAACTGTCTTCTTCCTTTACGTATGCCACGTCACATTTTGGAGTAAGAAAGAAAAGTATATTCATGCTGAGGGACCTCCTGTCATTTTCTGCTCATAGAAAGGGACAAAAAGAAAATATCCTTTTGCCCAAGGTAGTATATCGGCAAGAAAGAAAAAGTGTATGAATTTTTCTCTATAATTTTGTAAAAAAAGAAGAATACTTATACATTTTCATCTTATACCGATAGTACTATATTTCTTGTTTCTACTATAAAAAAAAGATATGTACGAATTGTGACAGGCTTATTAAAACTTCCTGCAAATAAAGGCTTAAATTTTTTGAAAAACTCGATTTTGACAAGGAAGAGGAGACAGGGTAGAATACAAGAATAGTGACAGATTGGAGTAAGTATGACAGATAAAAAGGAAGACAAGCCCTTAGAGAGACCAAGGGATAATACCCCTCCTGAGGAGCTTTTAAAGATACTTTTGGCAAATGTTCGTTCCTACCATCCTTCAGACGACCTTTCCATGATTGAAAAGGCCTATGAGGTGGCGAAGGAACAGCACAAGGACCAGAAGAGAAAGTCGGGAGAACCCTATATTATTCATCCCCTCTGTGTAGCCATCATTTTGTCCGACCTGGAAATGGATAAAGAAACCATTGCGGCGGGACTCTTACATGATGTTGTGGAAGATACAGGGATGAGCCTTAAGCAGGTAGAGGAAATGTTCAATCCGGACGTTGCCGTACTTGTGGACGGGGTTACCAAGCTGACTCAGTTAAATCTAAATACCGATAAAGTTGAATTGCAGGCGGAGAATCTCAGAAAGATGTTTGTATCTATGGCCAAGGATATCCGGGTCATCATCATCAAGCTGGCGGATCGCTTGCATAATTTGCGTACTTTGGAATACCAGAGTCCGGAGAAACGAAAGGAAAAGGCCAGAGAGTCCCTGGAGATTTATTCTCCCTTAGCGGATCGTCTGGGTATCAGTAAGATTAAGATTGAGATGGACGACCTTTCTTTGAAATACTTGGAGCCGGAGGTCTATTACGACCTGGCGGAGAAGGTGCATTTTAAAAGAGAGGTTCGGGAAGAGCGAATCGACAAGATTGTGCAGGAGGTGCGGGAGCATATCGAAGAGTCCGGCATCAGAGCCAACATTAAGGGACGAATCAAGCACTTCTTCTCCATTTACAAGAAGATGGTAAACCAGAACAAGACCATAGACCAGATCTATGATTTGTTTGCCATCCGCATTATCGTGGATACAGTAAAGGATTGTTATGCGGTGCTGGGCTTTATTCATAAGCTTTACACCCCCATTCCCGGGCGCTTTAAGGATTATATCGCCATGCCTAAGCCCAATATGTACCAGTCTCTTCATACCACGGTAATCGGACGGGACGGAGTGCCCTTTGAGATTCAGATTCGTACCTTTGAAATGCATAGAACCGCGGAGTTCGGTATTGCCGCCCACTGGAAGTACAAGGAAGAGGGAGGCTCTGAGAATAAGGCCACTGAGAATGAGATGACGAAAATGAAGTGGCTCAGCGAAATCCTGGAGTGGCAGAAGGATGAGTCCGACTCCAAGGAATTTATGAAGATGGTAAAGTCCGACCTTTCCCTCTTCAATGAAAGTGTGTACTGCTTTACCCCCACGGGAGATGTGAAGAATCTTCCCGCAGGCTCCACCCCCATTGACTTTGCTTATTCCATCCACTCCGCTGTAGGAAATAAGATGGTGGGCGCCAAGGTCAACGATAAGCTGGTGCCCATTGAATATGTGCTCCATAACGGAGACAGAGTGGATATTATTACCAGCCAAAATTCCAGAGGACCTTCCAGAGACTGGCTGAAAATCGTAAAGTCCACCCAGGCGAAAAACAAGATTAATCAGTGGTTCCGTCACGAGCAGAAGGATGAAAATATTGACCGTGGTAAGGATCTGCTGGAACGCTATGTAAAAAGTAAGGGGCTGAATCTTCCGGATCTTACCAAACCGGAGTATGTGGAGGCGGTGCTTCGCCGGTACAGCTACAGGGATTGGGAAAGCGTTTTGGCCGGTGTAGGTCGAGGCGGTATTAAGGAGTCTCAGGTTATTTCCAAGCTTTTGGATTCCAAACAAAAGGCGGAAAGCAAGACGGTGGATGACAAGACCATTTTGCAAAACATCGGGGAAATGACCAATAAGCCGGAGGTTATCCGAAGAGCCAAGTCCGGTATTGTGGTGAAGGGAATCCATGATTTGGCAGTGCGTTACGCAAAGTGCTGTAATCCCGTGCCGGGAGATGAAATTGTGGGCTTCGTGACCAGAGGTCGAGGCATTACCATTCACTGTACCGACTGTATCAATATGATGAACCTTCCGGAAGCGGAACGGAAAAGAATGATTGATGCGGAATGGCAGAGAGGACCGGAGCAGGAAAGCTATGCTACGGAGCTTACCATTTATGCCAATAACCGTATGGGACAGATTGTGGACATTTCCAAGGTTCTTACAGACAATAAGATTGACATCAGCAGCATGAATTCCCGTACTGCGAAAAATGGTAAGGCCACCATTAATATCAGCTTTGAAATTAAGAGTAGAGAAGAGCTGAACGATATTATCGGAAAGCTGAAGAAGATTCAGGGAATTATAGAGATAGAAAGGGCAAAGGGGTAAGATGTTTAATATACGAAGCCTCACCGTAGGCATTGTGGCAACAAACTGTTATCTGGTTTGGAATAAGGCAACAGGAGAAGGGGTTTTAATCGATCCGGGGGATGAAGCGGAGCGAATTTGTTCAGCCATTGCGGAAGAAAGAGTGAAGCTAAAGGCTATTCTTTTAACCCACGGTCATTTTGACCATATCCTTGTGGCGGAAGAGCTAAAGGAAAAGTACGAGGTGCCCTTATATGCCTCAAAGGATGAAAAGGAAATGCTGGAAAATCCCCAGTGGAACCTTTCCGGCATGGATGAGGGCGTGACAATTACAGAGTATATTCCGGTACAGGACGGAGATAAGCTGGAGCTTTTGGGAAAGGAATGGCAGGTCATTTCCACCCCGGGACACACCAAGGGCTCGGTATGTTACTTTGTACCGGGGGAAATTCCTTATCTTTTTAGCGGAGATACCCTTTTCTATGAATCCTACGGACGAACCGACCTTTATGGCGGTTCCGAGGCGGAGATTAAGAAAAGCATTAAAGAAAAGCTATTTTGCCTGCCCGACGAAACCCTGGTTTATCCGGGACATGAAGAAGCAACTACTATTGCCAACGAAAAGCAGTATAATCCAGTGAATTTTATGAGGTAAAGAAGGCCGTGTGTCCGCTTCCCACAGGATAGGGGGAAACCTGGGCACGCTCCCGCTAACCTCGCCACGTAGGGGTACTAAGCTTTTACAAGACAAAAGCTAAGTACCCACGGGCTCAGATTGCCCCTGTTTTCCCCTATCCTGCGGGAAGCTACGGACCTTGCTCTTCGGGGGAGAATAGGGCGAAGTGAATGGGACATTGCCATAAAACCGTTGTAACGCTAGCAAAAGCTAGGTGCATCGGTTTTTTCTTTTTTTATGGGATACGGGAAATGTTTTCCTCTTAAATTCCGTTTTTGGCCTTTCCCAAAATGCAATAGGCATTTTGACGAATTTTTATTTCATGAAACAATGGCAAGGAAAATGGAGGATTTTCCTTGTCTTCGCCTTGCTTTTTGGAGGGGGAGCGACAGGCGGAATAATCTGAGCCCATCGGCACTTTCGAAAAACAAATGGAATGCTGCTTTTCGCTTAGTGTCTGTTCCCGTTGGGCGAACTTAGCGGGAGCGTGCCCTGTCTGTCCCTTTCCCCTCTTAAAAAGCAAGCCTTATAAGACTCTTTTCCACCCATTTTTCACCCTGAAAAATTTGTGAAAATGCCTATTGAATATCCCCTTCCTTTGTCGTATGATTGAGAGGCTTTCACAAGATATTGTGTTTTCGTGATAAGAGAGTTCTATATCGTGTTGGTTTTTCGGACGGGATAGAGAATAAGAAAAGCTTGAAAAGTCTTGACTTTTTGGGCTTTTTTGCTGGAAAAGAGGAGTTATGCAACGGATGGGGGATAAGATGGACAAGGAACTTTTGATTATGACCAATGTGATTAAGAGAAATGGCAAGGAGGTAAAGTTTGACATTTATAAAATCATCCATGCCATGGAGAAGGCCAATAAAGAGGTTGCTCCTGTCTATCAGATGAACGAGTATCAGATTCAGGCCGCTGCGGAGACGGTGGCAAAGAAGATTCAGGCCTCCAGCCATGCTGTGAATGTGGAGGATATTCAGGACATGGTGGAAACTGCCATCATGGAGATGAGAGCCTACGAGGTAGCCCAGAAGTATGTGCGTTATCGTTATAAGAGAGAGATGGCAAGAAAGGCCAACTCCACCGATGAGGATATTCTGGCATTGATCGATCAGGCAAATGAAGAGCTGAAGCAGGAGAACTCCAATAAAAACCCTGTCATTAACAGTACCCAAAGAGACTATATGGCGGGAGAGGTTTCCAAGGATTTAACCAAAAGACTTTTGCTTCCGGAGGATATTGTAAAGGCCCATGAAGAGGGAGTTATTCACTTCCATGATTCCGATTACTATGCCCAGAAGGAGCATAACTGTGACTTAATCAACCTGGAGGATATGCTGCAAAACGGCACGGTGATTTCCGAAACCATGATTGAAAAGCCCCACAGCTTTTTTACAGCCTGCAATGTAACCACCCAGATTGTGGCTCAGGTGGCTTCCAACCAGTATGGCGGACAGTCCTTTACCCTTTCTCACTTAGCTCCCTTCGTGGATATTTCCAGACAGAAGATTCGGGAAGCGGTTATTGCGGAAAGAAACGAAACCGGCGAGAGCATGGATGAGGACATCATTGCGAAAATCGTGAATCGCCGTCTGAAGGAAGAAATCAAGAGCGGAATCCAGACCATCCAATATCAGCTGATTACCTTGATGACCTGTAACGGACAGGCTCCCTTTGTGACCATGTTTATGTATCTGGATGAGGTACCGGAGGGGAAGACTCGAGAGGATTTGGCTCTCATTATCGAGGAAGTGCTTCGTCAGAGAATGCAGGGGGTAAAGAACGAAAAGGGCGTTTGGATTACCCCGGCCTTCCCCAAGCTGATTTATGTTTTGGATGAGGACAATATAACAGAAGATGCGCCTTACTATCATTTGACCAAGCTTGCGGCCCAGTGTACCGCAAAGCGTATGGTTCCGGACTACATTTCCGCAAAGATTATGCGGGAGTACAAGGGGGGCGATGTGTATCCCTGTATGGGCTGCCGCTCCTTCTTAACAGAGGACAAGGAAGGCTTAGGAGAAAATGGTGCCCACAAGTACTACGGTCGTTTTAATCAGGGTGTGGTAACCATCAACCTGGTGGACGTGGCTTGCTCTTCTCAGGGAAATATGGATGCCTTCTGGCAGATTTTAGAGGAAAGACTGGAGCTTTGTCATAAGGCTTTACGGCTTCGTCATGAGAGACTTTTGGGAACGGTTTCCGATGTGGCTCCGATTCTATGGCAGCATGGTGCCTTGGCAAGATTAAAGAAGGGCGAGAAGATTGACAAGCTGCTTTACAACAACTACAGCACCATTTCTTTGGGCTATGCAGGTCTTTATGAGATGTGCGTACGGATGCTTGGAAAGTCTCATACCACGGAGGAGGGAAGAGAATTTTCCTTAAAGGTTATGGAAAAGTTGAATGATTCCTGCAAGAAGTGGAGAGAGGCGGAAAATATCAGCTACTCCGTTTACGGAACCCCCATGGAGTCCACAACCTATAAATTTGCGAAGGCTTTAAAGAAGCGTTTCGGAACCATTCCCGGTGTTACGGACAAGAACTACATTACCAATTCCTACCATGTGCATGTTTCCGAGAAGATTGATGCCTTCTCCAAGCTGGCCTTTGAGGCGGATTTCCAGAAGCTTTCTCCGGGAGGAGCCATCAGCTATGTGGAAGTTCCCAATATGCAGAACAATATTCCGGCGGTTTTAAGCCTGATGCATTTTATCTATGAAAATATCATGTATGCGGAGTTAAATACCAAGTCCGATTATTGCTGTGCCTGCGGCTATGACGGGGAAATCCAGATTATTGAGGATCAGTACGGAAAGCTCCAGTGGCGTTGTCCCAACTGTGGAAACGAGAACCAGGAGCAGCTGTCTGTAGCCAGAAGAACCTGCGGCTATATCGGCACCCAGTTCTGGAATCAGGGCAGAACCCAGGAAATTAAGGACAGAGTGTTACATCTGTGAGGAAATATGCACTACGGAGAAATTAAATACTTTGACATTGCCAACGGCCCCGGCATCCGGGTGAGTCTTTTTGTCTCCGGCTGTCCCCATGCCTGTAAGGGTTGCTTTAATGAGGCTGCCTGGAATCCCTCCTTTGGAGAGCTTTTTACGGAGGAAGTGGAGGAAAGGATTTTGCAAGCCCTTGATAAAAAGGAAATTCAAGGCTTAACTCTCCTTGGGGGGGAGCCTTTGGTGCCGGAGAATCTTCATGCGCTACTGCCGCTTCTTCGGAAAATGAAGGAGCGCCTTCCGGAGAAGGATCTTTGGTGTTTTAGCGGCTACCGCTATGAGGAGCTTATGCAAAGACAGGGCAAAGAGAAGGAAGAAATTTTGGAATTGTTTTCTCAGCTTTCCGTTCTGGTGGATGGCAGGTTCCATTTAGAAGAGAAGGATCTTAGGCTTTTGTTTCGGGGTTCCCGAAACCAGCGTTTGATTTCCATACCGGAAACCCTGAAAAGCGGCAAGATTTGCCTGTATGCGGAGTAGAATGACGAATCTACCTGCAGAGCATTTTTAGAAGAATCCTAGGAAAGCCTTAAAGAATTTGTTTATATTTCTTCCTCTTCTTCCTGTATAGTGGGGGTTAAGAGAAGCCTTTGCTTCATTTTTGTCGCATAAGAAAATAGCATATAGGAACATCAGAATTGATAAGTTCCTGTCGAATGCATAGAGCTCAAGGAGGTTGAAGATGAGAAAAAGAGGATTAGTACTGGTAGCACTTTTGGCTATGGGAATTTTGGCTTGCGGAAAGAAGGCATCCACTACAGAGAGTAGCGCTCAGGTAACAACAGCGGAAGTAAAGACCGGCCAGGAGGGCGAAGAGAAGGAAAGTAAGGCTGCTACGGAAGCTGCCAAGGCAAAGGAGTCCACTACCGCTGAAACAAAGGGAAAGGAAGAAGGCGGCAAGGAAAAGAAAGACTTAACCGTGATTACGGGAACTATCACCGATGCAGCCATGAACAGCGTAAGCATTAAGGGAAATGACGGTAAGGACTATGAGCTGAACAAGATTGATAAGTCCGACATTTCCGGACTTTCTCAGGG
>CAUUJL010000061.1:0-13111 GCA_963545375.1 uncultured Oribacterium sp.
AATAAGAAAGGATAAGCATGGATATCTTTAGCTACCAGGCAGAGAAAAATAAAGAGAAGATGGCTCCCCTAGCAGCCAGAATGCGGCCGAGAAGCTTGGAGGAAGTGGTGGGGCAGGAGCATATTTTGGGAAAAGATAAGCTTTTATCTCGTCTAATTCGTTCAGACCAGCTTCATTCTCTTCTTTTCTTCGGGCCTCCCGGAACGGGAAAGACTTCTTTGGCGAAGGTAATTGCCAACAGTAGCAAGGCAGATTTTATTCCCATCAATGCCACTACCGCCGGGAAGAAGGACATGGAAGAGGCGGTGGCAAGAGCCAAGGAAAATATGGGGGGCTACGGCAGAAAAACCATTTTATTTGTGGACGAGATTCATCGCTTCAATAAGGCCCAGCAGGACTATCTTCTTCCCCATGTGGAGGAGGGCACCATCATTTTGATTGGGGCAACTACGGAAAATCCCTACTTTGAGGTGAATACCGCCCTGCTTTCCCGCTCCCAGCTTTTCGAATTGCATTCTTTAAAGAAGGAAGATATTGTAAAGCTATTGCAAACGGCGACACAGGATAAGACTCGGGGAATGGGAAATTACAATGCGGTGCTGGAGGAAGAGGCCTGTGACTTTTTGGCAGAGCATGCCTTCGGAGATGCCAGAGTTGCCTTAAATGCTTTAGAGCTTGCCATTCTCAGTACCAATCCTTCCGAAAGCGGAGAAATCCGCATCACCAAGGAAGTAGTGGCGGAGTGTATGCAGGAGAAGATTCTTCGTTATGACGGAGAATCGGAGCATTACGACACCATTTCCGCCTTTATCAAATCCATGCGAGGCTCAGACCCTCAGGCGGCGGTGTATTATCTTTCGAAAATGCTGCAATCCGGAGAGGATATTCGTTTTATTGCCAGACGAATCATGATTTGTGCGGCGGAGGATGTGGGAAATGCGGATCCTCAGGCCTTGGTTTTGGCTACCAGCGCCAGCCTTGCGGTGGAGAGAATCGGCATGCCGGAGGCTCAAATTATTTTGTCCCAAGCCTGTACCTATGTGGCTTCCGCCAAGAAGTCCAATGCCTGTGTCAAGGCCATTATGTCCGCAAACGAAGTGGTTCGGGAAAAGGGAAATTTGCCTATTCCTTCTTATCTGAGAGATGCCCATTATGCAGGGCATGAGCAGTTGGGACGGGGGATAGGCTATAAATATCCCCACGACTATCCGGGACACTATGTGGAACAGCAGTATTTGCCTACAGAAATTAAGGACATGATTTTCTATGATATGGAGGAGAAATAGTTTTACGCATAAGGAAGAAATCCGCATAAAGAAAAATTCCGCATAAGGAGTGAATCCGGAACACATCTTCCTCCATTAAGGAGAAGCGGATAGCCCTGCACATCAGAAAGACAAGGGAGAAGCGGGATAGCTCTATACGTCAGAAAGAGAGGGGATAAGCTTTAGAGAAAATCATGAAAAAGATGTGGAATTCCCTGCATTTTCTTCGTATTCTTTAAGAAATAAGACAGAAAAAGGCAATACTATATTCCCATCTATCTGTTAGTATGAAAATGTTCCTTGAATCGGAACAGTAGACATTTCTGCATTTGACCGTAAAGAAGCGGAAATACAGTAGGAGGACAACTATGAAAAAAGCGATTTTGATTACCATGGCAGGACTTATGATTTTTGCAGCAGGCTGTGGAAAGAAGGTAAGCCAGGAATCAAAGGCGGCAGCAGAGGAGCCCAGCTCTGAAGCATTATCGGAGAATAGTCTTAGTGCCAAGATACAGAAGATTGAAGAAGGAAAGTTAACGGTAGAAACCGGAGAAGGAAAGGTTTACACCTTTGACAGCAAGGGCGCGAAACTGGATTCTACTTGGGACCTGATGGCAGGAGACGAGGTGGAGATCGGCTATGAGGGCACAGAGCCTCAGGACGGCATGACAATTAAAACGGTAACCGTATCCGTTCCTTACGAGTTCACCACAGAGGACTTCAATGACGAGTCCAATCTCTACGGTGAAATCACCGCGGTGGACGACAAGAGCATTACCGTAAAGGAAATTCCCGACTTCCGTGAGGCGGCTACCCAGGGAGAGGATACAGAAGGCAAGAAGTATGGCGACACCTTCGTTTTCCAAAGACCGGCATTTGAGCTGGATCTTACCAAGGAAGGCTTGGGCGTTGGCAAGGAAATCAGCATTTACTATCTGGGAGATGTGAAGAACAATCCGTTGGCTTTCTATACCATTACCGAGGATGCGCTGGAAGAGGAAGAGGCCAACAACCTTCAGATCAAGGGAACCATCGAGAAGGTAGACGGGAACATCGTTACCTTAAAGTGCGATGACAGCCACAGCTTCCGTTTCACCACAGACGGTAACGCGGAGGTGAATAAGACCGCTACGGAAAATGTTGGAAAGCCCGTAGTGGTGACCTACAGCACCTCTCTTCGCGCCAGAGTTTCTGTAGCAGAGGGAATCAAGGCGGCAGAGTAAGGATTGGGGCTTTGCTGAAAGGGTTTTAAAAATGTTTAAAGCCCGGTCGAAAAAGAGAAAGAAAAATAAAATTTAGACATGAAAATGAAAAAGGCAGCCGGAGGGAAGCAGAATTCTCTCCGGCTGCTTTTGGCTTATTCAAATACATCCTCATAGCTTTGAAATTCCGCTTTACCTTCAGCCACCAGCTGTGCTTCATGAAGCATAGCTTTTATGCAATTTGGAATTTCATTTTTAATGGCATAAAATTGTTTCTCAAGCTCTTCTCCTGTGAAACCTTGTCGAAGCAAGTCGTCAAGAATTTCTTTGGAGAAATCCCAATTATCCTCTTTTTGCAAAGTAATCATAAGGAACTCCTTTTCGGCTATTAAGCCTCGCTATCATACATAATGGTAAAGGGACCGTCGTTGATTAAAGCAACCTGCATATCCGCACCGAACTGCCCATGGGCAAGAGGCATTCCCTGCTCTTCAGCCTTTTTACAAAAATACTCATATAAGGCATTGGCATGGTCAGGTGCTCCCGCATTGATAAAGCTGGGGCGGTTTCCCCGACGGGTATCTGCATAGAGGGTAAACTGGCTCACCACCAAAAGAGAGCCGGAAACATCCCGAATGGAAAGATTGGTTTTTCCATTTTCATCCTCAAAAAGACGGGCATCCAGTACCTTTTTCAGCATCTTATCCGCCACCTCCTCCGTATCGGTCTGGCTTACCCCAAGAAGAATTAGATAGCCCTTCTCAATGGCTCCGATGACATTTCCCGAAACGGAAACGCTGGCTTCCTTCACTCTTTGTACTAAACAACGCATAAAACCTCCTTGGCGAATCTTAAATCTTTTAACGAAACTGTTTTTGGGCTTCCTGATAGTCAAAGCCTGCCGCCTGTAATTTTTGGCAAAGCTCTTCTTTATTCAGCTGTAAATCCAAGCACAAATCTTCCAAACTATCATATTCATCCCGTAACTTCATATTTACAAAACTCAGTAGCATAAAAGGATCCTTGGGAATTTCCATGACTGCTCCTTTCTTTTGGAAGGGAAAATACTTCCCTGATAAACGAAGACTATCATAGCATAAAAGGGAGGGCAGAAAAATATGGATTTTGGTCTCCAGATGCTTAATAGGAATAAATTATGAAATAGAAATTGTTAGACAAATCTATTAAACATATTATACAATTATAAAATAATAGTAAGAATATTGTTAAAAGATTTGCAAAGGAATTGACTTATGGCAGGAAAAAAGGAAAAAGAAAAGCATAGGCGAATCATTATCATTACTATAAAGCAACAAAAGTGTAAGAGCGATGCCATAGATGAAAATACAAATGATACAATGGAAGAAAATCTGAACACAAAAAAGATCCAGAATGCATCAAATGTAGATGATTCAAAAGCACTGAAATGTCTATTAAGTGTTATTATCCCAATTTTGCCTACATTAGTTAGCATTGTTACTTTATGGTTTAGGTACCGTTATGCTACAGAGGCAGAATCTTTTTATGGGATTGAGAAAAGTCTAGTTTATTCAGTGATAGGTAGTGAAGTAGTACTATCTCTCATCCACAATGGTTTTCTGTTGATACTACTTCCGATTTGTTTAATATTTTTATATTTTTTTTGGAGCAAAAAATTTAGTGGATTATTTGGATTTTGCATCGTGCTAGTAAGTGCTATATATCCGTTTATTGTTTTTCAGACATTAATAGAGTATTTAAAAAATTGGAATCAAATCTTAACGTTTATTTTTTCTGCTATTTTAGCTCTTTTCGTTTCTATATTGGGGACTATTGCATTTTGGTTCATGTATCTAGATGAAACTCAATCTAAAATAAATTGGAGAAAGAGTACAATAAGAGAAATTTTAAATAATTCTAATAACGATAACAGTAATCAAAATAAAAGATCGCTTAGTCCTTTTTATTTTTTATTTTATGTTGTATGTTTTATTGCTGCAATCTTTATACTTATATCCTATTCCTTTATTGGGGTAGTATCATTGAATAACGAATTACCATCTAACAAGAAAACATATGAGATTGTACAAAAACTTCCTTTTAATGATATGCAAGCAGGAAAACGAACTTTAAAAGCAAGTGTTCAAGTAGTTATTTTACATCGTGGCACACAAGTACTTTTGATGAATGGTAAAATAGACGGCAAAGAAATTATAAATCTGCAGGAGGACATAACGCCATCTAGTAACTTGGAGATTGATACCAGTTCCTATGAATTTCAGGAAGCGAGTCAATATCGGTTTTATAGAATAAAATTTGAAAAAGAACCGACTAGAGCTACTGATAAGAGGTAGTAGTTGAAGGAGAATAACCATGTCCAATACAAATCCAGCTTCTGTTTCCGAAGACCATGCTTCTGACCGGTACAATCAAATACAGGCAAAACAAGAGCTGATGTCTATGTTATTGGAAGGAAAACTGTCCGGAGAAAGGGAAGGTTGGCTTTCTTCGGAAGAAGCAAAAATAATTCTACGTAGAAAGCAATAAACTATCGAAATTCGTCATACCTAATTCTACAAAATCCATCTATGCTTTCCTCATAAGCAAAGTTAACTGATACGAGAAAATGAGGAAAGACCATGGGCGCAGGCAAGGGAAATGAGAACATTCCTTGGATATATAGAGGCATAGATTTTCAGACTTTGGGAAAACAAATCAAAAAATATCGTGTGCTAAGAGGGCTTCGACAAAGCGATTTGGCGGAGCTCATTTTTAGTACGACAAACACTATTTCCAGGATAGAAATAGGCGGAATCGGATGTAGTCTTGAGAATCTCTTACGCATTGCCGATGCCCTGGAGGTCAGTCCGGATGCCCTGCTCTTTGGGAATTTCAATCCCATGTACAGCCGCTTTTATCCTTATTTTTGGGATATGAAGGAAGAGATTTTGCGGAAAATGGAGGAGAACCTTTCGGAGATTTTCAAGGAAATATCTTCAAAGGAACAACTGACTTTTGTGGAAAGAGATTTTCAGAGATGGCTGAAAATGACGAAGCAGAGCCGGGAAGAAATGGAGGAACAGGCGAAAGAACAGTCGGAAGAAGAGCTTCGCTATTCGGTGGAGGATTATTTATTTTCTGCTACAAAGCTAGCCGATCCGGAAGAAAAAGCTGTGGAAGAGAATCCGGAGGAGAAAAAGACCAAGGCTCAGCTTCGAAAAGAGGAAAAGGCAAGACAACGAGAAAGTGCCAGGAAGGAAAAGCAGCTTACCCAGGAAGAACAAAGACAGAGAGTGCGGAAAGATGGAGCAAGGAAAAAGAAGTAGTATAGGGAATTCATAGTTGAAATCGAATTGAACCGGATTCGAAATTTCTCGAATTCAAAATCTATCGAGTTGAAAAAGTGAAATCTGTCGAACTGAAAATTCAAAATCTATCGAATTGAAAATGTAAAATCTATCGAGTTGAAATTTACAAATCTCTCGAATTGAACTATAATCACAAGAAATATTGTGGGGGGGGGGTAGGGCATGAGGAGAGACTTATATCAGGCAAGAATTATCGATGATTTTGTAGAGACCTATTTAAAGACCTTTGGTGCGGTATGCATTGAAGGTCCAAAGTGGTGCGGAAAAACCTGGACTTCTGCCTACCATAGTCGAAGTGAGTTTTACTTGGCAGACCCTACAGGAAATTTTCAAAATAGAAAGCTGGCGGAACTGGATCCGTCTCTTGTTTTAGAGGGAGAAGCTCCTCGTCTGTTGGACGAATGGCAGGAGGTTCCTTTTCTTTGGGATGCGGTTCGTTTTGCAGTGGATTTATCAAAGGAAAAGGGAAGATTTATTCTAACCGGTTCTGCAACCCCGAATCATAAGGGCATCCTGCATAGTGGGGCAGGACGAATTGCGCGTCTTAGAATGCGACCGATGTCTTTATTTGAAAGCGGAAAGTCCAGCGGAAAAGTCTCCTTAAAGGGCATTTGCTCCGGAAGTCTGGAATCTCAACTTACAGGAGAAGTGCAGCTGAGTGATTTGATTGATTATATTATTCGTGGCGGTTGGCCGAATAACCAGGATTTGCCTTTGGAGCAAGCCGCATTACTACCGAAGGAATATATCTCCGCTATTTTAAATGATGACATAGAGCGAATAGACAGTGTAAAAAGGGATCGCCACAAGATGGAACTGCTCCTTCGTTCCCTTGCCAGAAATGAAGCCACCACAGTGAGCAACAAAAAGCTGAAGGATGATATCAAAGACATTGATCATGAAGACATTGTGGTAGAGACTGTTGCAACTTATTTGGACATTTTAAGCAGACTCTTTCTGATTGATAATCAAAAGCCTTACGGTGCAGAATTACGTTCCACTATACGGGTAAAGCAGGCGGAAAAACGGCATTTGGCCGACCCTTCTTTGGCTTGCGCTTTACTCAATGCAAGTCCGGAAATGTTGAAAAATGATTTAAATACCTTGGGATTTTTGTTTGAGGCTCTCTGTGAAAGAGACTTGAAGATTTATGCCGAGTCCTTTGGCGCATCCCTATATCATTATCAGGATTATCGTAATCGGAAAATGGATGCGGTTATTGTTACGCCTGAGGGAGAATGGTGTGGAATCGAAATCAAGCTGGGAGCGAATCAAATCGACGAAGCAGCCAAAAATCTCTTGAAGATTAAAGAGGAAATTTTGGCGGAAAATAAAGGAAAAGAGCCTAAAAGTCTCTGTGTGGTTTGCGGCCTTAGCAATGCCGCTTATCAAAGAGAAGATGGAGTATTTGTGGTGCCCTTAACAGCGCTGGGAGTTTGATATGGAGATGTTATCGGAAGGCTGAAAAAGCTGTCAGCCTTCCGGCTCTTTCTGGAAAATTTGCCGAAAATCAAGCGAGATATTATCTTTAGACTGCAAAAGAAGTTTTTTCAAAAATTTGTTGACAAGAAGCTAACCATGTTGTAATATACCATTCGTGCCTTGAAAATTTTAAAGGATATATGCGGGTGTAGTTCAATGGTAGAATGTCAGCCTTCCAAGCTGAACACGTGGGTTCGATTCCCATCACCCGCTTTTTTTGCCCAGATAGCTCAGTCGGTAGAGCAGAGGACTGAAAATCCTCGTGTCACTGGTTCGATTCCGGTTCTGGGCATTTGCCACACATGCGCGAGTGGTAGAGTGGTACTATGTCTCCTTGCCAAGGAGAAGGTCGCGGGTTCGATTCCCGTCTCGCGCTCTCTAAGAAAAGAAAGAAGCCTAATTTGCAGGCTTCTTTTCTTTATGATGACCTTTTGGCTAACTGGGATTTATTGGAGAAGGGCAAAAAACTTTTACTATTGAGCCTTTAAAATAGGGGGGGATATGTTACAGCCTGAATTATTGAGCGTTTCTCCTAAGGAGGACTATAAGCTATTGCTCAAATACGAAAACGGGGAAAAGAAAATCTTTGATGTTTCACCATACATAAGCGGGGCGTGGTATGGGGAATTAAAAGACCTTGAAACATTTAAAAAAGTAAGGGTTGCAAACCATTCCGTAGAGTGGGAAGGTGGCCAGGATATCGCGCCGCATGAATTGTATAACAATTCCATCAGTGTATAAAAATATTTTGCTTTCTATAACCATCTGTATCACACGCAATAAAGTTTTGAAATTCGCCGTCTTCTAAACTTAGCTTTTTAGAGGAAGTCGGAATGGGAGTACTATTGTTCTCATAGCTTACTAATGTCATAGCTAGAACATCCTCAGCCATATAAAGAGCATCTACTAAATCATCCCCACAGGTGTAACAGTTTTCTAAGTCAGGAAAGTTTACGGAAAAATGTCCATTTTCTTCAGGTGTAAAAACGGCAGGATAAACGTATTTCATTTTCTTTCTCCTCTTTCTATTGCGCTATCAAGTATCTTTGCTTTTCTCTGTGCCAATATAGTTCGATAGAAATCTTTTTGAATACCTGAAATATATGGGGTGCTCTCAATAATAGCATTAATTTTATCCATATCGATTCTAGGATAAATTCGCTTAAGCGCCTGTAAACAGGCAGTATTATCTGTAGTGTTTAGAAATTCAAAATAGTTAATTTTTCTATCCTTATACTGAATTGCTGAACTTGGAAAGACATAAATTCTATCGTTCATTTCCCTTTCCGAGGAAAGGATATTTTTCATGCCGACTTCAGTGAGATTAGGATATAAGGAAGAGCCACAGTCATACACGGGAGCTAAGTGTATACTCCTTTTCGCCCTGTTAATAAGAAATCCCCAATTCCCATTATGTCTGTCAACATTTCCAATGAAAGCATCTACAATGAACATATCCCAAAAACGTTCTTCAAGCAGTTTGCAGGATATGACTTCTTGTGTTTGTATAGTTTCTAAAATACCATCCAATTCAGTACTATATCCACTCTCTGAATTACAAAGAATAGAATTTTTGAGGGAAGCAAAATCCTTTAATGCAGCGCCATCCTCGGTAAAATCCTTGCAGGCTACGGCAAGCGTATCTTTATATGTTCCAAGAATGGTTTTCTGGGTATCTATCCCTAAGCTTTCATAGATATGGCAGGAAAGATATTCATTGATAGAACTATTATCATTATCCTGCTTCAAGCTGTTTCTAACGAAGGAAGGGAGCTTCAGCATATAGGTTTCATTATCATATTGAATACCTATTTTCTTCCCATTTGCACCTCCATACCAAAGAAGTTTATTCACCGGGCAATTCGTAAAGTCAATCGACATGTTCGTCGTCCTCCAAATTGATGCCTAAGTACTTTTTTCGTAAAAACCTTGCCTGTTCATCAGATATCACATAACTGTATAGGGCAGAATTTATGGATCCGTAGACTTCTCCCCAAAGACAATCCAGGAGACTTGAATTTTCTTCTACTCCTTTTACGTATGCTTCTATATCATTTCGCAAGTATCTTGGAAGGGTCATTTCCCAAATTTCTTCTTTTGTCATTCAGCCTCCTTTCAAACAATCTTTCCCTATAGCGAAAATGGAAATTATAGAGCATAACTTCTATAATTCCCATTTTTTGATTTTTAACGAGATATCCATTCCATCCCGCGATTGAACCAAGGAACATTATATTCTTTAATCTGTAAATGCTTGTTATTCAGATTGGCGACTTTTTTGTATCTGACGGTATTATCAAAAAAAGCTACAGAGTCACATAAGGGTGCTACGTCTTTTATCATTTTCAGAGAGGCATCATAGCGTCTTCGGATGTCTTCCTCTTTGATGCCGTGACCGCCTTCCGTTACTCTTTTTGCCACCCGTTCAATAGCCAGTTCGGGACTTTCTAAACCGATGTAACACATTTTCACGAAAAAGCCCTGTTCCTTTGCGGCCTGGATGGTCTTCACAATGGAAATACCGGAGAGGGTGGTTTCTTGATTGAAGGAAGTACCGGATTGAATACAGCGATTAATTTTATCTACGGCAATGCGCATGGATTTAAACTGCGCTTTTTCATCTCGCCAGTCCCAGCCATTGCTAAACAAGATTTCGTCCGCATTGATCCGCTCTCCGAGCTCTGCCTGCTTCAGCAAGGTGTATAATGTGGATTTTCCGGCTCCATTTACGCCTGCAAAGATTGTATATCTCTTATTGTTTTCCATTGGCCTGCTCTTTCCTTTTTAGCAAATCTTCTTGTTGCTCCTGAAGAAATAATTCAGATAGGGTCATATAGAACTTGAACTCCTCAGCATTTTCAAAATCGATTTCATCAAACAAAATCATGTTTTCCGGAGATAGTGTCTCTCGACACTGCCGGTATAAATGCTGCAGCTTGTCCTTCAAATCAGTATGCTTTTCGAGCATCATTTATCCTCCTCTTTATAAAGTAAAGTGGATGTTTTCCTTTGGTGTTTTGCGGTAATTCTCTTATAGTAATTTTCTTATAACAACTCGCTTACAACAATTCTTTTACAGCAATTCCTTTACCATTTCCTGCAATAGCGGCACATTCCTCTCCATAAACCAGGGATTTTTCTTAATCCATCCATAGTTTAGAGGGCTGGGATGCACCAAGGGAAAATTCAAGATTTCCGAAGAAGTCTGTCCCGACAAAAGAGAATTTGTCCCATGGTCTTTTTCCCATGCTTCTCCGTAAGGATACAGCAAGTCTTTTAGGGGGAGCTTTGCCCCCTTCGGGTCATAGTGGGCAATGGCGTATTTTCCAATCAAAATGCGAAGCTTCACCTTAGGGAGGAGAGCAGCCACCGCGTCATGGTATTTTCGCATAAAGGGGCGGGGAGGCAAGTCCCCACCCTTTCCTTTTCCCGGATAATAAAAGTCCATAGGGATAATGGAGATGGATTTCCCATAAAAGATTTCCTCGGAAATGCCCATCCACTCCATCAGGCGTTTTCCGGAAAGGTCGTGGAAGGGAATGCCGGATTCCTCCACCTTCCTGCCGGGAGCCTGTCCCACCAGAAGAATCTTAGATTCTTCATGGAACTGGAAAATGGGAGGGACGCCCCGTTCCGTATAGCTTTGATTTTCCGGAAGAGCTTTGATTTCCTCAATCAGCTCTTCCAGTGTTTTATCATTCTGTTTCATCAGCTAACTATCTCCACTTTTTATTAAATAAGTCTAGTTATTTTTTCTCACTAGTAGACTGTTCTCTCTTTTTCAAAAGCTTGAATCGAGGGTAGTCATTCTATGCCAGGCTTTTTCTCTTTCCTAAGCTAGGCTTCGCATTTTCCCTATGCAATCCCGCTTAAATCATAGTCCGCAAGGTATTTCGCCGCGGTATCGCAGATTCCTCGAAGGCAGCTCTCCTGGAAGGGACTTTCCAGACCGGCATTCTTTAGGAGCTTTGTGAAAACCACGGAACCGCCCTGCTTGGTGTACGCCATGTAGTGTTGCCAAGCTTCCTTTTGATCCTTCTGAATCAGGTTCCAGAATTGCAGGGCAACGGTTTGTGCCAGGCAGTAGTCAATGTAGTAGAAGGGAGAAGAGTAGATATGGTGCTGTCTCTGCCAGCCCTCACCCTCACTATAGAAAGGAATTTCTCCGTCCAGCTTTAACCAGGGCTGATAAATCTGTACCAGCTCCTTCCATTTGGCATGTCGCTCTGCAGGGCTGAGATTCGGATTTTCATACACGATATGCTGAAAATGATCCACCATGGTGCCATAAGGAATAAAGCATAAGGCTCCTGCTAAGTGGGAGTAATTGTATTTTCCGGCATCCTCTCCGAAGAACTCCTGGGAAAATGCCTCTGCAAAGAATTCCATGGACATGGAGTGGACTTCGCAGGCCTCAAGGCTCGGCCAAATGCACTCATAGGGCACCCGATTTCGGTTCAGATAAGCGGCAAAGGCATGACCTGCCTCATGGGTAATGACCTCAATATCATGCTGGGTGCCGTTAAAGTTGGCAAAGATGAAAGGCGTCTTGTAGTCCTGGAAGGAGGTGCAATATCCCCCACCCTGCTTACCCTTGGTGGAGAGTAGATCCATTAACTCATCATCAATCATGTGATTGAAAAATTCTGACGTTTCCGGAGAAAGCCAGTCATAGAACTTCTTTCCGGAAGCCACGATTTCCTCCGGATTTCCCTTCGGCTTCGGATTTCCGGAGCGGAACTCAATGGCCGCATCCGCATAGCTTAGGGGATAGGATTTGCCCAGTCGCGCTGCCTGTCTTTCGTAAATCTTTGCGGCAACGGGCACCACATACTTCTGTACAGCCTCACGGAACTTCTGCACATCCTGCTTGTCGTAGCAGTTTCTTCTCATTCGGTAGTAGCCAAGCTCGGTAAAGTCTGCATAGCCCAGCTTCTTTCCCATTTGATCCCGAAGATGCACAAGCTTATCATACAGGCGGTCAAGCTCTCCCTGATTGTCCTTATACCACTGTCCCTCCGCCTTCCAGGCAGCCAGTCTTCTGGCATCATCCTTGTCATTTTTGAAGGGAGACATCTGGGAAATGGTGTAAATCTTCCCTTCAAAGGGAATCTGTGCACTAGCCAGAAGCTTTTCATAGGCGGTGGTCAGCTCATTTTCCTCCTGCATCATGGGAATGATTTCCGGGGAAAATGTCTTTAAGTCGATTTCTGCGTTCAAGAAGAGAATGTTTCCGTATTTTCCGGCAAAATCATCTTTAAAGGGAGACTCTAAAAGGGCCTTAGTCCATTCTTGATTAAATTCCTGAATCTGAGGATAGGCATTGTTCCAATAGTTTTCTTCCTCGTCGTAAAACTTATCTTCCGTATTAATGGAGTGGCGAACCTGGGCAAGGCTGGACATAGTGAAAACATGGCCTTGCAGCTTTTCATTTTCCAAGAAAAGAGCATCCGCCTCAGAAAAATCCTTGGCTTCCTTTAACTTCTGAATCAGCGTCTTCATTTCCTCTTTAATGCTTTCTACGGAAATGCGCTCATAGGGCATATCTTTAAATTTCATTTTTTATCCTCCAATACTCAGACCGACATCATAAACACCTTGATAATAAGACGATTTTTTTGGTAGGTCAATGGGAAGGGAATTCATCGGAGCTGAGGGAGAAGCCCGGAAGAATTGTGGCGGGCAAGAAGAGTGCAAGTTCGGAAAGCTTTAGTCAGGGTGGAGGCAACGAGATATCGCACACTACGCGTGCGATACTCGTTAAGAATAAAAAATCACCCGGACCAAAAGGCCCGAGCGATTGGAGGGATAGCAT
>CAUUJL010000062.1:0-13054 GCA_963545375.1 uncultured Oribacterium sp.
AGAGGGTAAGGAGACCAAGGCACTTGTAGCCAAGGGCTTCCCCAAGGATAAGCTTCTTTTCGCCGGTTTGGTAAATGGAAAGAATATCTGGAGAAACCATTACGAGAAGACCGTGCAGGAGGTAAAGGATTTAGAGGCTAAGGGCATTTCCGTAGTACTGAGTACTTCTTGCTCCTTACTGCATGTTCCTTACACCTTAGTAGGAGAGAATAAGCTTTCCGAGGAAGTAAAGAGTCATTTCAGCTTTGCTATCGAGAAGCTGGAAGAGCTTTTGGATTTAAAGGAGCTTCTTAGCGGTAAGGCTAAGCCGGAGGTTTTAGAGGCGAATAAGGTGCTCTTTGCAACAGCAAGACCGAACAGTGAAGACAAGTCGGTAAAGGATCGTTGTGCAGCTATTACCGATGCGGACTACACTAGACTTCCTGTATTTGAAGAGAGAGAAAAGCTTCAGAAGGAAGAATTTAAGCTTCCTCTCTTCCCCACCACAACCATTGGTTCCTTCCCACAGAGTGCGGATGTTCGTGCCAACAGAACTGCCTTTAAGAAGGGGGAGAAGACCAAGGAAGAGTACATTGCATTTAACCAAAAGAAGATTGCAGAGTGGGTAAAGATTCAGGAAGATTTGGATCTGGATGTACTGGTTCACGGTGAGTTTGAAAGAAACGACATGGTGGAGTACTTCGGAGAGCTCTTAAGCGGATTCTTATTTACCGAGAAGGCTTGGGTACAGTCCTATGGAACTCGTTGCGTAAAGCCGCCAATTATCTGGGGTGATGTACGTAGACTTTCCGCTATGACTGTGGAATGGTCCACCTATGCACAGAGCTTAACCAAGCGTCCCATGAAGGGAATGCTGACAGGACCTGTAACCATCTTAAACTGGTCCTTCCCAAGAGAGGATATCAGCATTGCGGAAAGCACAAAGCAGATTGCTTTGGCCATCCGTGATGAGGTATTGGACTTAGAGAAGAACGGCATCAAGATTATTCAGGTAGACGAAGCGGCTTTAAGAGAGAAGTTACCTCTTCGTAAGTCTGACTGGTACAGTGAGTATCTGGATTGGGCTATTCCCGCCTTCCGTTTGGTACACAGCGGATGTCAGGCAGGCACTCAGATTCACACCCATATGTGCTACAGTGAGTTTACCGATATTATTAAAGCGATTGACAACATGGATGCGGACGTTATTTCCTTCGAGGCTTCCCGTTCCGATTTACAGATTTTGGACTCCTTAAGAGAGAACCATTTCCGTACAGAGGTAGGACCCGGAGTTTATGACATTCACTCTCCGAGAGTGCCCTCCGTTCAGGAAATTAGAGAAGCATTGGCAAAGATGCTGAAGAAGATTGAAAAAGAGAAACTGTGGGTAAATCCGGACTGCGGATTGAAGACTAGAGCAAGTGAGGAGACCTTGGCAAGTTTAGCAAATCTTGTCCAGGCGGCAAAGGAATTGAGAAATGAGTATTGTTGATTTATTTCAAGAAAAAACAGTGTTTTCCTTCGAGGTGTTTCCACCTCGGAGGAACTCACCCATTGAAACCATATATGACACCTTGGATGAGCTTCGGGATTTAAAACCGGATTTCATTTCGGTGACATACGGGGCAGGGGGCGGAAAGAATAACCAAAGCACCATCCCTATCGCAGAGCACATTAAGAAGGTCTGCGAAGTGCCCAGCGTGGTTCATTTTCCTTGTATAAATTTAACAAAGCAGGATGTATTAGAAAAGATTGAAGAGTTGAAGACTGCCGGAATCAAGAATATCCTGGCTCTCAGAGGAGATATTCCGGAGGGAGAGGAGAATAGAGGAGATTTCCGTTACGCTTCCGACCTGATTGCCTTTTTGAAGGAGCACGGAAACTTCCATATTTCCGCAGCCTGCTATCCGGAGGGACATATCGAGAGCGCGGATAGAGTAGAGGACATTCGTTACTTAAAGAACAAGGTGGATGCGGGAGCGGAGCACCTGATTTCCCAGCTTTTTTTTGAAAATAAGCAGTTCTACATTTTCCAGGAGCGTTGCGCTTTGGCCGGAATTGATGTTCCCATTGAAGCGGGGATTATGCCGGTCATCAACAAGCGTCAGGTCTTAAAGATGGCCAGTCTTTGCGGGGTAAAGGTTCCGAAGAAGTTTCAGAATATTTTGGACAAGTATGAGGATAACCCCATTGCCATGAGAGATGCGGGCATTGCCTATGCAGTGGATCAAATCGTGGATCTGGTAACCCATGGTGTGGACGGTGTGCACCTTTACACCATGAACAATCCTTACATTGCCAGAAAGATTTATAAGGCAACCCATAGCCTTTTTGAGTCTACCCAGAAGGGCAACCCGGGCGGTTCCAGCGCTTCCGCATAGAGAGGGTAGGGAAGCTTTGAAAATACCGTTTTTCAAAAAGCATTAAAATAGCAGTAAAATGAGCTTTCATGTGGCATAGGATGGAAAAGGGGAAGGTATCATCCCCGCTTTCCGACCTGTACCGCATGGCTTTTTTTATTCTCGCCTGTTTTCAAGACCATTTAGGGAGGATGCGGGCATTCAGCTTTGATTCGGACATGGGGTATGGTTTTAGACCTTCCCCGGTAGCTATTGCAAGAGAGTAGCCTTTGTTGTAAGATATGGAGATGGTTTCAGAGAGGTCAGGAAAGAGGAAGGCTAATGCATAAGTTTCTACGATCCATTGGGTTTTCTGCATTGCAGGAAGACAAGGATGCAGAGTTTTATTTACAAAGGGCAGTACATGAAAAATATCGCAGCAGCTTTGTCTCCTATGGAAATGGACAGGTGGTAGAGCAGTATCAGCTTCCGGTAGCTCCCTCTATGGGCATTACTGTGGTTGGACACAGAGATGCAGAGGGGATTTTTCACAGGGACTATTATTTCCCTTACATGCGTTCCTACGAAGGAGTGGAAACGGTGGAGGGAAGCCTTGAGCGCCACGCGGAAAAGGAAACTTATGCCGGCGTGATGGAGGATTTTACCTCAGGGATTACCCTGATTTATTATCTTTGCAATTCTCTGGAAGCCCATCAGCTGAAACGAATGCAGATTAAGGCGGTGCCCAAGCAGGTCTATCTCACCGGACTTTCCGTGGAAGGAAAGATTCTTCTTCCCATAGAGAAGAAGGCGGAGGATGAGTGGGTAAAGCGACAGCACTTTGTTGAGCAGATGAAGCTTTTCGAGGCAGCAAAGGCAGGAGACCAGGATGCTTTGGAAACCCTGACGGAGACCGATATGAATCTGATGTCCGAGGTGAATGAGCGAATCGAAAAGGAAGATCTGTACAGCTTGGTGGAGTCCACCTTTATGCCTACCGGGGTGGAGTGCGATCAGTATTCCATTTTGGGAGAGATTGTGAATATTCGGGTAAAGAGCAACGTCTATACCCATGAAAATATCTTGGATTTAAAAGTAAGATGTATGGACGCGGTATTTCGCGTTTGCATCAATGAAAAAGATCTTTTGGGAGTCCCCGCCATTGGCCGCCGTTTTAAGGGCAATGTGTGGATGCAGGGAGAAGTGGAGTTTTTGGAGCAAAGCTCTAATTCCTAAGTATGATTGTTTGAAAGATAGATATAGGAAATAGTAAGCGAGACAATAAAAGACCATGAAAGACAGAGAAGATATTCTTGCCCATGTGGAAGATATTTGGCGAAAAACAGAAGAGCGCGGTATAGTGCGAAACAGTCCCTTTTTATCGGAAAGAGAAAGGGGACTTTTTTTAGAGAAAATCAAAAGGGAAAGAGGGGCTAAGTTTCTGCTTCTGGGAGGAGAAGAGGCGGAACGACAGGCCTTTTTCTTTTACCCAAGCTTTATGGATGAGGAGGAAGCTAGGGAGCTTCTCTTAGCAGAGAATCCTGTGGCGCTTTTGGAAATTCAGGGAAAGCAGAAAAAGTTTTCCGAAGAACTCTCCCATAGAGACGTTATGGGAGCCATTATGAGTCTTGGGATAGAACGGGAAATGCTGGGAGACATCTTCTTTCGGGACGAGAAAAGCTATGTTTATCTGCTTCGGAAAATGAAGGACTATCTCTTGGAGAATTTGCAGCAGATTCGCCATACCGCTGTAGAAATCAAAGAGTGTGAGGAAGCTCTCGCCCCCAAACAGGAAAGAATAGAGGAGCAGATTTTTGCCGCCTCCGAGCGATTGGACGGTATCGTTTCCGCAGTCTTCCACCTTTCCAGAGGAAAGGCACAGGAATACTTCGCCAAAGAACTGGTGTATAAGGACGGCTTGGTGGCGAAAGGCAGCAGCAGTCTAAAGGGGGGAGAAAAGATTTCCGTAAGAGGATTGGGGAAGTTCCATTACCTTGGCCTTGAGAAAAACACCAAAAAGGGGAGAATGGTTTTACGGATTCTGCGATATGGATAGAGGAACTGTAACCATCGAAGGCGTTCGCTCCAATGCAGTATAGGCATGAAATCGGGCACGCTCTCGCTAAGCTCGCCCCTGCGAAGGGAAGGACTGTATTCATTGAAGGCATTCGCTCCAATGCAGTATAGGCATGAAATCGGGTACGCTCCCGCTAAAGCTCGCTCTTCTTCGAAGCGAGGAACTGTAACCATTGAAGAGACAAGCTCCGATGTATAATAGGTCTGTATTTGGGGCACGCTCCCGCTAACCTCGCCTTCGTAGCAGTACTAACTTCAAGCTTCGCTTTGCTCGCTTTCAGTAAGTACTGACGGGCTCAGATTGCCCCCCTTACAGACCTATTATACATCAGTCGCTTCATCTTATTGGTTTCTACAGTTCTTCGCTTCGCAAGTTTGCTAGTACCGGCGGGCTCGGATTGCCCTCTTCCATGCCTATACTGCATCAGTCGCTACAATTCATTGATTGTTACAGTCCTTCTCTTCGCAGGTTTTCGCAAGTATCGGGCTTAGATTGCCCTCTTTCATGCCTATACTGCATCTGTCGCTTCAATTCATTGATTGCTACAGTCCTTCTCTCCGCAGGTTTTCTCCTCGTCTATCCATATTGAGGGATACTTAAACAGAGAACCTTTGGAGTTTTGCGTACAATGCCTCCGGAAGGCGGAGCTCCATTTGAATGCCTTCTTCCTCATAGGAGAGGGAGAGGATTTTCCCTTCTTTCCGAATACTGTTTTCCCAAGAGGCCTCACTGTAGGGCAGCAGGATGGATAGGGGGCGGAGATTGGCGGAGGCTTTCTCGCTTACCGCTTCCATAAGCTCGGAAATTCCTATCCCCTCTCTAACGGAAATATAGAGCTTGTCTCCCCTTTTCTTGGGAAGCTCCGACAGGGGAAGAACCTTGTCGCATTTGTTCATCACATAGAGCATGGGGATATGGCTTGCTTCCAGTTTTTTCAGGGTGGCTAGGGTGCTGTCCATGTGTTTTTGATAATTAGGATCGGAATAGTCTACCACCTGTAAAATCAAATCTGCCTCAATGGCTTCTTCCAGAGTGCTGTGAAAGGCATCCAAAAGCTTGGGCGGCAGGTCTCGAATAAAGCCTACCGTATCGGCAAAAAGAAATTCTTCTCCCCGTTCCCCCTTCACATGACGAATGGTGGTATCCAGAGTGGCAAAGAGCATATCCTTTTCTTCCACCTTTTCCTTCTGGCCTTCCTTACTCCAATCCAAAATGGCATTCATAAGACTGGACTTTCCCGCATTGGTGTAGCCCACCAGAGCAATTCTTGAAATATTGGATTTCTCTCGTTTCTGCCGTTTTACCCGGCGCACCTCTTCCTGCTTCTTACATTCTCTTCGCAGAAAGGCCATTTCCTCCTGAATCTTTCGCTTGTCCAGTTCAATCTTCTTTTCTCCGGCACCACGGTTGGAAAGCCCGGCACCGCCGCTTCCACCCTGTCTGGAAAGATTTTCTCGAAGTCCCACAAGCCTGGGCAGCATATATTGGAGGGTGGCATACTGCACCTGCATCTTCGCTTCTTTGCTTCTTGCCCGTTCCGCAAAGATTTGTAAAATCACCTGGGTTCTGTCCAAAACCTCTACAGAAAGAGCCTTGGACAGATTATGGAGCTGGGAGGGGGAGAGGACATTTTGGAAAATCACCAGGTCCGCCTCATGGAAGAGGACGGCGGCTCTTACTTCCTCTACCTTTCCGGAGCCAATAAAGGTGGCACTGTCCTCTCTGGCCAAGCTTTGGCTGATGTTGGTGCAGCATTCAATGGACAAGGCCTGACAAAGACCGAAAAGCTCTTCCATGTCCAGAGCAAAGTCCCTGTTCTCCGGAAATTCCACACCCACCAGAACCGCTTTTTTATTTTGAATTTGATTACTTTGCATAAAACTCCTTTATATTTTCTCTTCTTCCTTTGAAGGATATCCCCAGTTCCTTGCCATCTTCTTGAAAAACCATGCCAGAGGCAGGAAGGGAAGTAGCAAAAGCATGAAGAAACGTAGAATCCGAAAGGCGGTATCCTGAAAAAATTCTTCCGGCATAATGTTAATCATACGGCTTAGGGCCGGATCAAAGCTCCAGTTTCCCTGAGAGAAAAAGAGCAGGTGAAATTGCGTAAAGGCCCGGTCAAAATTTTGACTGGCGTAAAAGAAGAAGAGCAGTAAGCTCAGCAAGAAACCAGCCATGCAGTAGAGGAAGCCTTTTCCCAAAATGGCAAAGGCTCTTCCGTGCTCTAAAATTACAAGTAGAAAGACGATGGCCAAGAGGGAGAGGAAGCACATCATTCTTAGGGTGAGGCTGGCAGTGAATAAAACCCGTACATCCGCCATGTGGGAAGCTTCGTCTTCCTGATAAAAGTTCTGCTCTACGCCATTTACCGAAACGGGGATAATGAGATTCTCTCTATCCCCCCGAAGGTAGCGAAGGGTTTCTCCCATGACTCTTTCCAAATCCGCTAAGGGAATGGACTCTCCCCGATTTTCCAGTAAAGCTTCTTGAACTTGGTATTTTTGAAATTCCTGTCTATAATAAGAAGGATTTCCGTAGCAGGCCAACTCAAAGCCTGAGACGAAGAGAATAAAGACCAGAAAGAGGGAAAAAAGCAGACAGGCGACAGGATAGCATATATGTTTTAAATGGGATTTCATGATTTCCTTTCTTTGGTGCTTTGTTGTAAAATGTGTAAGGTCAAAAATCTAATTTTCAAATGATTGCCATACTTTTTCAGTATAACACGAACCAAGGAAGGAGAGGAGGAAAAATGGCTAAGGATAATAAAACCAATGTTTGCCGTCTTTTGGATAAGGCGAAAATATCTTATGTAGAGCAGGAGTATCCGGTGGATGAGGAAGACTTATCCGGAGCTCATGTGGCTTCCGTATTGGGATTTCCGCCGGAAATTATTTATAAAACCTTGGTATTAAAGGGGGATAAAACAGGCTACTTCGTGGCAGTGATTCCTGTGCTGGAGGAAGTGGACTTGAAAAAAGCGGCGAAGGTTTCTAAGAACAAGAAGGCAGAAATGATTCCCATGAAGGATCTTCAGCCATTAACGGGATATATTCGAGGAGGCTGTAGCCCTATCGGCATGAAAAAGCATTTTCCCACCTACTTTCAAAAGCAGGGGGAGGAGCTGGAAAGAATTTATGTTTCCGCCGGAAAGAGGGGACTGCAAATCGGGCTTTCTCCAAAGGACTTATGCGCCTTTGTGTCCGGAAGCTTTGAGGATTTGATTCGCGAAGGAGAAGAGTAAGATGAAGGTATCGATTTTAAATTTGGTTCCCCTGAGACAGGGAGAAAGCTATAAAGTGGCCATGGACCGTATGGTGAGCCTGGCGAAAAAGGCGGAGGAGCTGGGTTACACCCGGTACTGGATTGCGGAGCACCACAACACCCACTCCGTAGCCAGCAGTGCCACCCAACTCTTAATTCAGTATGCCTTAAGCAATACGGAAAAAATCAGAATCGGCTCCGGAGGGGTGATGCTTCCAAACCATAGCCCTTATCTGGTGGCAGAGCAGTACGGCACTTTGGAAACCTTATATCCCGGACGGGTGGACTTGGGCCTTGGCCGTGCTCCGGGAACGGATTTGGAAACCGCCAGAGCCATCCGAAGAGGTGTGGGAAGAGAGTCGGATTTTGAGCGGGAGGTGATGGAGCTTTCGGAGTATTTCCGGGATACGGAGGTGGTGCATGCCTACCCGGCAGCAGGGCTTAACATTCCCCTGTATATCTTGGGTTCCAGTACCGACAGTGCCTACCTCGCGGCAAGACTGGGGCTTCCCTATTCCTTCGCGGCTCACTTCGCTCGAACCATGATGGAGACCGCCATTCGGATTTATCAGGAGAATTTTAAACCCTCCGATGTTCTGGAAAAGCCCTATGTGATTTTGGGAGCAAATGCGATTCTGGCGGATACCAAGGAGGAGGCGGAGTCTTTAGCTACCACCCAGTGGCAGGCCTTCTTAAACATCATCACCAATCAGTCTCAAGGATTACTCCCCCCTGTGCAGTCTATGGACGAGGTCTGGAAGGACTATGTGGAGGCGGTAAGAGTGCCCCACTTCGGCCCGGTGGCATTTACCGAGGAACTGATTCATCAGGAGAAGAAAATCGTGGAGCGGATGGGCGCCTTTTCCTTTATCGGTACCAAGGAAGAGGTGCAGGCGAAAATGCGGGAAGTGCAGGAAAGAGTGCATTTTGACGAGCTGATTGTCAACTCCTACATTTACGAAGAGAAGGCTCAACATTATTCCTATCAACTCTTAAAGGAGGCTTTGGAGGAGCTTTAAGCGATATTTTAGAAAGATTTTCTTTTCCGGCATTGTTTTCGAAAAAGAAATACAGTAGTCTGATGAGAAAGAAGTCTTGACGAAAGAAGCGGGACTTAGGCAAAGCTCTTCTTCAGAAAAAGCATAGTATTCCATGCTTTTTTGCGAAAAGGCTTTATGACAAAGAACAATAGGAGGAAGATACAATGGCAAAGGTAAAGTTTTTTTATGTAAATGGTTGTCCTTACTGTGCACAAGCAAGAAAGGCCAGAGAGGAACTGATTGCAGAGAATCCTGCCTACGGAAAGGTGGAGTTTGAGGAGATTGATGAGGGCTTACACCCTGAAATTGCAGAGCACTATGATTACTGGGCTACCCCCGCTATGTTTGTGGCTGAGGAGAAGATTTACGAATCCCATATTGGAGAGAAGTTTGAAGAAGCCAAGGAAAATGTGAAGAAGGTATTGGAGAAGGCCTTAGCAACAGCTTAACTCAAAAGTAGCTTTCAAAATCCGGAAGGAAGGATTTTTGGAAGCTACTTTTCTTAGAGGAAAAATGCGAGAGATCGGGCAGGGCATTCTATATTCGGGAAAGAGAAAATAAGACAGAAAAACATTTGCCTAGAGGAGAAGGACAGGTTATGGAAGGAATCAGAGAAGGAAATCAAATCCGGGGAAAGCACTTTCGTTTTACGGTGCTGACGGAAAGACTGCTGCGCTTGGAATACAGCGAAAAGGACTGCTTTGTGGATGGGGAAAGCCAGATGGCGGTAAACCGTAACTTCCCGGCTGCAGAATTTTACTGGGAAGAGGGGAAACAAGGAGAAGGGATTCTTCGAACCAAATATCTTCGATTGATTTATAAGGGAGGAGCCTTCAGCAGTGAAAATCTTCGGATTTTTGTCAGTGGAGATGCGGGAAATACCTCCGCCCTTTGGCATTACGGGGATAAGATTGAGAGCTTGAAGGGTACGGCCAGAACTCTGGACGGCATAGATGGGGCTCTACCTCTTTCAGAAGGAATCATTTCCCGACAGCTTTTCTCGGTTTTGGATGACAGCAAAAGCATGCTTTATCATGAGGGTAAGTTCTTCGTTCGAGAGGATCCTGAGGCAATCGACTTGTATTTCTTCGCTTATGGGACGGACTATAAGACGGCGCTAAAGGATTTCTTCCACCTTAGCGGAGATGTTCCCCTGCTTCCCCGTTATACCTTAGGGAACTGGTGGAGTCGTTACTTTGTCTATTCCGAGGAAAGCTATCTGGAGCTGATGGACCGTTTTCAAGAGGAAAACATTCCTTTCCAAGTGGCGGTAATTGACATGGACTGGCATATTACCAAGGTGCCGGAGAAATACGGTACCGGCTGGACCGGCTACAGCTGGAACAAGGATCTTTTTCCTGACCCTCCCCGTTTCCTAAAGGCTTTGAAGGACAGGGGAATGGCCTGTACCTTAAATGTTCACCCTGCGGACGGTGTTCGGGCCTTTGAGGATTGCTATCCCGCCTTTGCGGAGTTTATGGGAGTGAAGCAAAAGGAAGAAGAGCCGGTGCTTTTCGACCTTTTGGACGAGAAGTTTAGAGAAGGCTATTTTCGCTTTGTACATCACCCCATGGAAAAGGACGGGGTGGACTTTTGGTGGATTGACTGGCAGCAGGGGGAGAACTCCGGCATGAAGGGCTTAGATCCCCTCTGGATGCTGAATCATTATCACTATGAGGATAATAAGGGGGCAAATGGAGAGAAGCGGGGCTTGATTCTTTCCCGCTACGCAGGTCCCGGCTCCCACCGTTATCCCATCGGCTTCTCCGGAGATACGGTGATTTCCTGGGAAAGCCTGGATTTTCAGCCCTACTTTACCGCCACCGCCAGCAATATCGGTTACGGTTGGTGGAGCCATGACATCGGGGGACATATGTTCGGAGTACGGGACGACTCCCTCTTTACCCGTTGGGTGCAGCTTGGGGTATTTTCTCCCATTATGCGCTTGCATAGCACCAACAATGCCTTTAATGGAAAGGAGCCTTGGAAATACAGCCGGGATGCGGAGGCGGTTTCCAAAAATTTCCTTCGCCTGAGAAAGGCATTGGTGCCCTACCTCTACACCATGAATTATCTGGCTCATGTGGAAAGAAGGCCTTTGGTGTTACCGCTGTACTATGAGGAGAAACCTTGGGAAGGACTGTACGATTATAAAAATGAGTATTACTTCGGAACGGAGCTGCTTTGTGTGCCCATTACGGAGAAGGAAGACCCTGTCAGTGGTTTAGGAAAAGTTAAGGCATGGCTTCCGGAGGGCTGTTGGGTAGATTTCTTTACCGGAGAGAAGCTTACGGGAGGAAGAGAACTGGAGCTGTATCGGAGCCTGGAAACCATCCCGGTTCTCGCTAAAGAAGGCACCATTCTTCCTCTGGACGGAAGAGAAGAGGGAAATGCCGTGGATACGCCGGAGCTTATGGAGCTTCATATCTTTTCCGGTGCAGACGGAAGCTTTTGCCTGGCAGAGGATGAGCATGAATATGCCGAATTCCGCAAAGAGGATTGGGCCTTTACCAGATTTTCTCTTCGCCATACAAGCAGGGGTGGTTCCGTGGAAGAGGTGCTTCATATTTCCCCGGTGGAGGGAAATGAAAATGCTCTTCCTAAGGAGCGACTTTTCCTTCTGCACCTAAGAGGGGTGTCCTCTTTGGAAGGTCTGAGTCTTACCTACGGAGATACGGATTTGCCGATAGAAGCGGGAGACTATCTGGAAGAGGAGGATGCATTACTTCTTTCTCTTCCTGCCTGGGACGGCAAGGAGGGTATATGTCTTCGCTACAGTTATTCTCAGGAAAGGAGAGAAGAGCAGGAGCTTAAGCTCTTACAGAATAGAATTTTTAAGCTATTAGAGAGTGCTCAGATTTCCTATGACGAAAAGACAAGGATATATGCTTGTCTGGAAGATTTAGGAAAGAAGAGTAGGGCGGAGATTTTGGGAGCGGTACACTCCCGCTGTACTTCGGAATCCCTTCGGGGAGCCCTTGTGGAAGCCCTTTCTGCAAGAGGGGTATAGGGACTGTAATAAATCAAAATATTTTCTAAGCAATATAGGTCTGAAATAGGGGCACGCTCTCGCTAGCCTCGCCTCGTATCGGATACTAAGCGAAAAACTTCGTTTCTCTTGTTTTTCGCAAGTACCGACGGGCTCAGACTACCCCATATTCAGACCTATATTGCTGAAAATACTTAATTATTTTGATTTTACAGTCCCTTTTTTTATGCTGAAAAATATGATCTGTCTAAAGACCAAAAATTCTGCGGCAAAGAGTGTGTCTTGTTTGAAATATACAAAAATAACGAAGTATTTTGTGCAGAAGCATAAAATAGACCCGGGAAAAACTTTGTCACAAATTTATAGAAAAATATTATAAATTGAAATTAAAAAGAAAGAGAAGCTCTTTTACAGTAGGGCAGACGGCAAGAGAAAAAAGGGCATAAAATCAATGTTTTCTAAGAAAAAATGAATAAAAAGGACAGAAAAGCTCCGGGAATTTACCGGGGAAAGAGTAGGGACAAATCTTGCTTTTCTATAAGAGAAACCGTATAATTAGAAAATATCAATTTTTTATCAATCTAAAAATTTTTTAGGGCTATATTTGCCCCTGACTGAGATTCCTTTTCTTCATCAAGGGAAGAGGATATAGAAAGGAGTTTCTCATGAGAGAACTCAAAACCACGGAGGCAGTGGGAAAAACCCTCTGCCAAGATATTACCCAGATTATTAAGGGAGAGAAGAAGGGACCTGTTTTTCGAAAGGGCCACGTGATTCGGGAGGAAGATGTACCGGTGCTTCTTTCTGTGGGAAAGGACCACATTTATATTTGGGAAGAGGGGGAGGACATTCTTCATGAGAATGATGCGGCAGCAATTCTCTATGAAATGGGACGGAGCGAGAATATGCACCCCTCCGAGGTGAAGGAAGGAAAAATCGAGTTTATTGCCGACTGCGACGGTATGCTGAAGATTCAATCGGAGAAGCTGCTTGCTCTTAATTCCTTCGGGCAAATGATGATGGCTACCAAGAAGAATCACAGCTTCATCAAAAAGGGAGAGACCTTTGCCGGCACCAGAATTATCCCTCTTTCCATAGAGCGGGAGAAGATGGAGGAAGTGAAGAAGATTGCGCCGGAGGGGGGCATTTTACAGCTTCTTCCCTTTGAAAAGAAGAAGGTGGGACTCATCAGCACCGGAAATGAAGTTTTTTACAAAAGAATTCAGGATACCTTTACTCCGGTGGTACGGGAGAAGCTTTCTCCCTATCCGGTGGAAATTATCGGCCATGTGACCTGCCCGGATGATGTGGAGCAGGAGAAAGGGGCGATTCAGGACTTCCTAAGACAGGGAGCGGATTTGGTCAT
>CAUUJL010000063.1:0-12943 GCA_963545375.1 uncultured Oribacterium sp.
ACAACTTCTACGTATACCAGTATGCAACAAGCTTTGCCGTATCCTGTGCTATTGCCAAAAGAATTTTAGCCAAGGAAGAGGGGGCATTGGAGCAATATAAGAAATTCCTGTCCAGCGGCTGCACCAATGATCCTGTATCCTTGTTACAGCTTGCAGGAGTGGATCTTTCCACGGAAAAGCCTATGGTGGATGCCATCAGTATGTTCCATAGCATCGTGCAGGAAATGAGAGACTTATATCATAAAGCATAATTTCCCACGATCTTTACTGGGGAAGTTACTGTAAAAAATTAAAATATAGAAGTTTTCGGCAATATAGGTCTGATTGTGGGGTAGTCTGAGCCCTATACTTGCAAAATCAGGCGAAGTGAAGGACTTTAATAATTGAAGTGAATGATACAGCGTGAGTCTGTAATAGGGGCAATCTGAGCCCGTCAGTACTTACTGAAAGCGAGCAAAGCGAAGCTTGAAGTTAGTACTGTTACGAAGGCGAGGTTAGCGGGAGCGTGCCCCAATTACAGACTCACGCTGTATCATTCATAAACAAGTACATTATTCACTAATCAGGACAAGGCTAGTGAAAGCATGCTCCATTACAGATTTATATTGCCGAAAAATTCTTTATTTTGTTTTTACAGTTCATTCCTTTTTTGTATCTTGGGAAATTTTTGCAATAATAATTACCTATAAATCAACTTCCATTTAAGCCTTCGCTTGCGATTTGTCCAATTTTGTTATAGAATTGACAAGTAACAAACATTTCTATTTTGAAGGAGGACAGTATGGAGGAAGTTCAAAAGAAAGAGAAATTCCATCATCCTAAAGGGCTTTGGTTAGCCTGCATTGGTATGGCCGGTTCCAGCTATCTGAAGTATGCGGTATCCGGTATTACTATTTTTTTCTACACCTATTCTGTAGCAATGGGCGGTCTTGGTTTAAGCGATAAACAAGCAGGACTTATCATTTCCATCGCCGGAGCTTTCGGTTCCGTGCTGCCACTCTTAGGCTCCATTATTACAGACCGTTTTCTGGGTATGCAGAAAGCGATGATTATGGCATTCTTTTTACAGAGTGTTGCCTATGCCATTTTCTTCTTCTTTACCCCCCATGTTCCCATGATTATTGTGGGTATCGTGATTAACATGTGCTCCATGGCTTTTATGAACAACAACTTAACAGCCATTGTAGGTATGCTTTACTCCAATAAAGAGCATGCCCGAAAGGATGCAGCCTACGGTATCTTCTACATGGCGGTAAATATCGGAAGCTTCTTTGGACCGATTTTCGGAGGACTTCTTACAGACCACTGGATGGCTGTGAAGGATGCAGAGGGTAATATTGTTAAATACGGTTATAAGTATGCTTACCTGATGGTTGCCATCGGTATGTTTATCGTATTCCTGATCTTCCTTGTTTTAATTCCGAAGTGGTTAGGAGAGGTAGGAAAGCACCCCGCAAATGCAAAGGGCGCTAACAAAGAAGAGAAGCAGAAGGTAGAATTCAAGTTTAGTCCGGTGGAGAAAACACGTTTGATAGGAATGGGTATTATCTTCATCCTGGTAACCGTTTACTGGACAGTGTACTTCCAGACTTCTTATACCATCAATACCCTGGCAAATGATTATGTTAACCTTAATGTAGGCGGCTTCCATGTGCCTGTAGTATGGTTGATTTCCTTTAACGGAATTTTATGTATTATTCTTGCTCCGCTTCTTGGAAATCTTTGGATGACTCTTTCTCAAAAGAAGATGGATCCTCCTGTAAGCTTAAAGATGGCTGTGGGAATGATTATTACCGGTCTTGCTTTCTATATCATTTTACTCGGTTTCAATACCTTACATGGTGTATTGGATAAGACGGTAAAGATGGATCTTTGGTATATGCTTCTTGCTTACGCCATTTTAACGGTAGGAGAACTCTTGGTATCTCCTGTAGGTATGGCTTTGTTTAACAAGCTGACTCCGGAGCGTTTCTCCTCCCTGGCTATGAGTGTATGGTATTTAACCTATACCTTCTCCGGTATTGCTTCCGGATATCTGGTAGCGGTAGCTAAGGATTGGGGATATGGAAAGATTCTGAATATCTTAGGTGCAGCCCTTATCATCAGCGGTGTGGTTATGTTGGTGATTATGCCCTTTATTGAGAAGCTGATTGCTGTAGACAAATTAAGCACAGAAGAAGCAGCAACAGAGACTGCAGAATAGCTTTAAAAATGACTCTTTTCATCTCTCAGTGAACTGTCATATAATCAAGCATAAAGCTTTATAAGGAAAGTAACCCTAATTAATACGAATCTCCGATATTTCAAAGACTTCTATGAGTCAGGAAATATCGGAGATTTTTTCGTACAAACGTTTGCATAAAAAGAAAGAATATGCTATACTTTTATAAATTTTAAATTCTAAGAAAAGAGGCCAGGATGGGAAGACCAAGAAAAGTACCAAGCAAAGATAATTTAACAGAGAAGCAATTAGCGATTTACAACTACATTAAAGAATGTGTTCAGATTAGAAACTATCCGCCTTCTGTTAGAGATATTTGCACAGAGGTCGGTTTAAAGTCCACTTCCAGCGTTTTTAGTTACTTAAATGACTTGGAGCAGGCCGGACTGATCCGTAAGGATCCATCCCATCCCAGAGCCATTGAAATCTTGGACAAAAGCCATAGTGGAAAAGCCTCTAAAAGCAGTAAGACAAAGGAGCTTTCTCCCGTACATAGCTCACCTGTTGAAGAAAGTATGAAGGAAATGGTGTCCGTACCGGTAATCGGTACCGTTGCCGCAGGAACCCCCATCTTTGCCGAAGAGAATGTTAGCGACCATTTTCCCCTTCCTACAGAGATTTTACCGAATCAGGAGACCTTTATTCTGAAGGTAAAGGGAGATTCCATGATTAATGTAGGTATTTTCGACGGAGACTATCTGATGGTTGCAAAGCAAAATACCTGCAGTGACGGTGAGGTTGTGGTGGCTTTGGTAGAGGATAGTGCTACCGTTAAGCGCTTCTACAAAGAAAAAGGATATATCCGTCTACAGCCGGAGAATGATACCATGGAAGATATCATTGTTAATGACTGTCAGATTCTAGGAAAGGCCATTGGGCTGATTCGTGTTGGACTATAAGCTATACGCTATAAGCCGTTTAATAGATGCGTCTAAATTAATATTGTCGTTTTTTTTTGAGGAATAAAATGCTGGAAAAATGGTCCGAACCGGGCATCGGTCAATTTTTAAAAGAAAGCTTTTCCATTAGCTGTAAAGCCGGAGAAGAAGAATTTCAGAAACTACAGAAAGAATTCCTACAACTGAATAGCCATCTGGAAAAGCAAGGGGTGAAGCTGCGTCTAGGGAGTTTAAAGGATGACAAGCTATGTTCCTGTAGCCTAGAGTTATCTCTAAAGCATATGAAGAGAGATGCCGGTAAAAAAAGGGAATATGGTACCCATAAGAGTATCGGGGCAGTTTATCTGTATCGTAAAGAGCATAACAGTAAAGATACAGCGCTGTATTCTGGGCTCCCTCTGCGTTCTTATCAAAGAAGAGTAAAGAAATATAAGGAAGAAGGACGATGGACAGAAGAAGAGAAGGCTTTTTTTTAGCCTTCTCTTTTCAATCTTACTCTGTTCTTATTCTTATTCTTATTCCTGTTCTTATTCCTATTCTTATTCCCCTTCTTCTTTTCTGAGTCTTACCAGATTTCTGACACTGCGGCGTCTTTCTTCTTCCAAAGCGGCATAATGCTTTTTGGTGGTATTTACGTCACTATGTCCCAAAACATCCGCCACCAGATAAATATCTCCGGTTTCCTGGTATAGATTGGTACCATAGCTGCTTCGTAATTTATGCGGAGTAATATGCTTAAGGGGAGTTACCTTTTGCGCATATTTTTTCACCATCAATTCCACGGTTCGTACAGACATTCTTTTATTTTGTAAGGATAGGAACAAGGCATTTTCGTGTCCTGAAGCCGGGATTTTCCCCTTTCTTTCCTCCATATAGGCCCTTAAGCCTTGTTCTACCTCATCGGAAAAGTAAATGGAAACCTCCTTGCCTCCCTTTCTATGGATACGGATAGCATTGTTTTGGAAATCTACATCGGAACAGTTTAAACCTACGCATTCCGACACACGGATTCCGGTCCCCAACATTAACTGCATCATAGCCAGGTCTCTAACTTGATTTTTCTCATGATAAAGCTTTTCTTTTTTGCTTAAATCTTCTCCGGACTCTACCTGATCCAGAAACTGTGCAACTTCTCCCTGATCCATACGAATAATCTCTTCCTGAGAAAGCTTCGGCAAGGAGAGAAGAGCGGTCTTATTCTCTTTGATTTGCTCAGTTTTATATAGATAGCCAAAGAAGCTTTTTAAACTGGAAATTTTCCTCTTTATGCTCTTGTTATGATTTAAAACTTCAACTTCCTCAATTTGTCCCTCTTTACCGGTCTTTTTCTTCGTTCTATATTTCAAATATTCCATATATTCTTCTAAATCCACCAGAGATAAACGATCCAAATCCCTGGCTTCAAAATCATAAATATCGGAACGAAGCTTTTTTTCCTCTATTAAAAATTGAAAAAAGACCTTTAAATCATAGGCATAGGCAATCTTGGTTCTGGAGGAAGTAACTTGATCAATACCGCGAAAAAAAGAAGCACAAAAGGCCGGTAGATCCTTTTGTAGCTGTCTAAGCTTTAAAGTATTTTGTTTGTCTAATTCTAAATGATATTGTAATGGCATAGCTTATTCTCTCTAATAATTTTATTCACTCTAATAAGGTTTTTTCTCCATAATCAATACAGAGTAAATCGTTTTAGCTTGAATCCGAATTTGATAGATACCAAAGCCATGTTCAAGCCGTTGCATCTTAGTTTTACCAGATTATAGCATAATCCCTTTTTAAAAAGCAATAATTATTCGTTAAACAAGAGTTTAGCGAATAGTTATTTATCTTTTCATCCTACAGTTTTTCTACTAAGCAATATCCATACTCTTACGTAATCTCAATCTAATTACGGCTTGTCTCTATTCTTTATGGACTAATTCATTCTCTTCCGGCTTTGAACTAATTCGTTCTTTTCCAGGTCTTAGGAGAAAACAGAATCAACATAGGAAATATTTCCAATCTTCCTGCCAACATATCAAAGATCATAACCGCCTTTGAAAATGGCGAATAAATCGAGAAATTTTCTATTGGTCCAACCTTTGCCAATCCCGGTCCGATATTGTTAAAGGTTGCGGAAATTGCTGAAAAGTTTGTGGTGAAATCAAAACCGTCAAAGCTGATAAGAAAAATGGATATTATATAAACAAAGCAATATGCAATCAAATACGTACTTACCGAACGTACCACATTGTAATCCAGGCTTTTTCCTTCTAAACGAATTCTCTTGATGGCTTCCGGGTGAATAATGAGGTGCAGCTCCTTCCCCATATTCTTCAATAAGATAATCAATCGGGAAACCTTTATACCACCTCCGGTGGAACCTGCACAGGCACCGGAAATCATTAAGAATAAAATCACCATTTGACTGGGTACTGCCCAATGATTGTAATCCAAAGTTGAAAAGCCTGTTGTGGTAATAATACTTCCTACCGTAAAAAAAGCATGGTGAAGGGCAAATAACAGGCCATTTCCCATTTCTTTTAAATTATTGAAAGCGATGAATAAGGTGGAGCAAAGGATAATTAAAAGATAGGTTCTGGCTTCTTCTGAGGAAAAAGCTTCTTTCCACTTCCTTCTTTGTAAAAGATAATAAACATTGAAGTTAATACCGAACAAAATCATAAAAATGGTAATCAAGAACTGGCTAAACATGGAATAATCCGCCATTCCGGAATTCCTGATGGCAAATCCCCCTGTTCCCGCTGTTCCGAAGCCGATGCACAAAGCATCAAAAAACGGCATTCCGGAAAGTAAAAAGGCAAGAATACAAATTACCGTTAGAACAAAATAAATCTTATAAAGGGCTTTTGCGGTATCTGCTACTCTGGGCACCATCTTGGACACATCCGGTCCCGGAGATTCCGCCTTCATAATCATCATGTTATAACCGCCACCTAAAGGAAGAACCGTTAAAACAAGGACTAATACACCCATGCCTCCCATCCAATGGGAAAAGGAACGCCAAAAAATCAATCCCTTTCCTAAGGCCTCCACATCGCTTAAGATGGAAGAACCTGTAGTGGTAAAGCCAGAAACAATTTCAAAAACCGCATCGATATAATGGGGAATTTTTCCACTAATATAAAAGGGTAAAGCTCCCACTAAAGAAAGCACCAACCAGCAGCCTGCTACGATGACAAAGCCTTCTCTGGTATAAAATGCTATTTTTTTCGGTTTTTTTCGCGTTAAAACCGCCCCAACGACCAAAGACATGGCCGACACGGATAATATAGCCGCGGCAGAACTATGCTCCCGATATATTATGGCACAAATAAAGGGAAGCAATAAGCTGATTCCCTCTATTCTCAGTACCCAAGCCAGGATGTAGACAATCATACTAAAGTTCATAATGAATATCCTCTTCCTTCTTTACTTCCAAAATATCTCGTAAATCATTAAATCCTGTGTTGGTGGTAACCACAATCACCCGGTCTCCTACCTTCATAACATCAGAGCCCCTAGGGGTAATAATTTTATTCTGACGTATAATTCCGCAGATTAAAACGCCTTGCTTAAAGGACAGATCCGCAAATGGAATATTGATTAAATCCGGATCATTTAATACCTTAAACTCCAAAGCTTCTGCCTTTCCGTCAGCAAGCTTGTACAAAGTCTCTACATTGGAGCCCTTGGAATTCTCCAAAGCCCTTACATATCGAAGAATACTCTCTGCAACAATCTGCTTCGGATAAATGACAGAACCCAAATTCATTTCATTGGTAACATTTTCAAAGGCAATACGATTAATTTTGGTAATCAAACGGGCATCGGAAAGCTTTCCCGCATAAAGAGAAAGCATGATATTTTCCTCATCAAATCCTGTCAAAGAACAAAAGGCATCCGTATTTTCAATTCCTTCCTTCTTTAAGAGCTCGGCATCAATACCGTCACCGTTAATGATAATACTATCCGGAAGTACATCCGCCAGATACTCACAACGCTCCTTATTGGAATCAATGATTTTTAAGCGCATATTTAAATGCATTTCATCAATATAGCGGGCAATATAATAGCTGATTCGTCCTCCCCCTACGATAATACAATCCCTTACAGGGGTATAATCCACACCCAACTTAATAAAGAACTTGCTTACATCCTTGGGTGCTGCAATAAAGCTCATCAAATCATCCGCTTCCAAAGCATCAAAACCGTTTGGAATAAGAATATCCTCTCCTCTTTGGATCAAAGTAATAAGTACATTTAAGCCTGTATCCTTTTGAAAAGTATGAAGAGGAATGCCAATCAACTGGCTCTCCTTAGGTACCTTTACACGAATCAAATCCAGTTTTCCGCGAGAAAAGCTGTCTACCTTCATTGCAGAAGGAAAACGAAGCAGACGCTCAATTTCCTTTGCTGCAGCCATATCCGGGTTGATTACCATGGCCAGGTTCAATTCATCTCGAAGATAAGAAATCTCCGTAGTATATTGAGGGTCACGGATTCTGGCAATGGTACGACAATTTCCCTCTTTTTTGGCAAAGAGGCAACAAAGCATATTGACTTCATCCCGGCTGGTTGCCGCAATTAAAACATCCGCATTCTGCACTCCGGCTTCCCTTAGCGTCTGAAGCATGGCACCGTTTCCATGGATTCCCATAATATCCAGGAAATCCACCGCATGGCGAAGAACCTTCTCATCCTGGTCCACAATGGTAATATCATGCCCTTCTTTGTTTAATTGATCTGCCAGGGTAAGACCTACCTTACCGCAACCTACCACAATAATATTCATGATTTTTCCTCATTTACCTGCATAAAACACAAATTCTTTATCCAAACAAACTTCATTAAGACTTATTGTTCATTAAGACTTATTCATCTCATTCAGGCACAAAATATCCTGATTTAAAGCCTCTAAAAAATGAACCAGCAAATCCCGCTTCGCCTCTACCGGAAAGACTTCCCGTAATTCGTCATAACGAAAGCTTTTCTTGCCCCCCTCTTCCATCCTCTGATAGAAGTATTCCAGCTCCCGGTAAGGAACATAGTACTTCTCTCCTCTTTTGCTGAAGGATAGGATAATAAAGCTGATACCGCCCTGCAGCATGAAGCGCTTCATAAAATCCATTTGATGAGCATGAAGGTTTTGCAGGGGAAAAGAGTCCTTGTGACATTCCTTAGCATCAAAACAAATGGGAATCCCTTGAACAATTCCCATATAATCCACTGTGGACTTCTTATCAAAATAGGCCAAAGTGATTTGTTTATGGCTTTGATCCAGCTTAATAGGCGTAATGGGGGTGGGAATCTTTTGAATGAGGGCTAAATTCTTTTCCTCATACAGCGCAATGGTATGATTAATTTCCTCTTCCAAAAGAGAGCCTCTTAGCCCTCGTGACTTCCATGTACCCATGTTTCCCATTCCTGAATGATGGAATTGCCCTGGAAGTAATTGATTTTCATGGCTTCACATACTTCTCCCAAGGTTTCCTCTGTCCGCTGTCTGGCCAGCTTAGTGCCTTCCAAGAGAATATCATAAACCTCCGGAATATTATTTTCCCAGTGCTTTCTCTTCTCCCGGATAGGCTGTAGAATTTCTTCCATTACAGCCAGTAAGGTCTTCTTACATTTCACATCTCCAAGACCGCCTCGCATATAATGCTCCTTCATCTCCTCCAGATTCTGATAGTCCGGACAAAAACGAGAGAAATCTTCCTTTGGTGCAAAGGCATCCAGATAAGTAAATACGGTATTGCCCTCCACATGTCCGGGATCTGCCACATTGATATGGGTAGGATCTGTATACATGCTCATAATCTTGGTTTTCACCGCACTTGGATCATCGGAAAGGTAAATACCGTTTCCTAAGGACTTACTCATCTTCGCCTTACCGTCCGTACCCGGCAGTCTTCTCTGGCTGGAATGCTCTGGCAAAAGAATCTCCGGCTCTAAAAGCACTTCCTTTTGGTACAGCTGATTGAACTTACGAACAATTTCCTTACACTGCTCAATCATGGGAAGCTGATCTTCTCCTACCGGTACGGTAGTGGCCTTAAAGGCGGTAATATCCGCAGCCTGAGAAACAGGGTAGGTGAAAAATCCCGCAGGAAGACCTACCTCATTGTCATTGATACTTTCTCCCCCATGGAAGCCCCGGAGCTTCATCTCCGCCTTCACGGTGGGGTTACGACTAAGTCTTTGGGTTGTTACCAGATTCAAATAATAAAAGCTAAGGGTATGGAGAGCCGGAAGGCCGGACTGAATACAAATGGTGCTGACATTGGGATCAATGCCTACAGAAAGGTAATCCAAAGCCACTTCAATAATATTATCTCGAATCTTCTTGGGATTATCGTAATTATCCGTTAAGGCCTGGTCATCTGCAATCAAAATATTGATCTGATCATATTCTCCGGAATTCTGTAAATCCACTCTTCTACGTAAAGATCCTACATAATGTCCCAGATGTAATTTTCCTGTGGGACGATCTCCGGTTAAAATGATTTTCTTTCCTGTACTTCCCATTTTTCTCTCCTTAAACCTTAGATACTTCTTTATTTTCTTGAAGTATTTATAATAATCGAAAGTCTTTCTTCTTATTTATAACCTTGCCAAGTATACCATAAATTCTCTTAAAAGGCATTTTGAATCAGCTGAATCTTCTCTCCTTCTATACTGACCACATCAAATCGACAAGCTGTTTCTGTCAAAGAATAGCCATGTTTACAAAGGTAGGCGGTAGCCCAGGTACGAAGTCTCCTTTGTTTTCCTCTATCCACTGCATAAATACCGGAAAGATAGCTATGTTCCTTCCTGCCCTTTACCTCTATAAAGCAAAGAATCTCCCCATCCTTCGCCACCAAATCCATCTCCAGATGATGAAAATGACTGTTACGCTCAAGAATTTCATAGCCCTTTTCTTCCAAAAAGGCCACAGCCCGGTCTTCAAAGGCCTTTCCCTTCAGGGTATTGGAGGGATTTACTTTATGCGTTAAACCTTCTTCTGTCTTTCCCATTTGTACTCCTAAAGCTTTGCTATTTTCCTGCATAGAGCTTTTTTAAAAAGCTCTGCCGGTGTATAGGGCAGGGGCCATGCTCTAAAATGGCTTCCGTATGGGCCTTTGTTCCATATCCCTTGTGCTTTTCAAATCCATATTCCGGATATTCCTTGGCATAGTCCAGCATGATATGATCCCTGGTCACTTTCGCCAAAACACTGGCTGCCGCAATGGACAAAGACTTGGCATCCCCGTGAACGATAGGAATTTGGGGAATATCCACCAAAGGAATCCTTACCGCATCATTCAGCAAAAAGGAGGGAGTAATAGAAAAGTTCTTTTCCATCTCCTCTATAGCCAGTCGCATAGCCTCATAGGTTGCCTGGAGGATATTGATTTCATCAATTCTTTCCGGAGAAACGATGCCGATTCCATAGGCTATTGCATTTTCCTTGATTTCAAGAAAAAGGGCTTCTCTTCGCTTCTCCGTCATTTTCTTAGAATCATTGAGAAAATAAAAATGATGATCCTTCGGTAAAATGGCGGTAGCCGCCACTACCGGACCTGCTAAAGGTCCTCTCCCCGCTTCATCCACTCCGGCAATATAGGGAAGATGTGCATGTTCTTCCTCCAATTGCCACATTTCCTTTAAACGGGCTTCCTCTTTAAGTCTTTGTGCTTCTGTCATGCCTTGGCCTCATTTCTGTAAAGCGCTTCTTTCAAACCTTTTCTTTCAACTTTATTCTACTGCTGAATCCTCATCCCCTTCATCAGACCATTTACCGGGATGCTCCAGACTGATTTTCCCCAGTCTTCCACTACGAAAATCATCCAAAATCAGACGGGAGACTCTGGTGTAGTCCACATCTCCCCCCTTTTTGATGCAGGCTCTCTTTACGGCAATCTTATCCATAATGGAAAGAGCCGTTTCCCCCTCCTCCGGCTCTATTCCATAGCGCTCCAGAATAGCCTTGGGATAGTAACGGACAAGATATTTTAAGAAATAAAAAACCAGGTCTTCTATTGGCAAAATATCGTCATTGATGGAACCAATCAGTGCTAAGTTATACCCCACAATTTCCCTGTCAAACTTCGGCCAGGTAATTCCGGGAGTGTCCAAAAGCTGTACATTTTTATCCAGCTTAATCCACTGATTTCCTCTGGTAACTCCGGGCTTATTGCCGGTCTTTGCAGTGGAACGCCCCACAAAGGCATTGATAAAGGTGGACTTTCCCACATTGGGAATGCCTAAAACCATGGCTCTAACCATCTGAGAGGAAATGCCCTTTTTTCTGTTCTTCTCATAGAGGGGTTGGGAAGCCTCTTGAATCAATTTGTTTACCCTTTTTACGCTGGCTCTGTTTCTTGCATCAATCCCCAGGGTAAAGAAGCCTCTTCTATGGAAGTCCTCCATAAAGAGCTTGCTGCGCTCATCATCCGCCAAATCCATCTTATTAAACAGTAAAATTCTAATCTTATCCTTAGCCAGCTGGTCAATTTCCGGATTTCTGGAGGAATTGGGACAACGGCTGTCAATAACCTCTACGATTACATCACATAAAGGCAAATCTTCCTTCATTTTCCGCTTGGCCTTTGCCATATGACCGGGATACCACTGTATCTTCATTTTTCCTCCTTAGCCAATCAAGGATATTTTCCGAAAAGGAAAAATCCTGAACCAAACCCTGCCTATAATCTGGCTCTCCTGTATGTTTCCCATATTTTGAAAACGACTGTCCTCCGAAGAATCCGTATTATCTCCCAGAAGAAAATATTCATTTTCCCCAAGCTCCACCGGATTCTTGGCCACTCCCTCAAGGACAATGGGAGAAAGCTTGTCGGTTTCCAAAAGAGTGCCGTTGATATACACACGGCCATTTTGGATAATCACGGTTTCTCCGGGCAGACCGATGATACGTTTTATATTGTTGGATTTATCCTTTTTTTGAAAAAGCACCACATCATAGCGTTTCGGCTTTTTAAACTGATAAAAAAATTCATCTACCAGCACCGTATCTCCCGCAGAAAGGGAGGGCTCCATACTATGACCGGAAACTCTCGCCAAAGAAAAAAAGCTATGCACCACAAACCAGGCCAGGGAAAGGATAACAATAAAATCCACTAAATTACGAATCCATTTTTGCAGTATTGCTTGTTCTTTCATGGGGCTCCTTTTCCTTTTGATTTTTCGTTTCTAAAGCATAGCAAGTATTTTTAAAGTACATCAACTATATTCTACACATTGCATCGATAATAAAAAAGGTGTCCCCTGGGGAACACCGCTTTTACTCTTATTTTGCAGCCTTAACCTTAGCAGCCTTACCAACACGGTCACGAAGGTAGTTCAACTTAGCTCTTCTTACCTTACCTCTACGAACCACTTCAATCTTCTCTACGAATGGGCTGTGGATTGGCCAAGTCTTCTCTACACCCACACCGTTGGATGTCTTACGAATAGTAAAGGTTTCTCTGTTGGATCCACCCTGAATCTTCAGAACAGTTCCCTCGAAAACCTGAGTTCTCTCTCTGTTACCCTCTTTGATCTTGTTGTATACCTTAACGGTATCTCCTGTGTTGAAGTCTGCCAATGCTTCTTTTCTCAGCTGAGCATCTTCAATTCCCTTAATGATTTCATAATTTGACATTTCTTTGTCCTCCATAATAATTCCATGTTCATACACGTCTTGCGTCAGCGGAACATATTATACGGTTTTCGTTTTGTCCTATTACAAAACAGCCTTAATAAATTACCACAAAGCAGCTAGAATTGCAAGCAAAATCCCTGCCTTGATGGAGTAAACTTACTGTCAGTTAACGAGCTTCAAAAATACACCTTGATATAG
>CAUUJL010000064.1:0-12508 GCA_963545375.1 uncultured Oribacterium sp.
CAGAGAAGGAGATAGAAGAGAGTAAGGTGCTTATTTCAAAGATAGATGGAAAAGGTTTGGCTGAGGATGGTGTAATTACAAGATTATGCGAGCTTGCAGTTAGTTGGGTAATCTTAAACCCTAACCCAATTCCGCTAGGCGAAATAAATTATAACAGATAATAATCACAGGAGATTGCAGATGATTACAATAAAAGACATAGGAGATTTTGAATCTGTTCCCGGGATTGTAAGTGATATTATAAACGGAGATACATTGGCTTTAGATAAGCATTTATCTGAGGGCTTCGATATAGAAGAGGATATAAAACTCGGTAAATATACAAGACTCTCCCCCTTAGGCCTTGCCCTTAACAAGTGTCAATTGTGTAGCGTTCTGTATTTCGTTTATAAATACTCTCTATAAGACAGCGGAGCTATCCGGAAAGACAATTAGACAAGCAGTCCATAAAAATATACAATAAACAAGACTATTTGATTTATGTATTTGTATGTTTTTAAGTACGGGGTGAGGCATGAACGGCATTTCCAAGGATTATGGGGCAGTTAGCAGTGTAGAGGAGCTGTTGGAACAGGAGGAAAAAGGGAAAACAAAGCGGGAGAAAAATCTCGATCTTTTGATTCAATTGAGTCCCTTTTTGATGGGAGTTCTGGCACTTTTAGAATACTTCTATGTTCCTAACCATCACGGGTTTGAGGCAAGTTACGTTTATGCCTTTTTTTTATTGCTTTTATTATTGGGAAATGGAATTTCTTTTCTGCTTTCCTTTCGGGGAAAAAGGCAAAGGAAGAATTATCTTTACCATGCTCCTTTTCGTGCTTTTGTGTTTTTTTTGTTCATGCTCTATGATTCCCTGACCCTAAAAAGCAATATTTTGATTACTCCATATTTTCCCAGTATTGACAAGGTGCTTTCTTCTATGGTGCAGGATAGAGCGTACCTGTGGGAATGTACCATGAGCTCTTTGTTTTTATTATTTTGCGGTTATTTTTCCGGTTTAATTGTGGGGCTTTTTACAGGAATTGCCTGTGGGTATAACAAAAAAATAAATTACTGGATTGAACCTTTTATGAAACTCCTGGGCTCAATTCCCAGTACTACATGGATTCCGATCGTCATGGTTTTAGCGACTTCTTTGTTCCGGGGAAGTGTCTTCATCATTGCGCTGGGCGTATGGTTTTCTATTACCCTGGCAACGATTACCGGTATTCGGAACATGGACAAGTCCTATTATGAGGCGGCAAGAACCCTGGGGGCAAAGGAGAAGGATTTGATTCTGGAAATCGCTATTCCCTCGGCCTTACCCAGCATTTTCCAAGGCATGGTTCAGGCCATGAGTTCAGCTTGCATGGCGTTGATGGTTGCGGAAATGATTGGTGTGGAATCAGGTCTCGGCTGGTATATCACCTGGCAGAAGAGCTGGGCGGAGTATGGAAAGATGTATGGTGCCATCATTTTAATCTGTTGCATTTTCGTCACCGTGAATTTTCTTTTGAATAGCATAAAAAAACGGGTGCTTCGTTGGCAGGAAGGCATGCTGAAGGATTGATAAGAAAAGGATTAGAAGAATGAGAACTGACAGTTGACTAGCGGAAAGAACCTGTTCGGAAAGGAGTAGCCCTTGGGATTAGTGATAGAAAATGTTTCAAAAAGTTTTGCCCGTAAGGAAAAGGAAATCACCTTTGCCCTTTCTCCGGTGAATTTGCAGGTGGAGGAGGGAGAATTCCTTTCTATTGTTGGGCCCAGCGGATGCGGTAAATCCACTTTACTTCGTTTGGTGGCAGGTTTAATTTCTCCCACATCCGGCAGACTGGTTTTAGACGGGGAGGAGATTCAAGGAACAGATGCTAAAAGAGGTATGGCCTTCCAAAAGCCTACTCTTTTTCCTTGGCTTACGGTGGAGGAAAATATTGCTTTCGGACCAAGAATGCAGGGAAAGAAGAAAGCGGAAGAGATAGAGAGAATGTTGGAATTAACCCATTTGACGAAATTCCGAAAGGCCTATCCTCACGAATTGTCCGGGGGAATGGCGCAAAGAGTGGCTCTTGTCAGAACCATGATTAATGAGCCGGAGGTCTTTTTGCTGGATGAACCGCTGGGAGCATTGGACGCTTTTACTAGAATGCAGATGCAGGATGAACTGCTCTTTTTATGGAAGGAAAAGAAAAACATGATGCTGATGGTGACCCATGATGTGGATGAGGCTATTTATATGGGAACCAGAGTTATCGTGATGGCTAAGGCGGGAGGCAGCATTTTAAGGGATATTCCTATTGATTTGGAATATCCCCGGAAAAGATTGGATCCCAAGTTTTTATCTTATCGTGAGGAAATCATGCGTCTTCTCGGGGTGGATCAGGAGGAAGAGGCGGGTTAAGAAGTTTCTTAAAACTCATACAAAATGCGATGGGTTTTTAGATAAATAGGAACAAGAAATGTACAGGCAAGAAGAGGAGTGTATGATGAAAAAGACATTGAGACAGCTGGGAATGGCATTGGCTTTTGCTTCCGTTTTTTCTATGACGGCTTGCAGCAGTCAGGTGGGAAAACAGGCGGAAACGACAAAGGCGGAAACAGGAACTTCGGCTGAAAGTCAGGAAAAGGCTGAGGGCGAGAAGGAAAGTACAGCACAGGAAGCAAAGCAGGAGAATGGAGAACAGCAAACCGAAGAAATCAAGGGGGGATTTTCCGACCGTCCGGAGGCAAAGGACATTGTTTATCATCCCTTAAAGCTCACTCCGGAGGAAGAAGAGGCCTGGAAGAAGGAACCTGCTTATGGCAAGGATATCCAAATCGGCTATAATGGAGGACTTTGCACCGGAACCTTCGGTACTGCCCAGGAAGAGGGATTTTATAAGGCAGAGGGCTTAAGTACAGCTATCAGTCAGATGACAGAAGCTAAGGATGCCGTAGCTACGGGAAAGGTGGACATTGCCGCAGACCATTTGGCTTCCGTTTTTGTTCCTGCAGTAAACGGATTGAATCTGGTATTTACAAAAGGTGCTCACAGCGGTTGTAAGACTTTATATGTTCTTAAGGATTCAGATATTCAAAGCACCGCGGATTTAAAGGGAAAGACGGTTTCTTTAAGCGACGGTATCGGAAATTCCGACCATAATATTGCCCTTCGTTTCTTTAGTAACGACGGCATTAAGCCTGAGGAAGTGAAGTACAAGGTGGTTGCTAACGATGCGGTAATTATGGCTTTACAGAATGGAGAAGTACAGGGAGCCATGATGTCCGATATGTTTGCCCGGAAATTTGTAGACGAAGGAATTGTTCGACCGATTCGTTCCCTCACTACAGATCCGGATTTCAAGGTGGAACCTTGCTGTGTACAGATTATGAATGCGGATTTTGCAAAGGCTAATCCTATTACCGCAAAGAAGCTGAAGAATGCCAGCATGTACTGCAGTCAGTGGATTGAAGACAATAAAGAGAGCTTTGTGGATCTTCTTTTAGAAAAGAATTGGGCCAGCGGTGACAGACAGAAGGTCTTGGATTTTGCCAATTCTTTAAATTTTGTACTGAGCGATCAGCAAACAGAAACTGCTATGAGAAAGGTCATCAAGGATTACCAGTCCTTCGGACTCTTGGATAAGAATCTCAAGGAAGAGGATATTGTGGAAAAGTTCTGGCAACCTATGGACTGTGGAACAGAGAAGTGCACTAATCCCCAAGGCAATGGAAGCTGTTGCGGTTAATTGGTGTTGATGGACTTTTCTAAAAGTAAGGACTAAAGATTCTGTGTGTTTCTTGTAGGGGGAAAGGGAGAAATTGTAAGGTTCTTCAAAGCTGAACAGTATCATCTAGTGCATTTATCTATAAGTATGGATAGTTTGTAAAAAAAACCTTTTACTTTCTTTTCACTGTGCTAAAATAGACATAGTTCAAAAAATGAAGAAGAAGTACGTTTAGTGCTTCTTCTTTTGTTCGTAATTGATAAAGAAGGAGCAGGAAAAATGGACGCAGAGCAGGAGCATAAGCTACAGAAAAGGATTTTAAACTATGTACAGATTATTGTAGGCTGTTTTATAACGGCATTTTCCGTAAACTGCATTTTGGTGCCGAATAAGCTGTCCACCAGTGGAGTGACAGGATTGTCCCAGATGGCGGAACGTTTTATTGGGATTCGCTACACCTATATTTATTACTTTTTCAGTATTACCATACTGATTTTAGCTTTTATTTTTCTGAAACGAGAAGAGTTCATGAAGATTATCTTCGTTTCTTTTCTTTATCCTACTTTATTGGTGCTTACGGGAATGTTTGACTTTGTCTTCGTGCAAGGAGAAATGTTTTTGGTATGTATTTATTTCTCTTTGTTTTATGGCGTTGGCTCCGGCTTGGTTCTTCGGGCGGGGGTAACCTTCGGCGGAACGGATACTGTTGCCAGAATCTTGAATCGAAAGGTCTTTAAAGGTGTTCCCTTAAGTAAAGTCATGCTTTTCCTGGACGGCTCCATTTTGATTTCTCTGGGCTTCGTTTTTGGAAAAGACATTGCCCTTTATGCTTTAGTGAACCATGTGATTTGTATTTATATTATGGACTATATGCTTTTCGGTTTCCGTCAAAAGCTTTATAAGGTCACCATTATTCCATTTATCAAAGATGATACGGAAGACATTACCAAGTATATTTTGGGGCTTGGTCGTGGAGTTACCCAAACAAGAGTTGTGGGAGCCTATACCAAGGAAGAAAAGATTATGCTTTCCTCCATTTGTTCTCCCAGACAGTCGGCTATGATTCGTAAGTATCTTGCGGAGCATTTCCCCAGAGCCTTTATGGAGGTGGCACCAATTGTGACCGTATACGGCATAGGAGAACGCTTTGTGCGAATTAAAGGAGAGGATTAAAAGATAATAATAAAAAAGGGATTGTAAAATAGAAGAACAGTGTATATGCATAATAGGTCTGAAACCGGGGTAATCTGAGCCCGCGGGTACTTGCGAAAAACAAATGTAATGCGGTTTTTCGCTTAGTACCCCTGCGAAGGCGAAGTTAGCGAGAGCGTGCCCCGGTTTTAGACCTATTAGTGCATATACAAAAGCTTGATTATTTACAGCTCCTTTTTATTTTGAGAATACTTTTGATGTTCCCTTAATACGAAGGCAAGCCAGGGGAAGAGTAGATAACCGAAAACCATAGCAAAGATGGCATAGAAGTTCGGCTCTAGAAAGCCATCTTTTTTACTGCTGAACTGTGCCACCCAGTTGAACTGACTGAGCAGGAAGACAGTCAGACAAATGGCCAAAATGGATAAGGGCACATCCAGAATAAAGCTTTTGATTGGCTTCTCGATAATTTCTCCCTTTTGTTTTCCGTAGTAGAAGCATAGGACAGCCGAAGGCACCAAAAGGAATTGTACAAATCGGGCAATGGAGCTGATAATCATAATGCCCTTCATATCATAATGAAAAGTCATAGGAATCATAATCGCCCACAAAATGCTGAATACAAAAGCGGCATAGGGGAAGCCCCCGGCAGTTCTCTTGGTGAACGCGTTGTTTACCTGTCCGTCCTTGGCCATTGCCTCCAAAAGTCTGGGGGTATGGAAGGAAGCCGCAATATTAATACCGAACATAGAGACAAAAGCACCTAAAACAATGGCGTTTTGCAATACGGGATTTGCAAAGATATCTGCTAAAACCACAACATTGCCGGAGGTTAGCAGAGCCATGGGATTCAGTCTCATGGATACAAAAACAATGCCCAAGTAGATGGCGGCAATCATGAAGATGGATAGGGGTAATGCTTTTGGAAGATTTTTTTCCGGCTTTTCCATATCGGAAGAACCGCTGGCTACTCCCTCGAAGCCGGTAAAGGCATAAAAGGCTGCTACAATGGCTGTGACAAAGGATTTACTACTTAAAGCAGGAACGGTGTTGCTGCTGTTTCCGGGCACCAGCAGGGACAGGTCTGCAGTTTGTTTATGCTGTAATACGAAGAAAATTCCTGCCAGAATCGTCAGAGATAAGGCCAAAACTTTTCCTAATGTAGATATGTTGGAAACAAATTCCAGAACCTTAAGTCCGAACAAATTAATGATAAATAGGACCAGCATCAAAAGAATAAAGCCTACTGTTACCAAAGCAAAGCTATTGGTGTCCATACCGAAAATCTGCAGGACGGTTTTTACTACGCCGGTGGCCATCACACCCCAGGCAATACTGGCGGAAACGAATCGGGTGATTCCGATATAAAGTCCGGCATTTTCACCGAAGGCGGCTTCCACGTAGGCATAGGCGGCTCCGCTCTTCACCACATAGCGGGAGGCGGAAGCGAAGCTTAAGGCTAAAATTACGGCGAAGCCTGCGGCGCAGAGATAAGCAAGTGGCGCATAGGAGCCTACCTGTTTTACCACAGAACCGGGTGAAAGAAAGATTCCGGTTCCGATAATGGAATTAATCGTTAATAATACGATAGACCAAAAGCCCAACTTTTGCGATTTACTCATTTGAACTCCTTTAATTCAATAGAGGACCCGAAAACATTTGGGTCGACTTTTCCTATGATTTGACAGATAAAGACTAAGCTTTTCCATTCAAATTGTGATATTCCTTACCGGCTTCCACAAGAGCCAGGAAAATTTTTTGAATATCTTTGTACTTAGCCTGTAACATTTCCGGATGGAACTGGACTCCGATGCCGAAGGGATAGTCCTTTAATTCTATAGCTTCAATTACATTATCCAAGGCTCTTCCGGAAACGCTTAAACTTGCAGGAACCTCCTTAATCGCTTGATGGTGAAAGCTGTTAATACGAAGCTCTTCCCTACCTAGAATCTTAGCCAGCCGGCTACCTGCTTCTATTTTCATGCTATGGGTAGGAATAGAAGGTCCGTGCCCCTGAGAATGCTTAAAGCTTTCCGTAGCCTTTAAGGAAAGATCCTGGTAAAGACTTCCTCCCTCTGCCACATTCATTAACTGATATCCACGGCAGATTCCCAAAATGGGAAGTTTTTTCTCTTTCGCCAGACGATAGAGTAGAAAGTCAAATTCATCTCTTTCGGGACAGATTCCCTGTAGCTTTGCATGGGGCTCCTCTCCGTAACGGTAGGGAGCAATATCCTGTCCCCCTGAAAAAATAATGCCGTCAACAAGTTCTAAGCTTATGCGCAAATTTTCCTCGGAATCCTCCATGGGAATCATCAGAGGTACTGCTCCGGCCGCAATTACGGCAGAAACATAGTCCTTATTCACATAAATTCTTTCATAACCGGGGAATTCACCCCCCTGATCCACAAGCACACTGGTGGAAATACCGATTACTGGTTTTTTCATAATACATCCTTTCATACTGTTTTATCGCTATGCTATTATGCCATAAATGATTTTTATGGGAAATTGGATTTTGGGAAAAATGAGACATTTTTACGAGGAAATGCAGAAAAAAGAAGAAAAAAGACATAAAAAAGACAATTTATGAAAGTGCTTTTCTTTTTTCTTATAAGAAAATAGTGTATGATGAAGCTGTTTGGAAAAGGAGAAGAAAATGAAGATTATCGGAATTGTTCCCCCCTCTCGTCTTAGAGAGACGGAAAACCCTTATGAGGACAATGCTATTTTCCACGAACTCTATACCAAAAGAGTAGAAGAAGCCGGTGGAGTTCCCTTGGGCATTATCGGCGTAGACGGTATGGTGAAGGAAGAGGCCTTGGCTCTTTGTGACGCTTTCTTACTTTGTGGAGGAAAACGGATATTTCCCTATCATTTCCAGGTAATTTCCCATGCTTTGAAAACAGGGAAAAAGCTTTTGGGTGTTTGTCTTGGTATGCAGGCTATCCATAGCTATTTTATTGCCAAGGAGGAACAGAAGAAGCGTCCCGGAAAAAGCATCTTGGAAGTTTATGGGGAAATGAAGAAGGAGCGGTATTTCTTTGTGGAGCCGGTGGAGGGGCACTGGAAATGTAATCCGAACCGGGGAGAAGAGCATTTGGTGAAACAGGAGATTCGGATTTTAGAGGATTCTGTCCTGAGAAAGCATTTTCCCTCGGATAGAATTCAAGGCGCCAGTATGCATCGCTATCGTATTACCAAGCCGGCGGAGGAAATCCGGGCTGTGGCCTTTGCGGAGGATGGCGGCATAGAGGGCATTGAATATGGAGAGGCTATGCTGGGTATTCAGTTCCATCCGGAGATAGACCAAAGCTTTCCGGGGATTTTCCAATTTTTGACAAAATAAAGAAGAGGTGTAGGAGATGAAAAGCAAATCTATTGCAGGAAACTATCGTTTTTTACTGATTTTGATTGCGGCCATGGTATTGGGTTCCATAACAGGCCATGTGGCACCGGATTTCGCCCACGGGATTAAATTTTTGGGAGATCTGTTTATCCGCATGATGTTCTGCGTGGTGGTGCCCATGGTATTTGCCTCCATTACAGGGGCAGTTGCCAATATGAAGAGCCGGAAGAGAGCCGGAAAGATTATGGGGGTTACAGTTCTCAGCTTCGTGATTACCGGAGCCTTTGCGGCTATTATCTTTTTCTTGCTTTGCCAGATTTTTCCGCCGGTTTTACAGCCATGGAAGGATCTTAGTGCAGAGGAGGTGGGAGAGCACGCAAGTCTTACGGAAATGGTGCTGAACTTCTTTACCGTGGAAGACTTTGTGGGACTGCTTTCCAGAAGAGCCATGCTTCCCTTGATTGTCTTTTCCGTTCTCTTCGGCTTTTCCGTAAATTTAGCCGGAGAAGCCGGCAAGAAGGTTGCGGAATTCTTGGAGAGCCTGACAGCGGTTATGATGAAGTTCGTGCAAATCGTAACCTACTATGCGCCCATTGCCTTTTTTGCGATTTTTGCTGATTTGGTGGCAAGCTACGGTCCCCAGATTACGGAGAGCTATGCCAGAGCCTTGGTTTTATATTATCCGGTTTGCTTTATTTACATTTTTACGGCATTCCCGTTGATGGCTTACATCGGTGCCGGAATGGACGGTGTGAAAATGATGATGTCCCATATTTTAAAGCCGGCGATTGTGGCTCTGGGAACCTGTTCTTCCGTGGCTACCATTCCCACCAATATGGAGGTGGCGGAGGAAAGCGGAATTTCCAAGGATGTTTCCGATATTGTGCTTCCTCTGGGAGCAACCATGCACATGGACGGCTCCTGCTTCTCCTGCGTACTAAAGATTTGCTTTGTAATGGGAGCCTTGGGAACTCCGGTGAGCTTTGCCCAGCTTCCGGTCATAGTATTGGTAGCGGTATTCTCCTCTGTGGGAATGAGCGGTGTGCCCGGCGGCGGATATATCGGAGAGTATATTATCGCCAGCATTTTCTTCCCTAATCAAATGGAGGTGGCCTTCCCTATTCTGGTAGCCATCGGCAATCTGGTGGATCCGCCTGCAACCATGATTAACTCTGCAGGAGATTATGTGGTTTCCTTTATCGTTTCCCGCTTTGTGGACGGCAAGGATTGGATGAAGAACGCCTTGGCAAGGAAGGCGCAGGCATAAGAAGAGACGGTATGCGGTCTTTGTATTAAAAATAGATATGGACCGGAAGATTAAGAAAAAAGATAAGAAAAACGATAAGGAAGAAGAAATGAACTGTGGTTTTGGAAAAGAAATCGGCTTAGAGGAAGAAGCGCTTTGCCTTCGAAAGGCGGAGCTTTCGGATTTGGATGCGGTGGCTCGGCTGGAAGCGGAATGCTTTCCCAAGGCGGAGGCTGCTACGAAGGAGCAGTTTCAAGAACGTCTGAAAGCCTACAGTAGTCATTTTCTTCTTCTTTTTTATGAAGGAAAACTGATTTCCTTTATTAACGGTTTTGTCAGTAATCAAGAAGATTTATCTGATGAAATGTATGAAAATGTAAGCCTCCACGAAGAAGACGGGGATTGGCAGATGATTTTCGGCGTCAATACCCATCCTAAGTTTCAAAGAAGAGGCATTGCCACCAAGATGATGCAGGTCTTTTTGGAAGAGGCTGAGAAAGAAGGAAGAAAAGGTGCTGTTCTTACCTGTAAAGAAGAAAAAATTCCCTTCTACAAGCGTTGCAGCTTTATTCTAGAAGGGAAGTCTGCTTCCGTCCACGGGGATGCGGAATGGTATCAGATGCGGCGGCGCTTTTAAAGATTAGGAATTGTGAAATACCATTTTGCATTTTGTGCTATAGGTCTGAAACAGAGGCACGCTCTCGCTAACTTCGCCTCGTAGGGGTTCTAAGCTTTTACAAGACAAAAGCTAAGAACCCACGGGCTCAGATTGCCTCTTGTTTCAGACCTATAGCACAATAATGCTGATATATTCTTAAGGCCACAATTCCATAATCTTTAGAAAGTGCCTTAGATCCATGCCCCGTCAAAGGGTATCACTTGGGCTGTAAGGTAGAGGGGGGCTTGGGAGAGAAGGTAGAGAAAGTCTGCGGCTTCTTCTACGGTAGCCATTCTGCCGTAGGGAATTTCCTCTTCTAAGCTTTGCTTTTCTTCAGCGCTAAGCCAGGAATTCATATCCGTGTCAACAGCGCCGAAAGCTACGGCATTAACGGAGATGTGAGAAGGGGCGAGCTCTTTTCCCAGAGCTTTCGCAAAGGTGGAGATACCGCCCTTGGTGAGGGAATAAAGACTTTCCATGGACGCTCCTACGTTTCCCCAAACGGAAGAACTGAAAAGAATTCTTCCTTCCTTCGCTTTTAAAAGATAGGGCAGGAGGTTTTGGCAAAGGGTGAAGGGGTGTAGGAGATTTGTTTCCAAAAGAGCCTTTGTTTCTTCCTCACTGTAGTCTTGCAATAATTTGATAGCGTCTTTACCGCTGTTGGCGATAAGAATCAGCTTAGATAGGCTTTTTCCTTCAAGAATACGGGAAAGGCCTTCTTTTGTGCCCAAATTTTTACAAAGAAAAATTTCCGGACAGTTTTCCGGCAAGTCTGACTGAATTTCCTTTTTCAATTCTTTCAAAAGCGTCCAGTTTTTTTCGCAATTTAATAAGAGGCTGTACCCTTCTCTTGCAAAACGCTTGGCCGCGGCTTTACCGATTCCTCGGGATGCACCGGTAATAATAGCAATGTTCATAGCTTCTTTCTCCATTAAAACAAACTGCTTGTAGAAAAACGAGATGCCATAGGGGACATCTCGTTTAATAAAATCTATTTCCTGATGGCAGTTCAGTGCCTTCCTGAGTAAAGGGAAAGCTCTTCAGTGCACAAATACCTTATTAGTTAAAGCCGTAGAACTTCTGGGTGAGTTTGTAAGCTAAAATAGTTAACTTATTTCCGATTTTTCCGGGAAGGTTTACCCCCTGCCCAAGGAAGCCGGAACGCATTCTCCACCATAGGGGAAAATGTTTCTCCCGAAGCTCTGTCCAAAGCTCCTTCTTTCTTTGCAGGTTTTCCTCTGTACCGGATTTGATGGCCAGAACAGAGGATACGGTAGTAATGATTTCCAAATATAAAATCATATATTTTCGTAGCTTCTTGGGCTGTACCTTTAAGACATCACAGCACTCAATCATTAGACGGTTTACCCGGTACTGCTGGTCCAGACGGGAAATCATAACGGTTTCATTTACGGACTGATCCTCTCTACCGATATAGTAGTGGTAGAGATTTTGATTTAGGTAGTAAATCTTCTTCACATGGGGAAGGGGTTCATATACAAAGAGATTATCCACATAGAAGGTATGCTTAGGAAGCTGTAAGCCGCAATCCTTTAGCATTTTGGTCCGGTAAATAACGGAATGCATTAAAATGTACTGTCCCAGGTGAAAGTTCTTCATTTCAGCCCAGCCAAAAACCTTATCTTCGGGGAAGGCATTGGCATAGGACATAACCTTTTTGTTTTCCTGTCCCACCTTATCGTAGATGAAGTTGGCCACCAGCATATCAATGGATTCTCCGGAAAGAGTTAAATTCCGGATTCTTTCCAAAACCTCTAAAAGCACCTTGGAATCCAACCAGTCATCCGAATCTACTACTTTAAAGTAAAGACCATTGGCATTTCTAAGACCGGTGTTCACCGCTTCACCGTGACCGCCGTTTTCCTGATGAACAGCCTTGCAAATGCCGGGATATTTCTCTTCGTATTCCTTGGCGATTTCCAGGGTATTGTCTTTTTTGGAACCATCGTCAACAATGATGATTTCTACTTCTTCCCCGCCGGGAAGAATACTTTCAATGCAGTTCCGCATATAGGCCGCGGAATTATAACAGGGGATTGCAAAACTAATTAATTTCATAAAACCTCACCATAGGGGAAAAGAGGATAGCATACGTTGAATCGTAGAAAATAATTTCGCCGTTTCTCTATTCTCGTATCTTTCCGTTAAAATGCAGTGTTTTTAATCTTCCTTACTATAACATAAAGGAAGGAAGAAACAAAGAAGAATCCATGGAGAAAGAAAAGGAAGGTTACTGTCAAGTAATCGTTGGCAACTCCTTCATACAGACTAATGAATGTCTTGCTTCGGGTTAGGCTCTGCCTCAAAGACACACTACGTTTCCTACTCGCTGCACTCGCTTTTGCACTCAGGCTCCTGCGCAAACTCGCCCTTCGGGCTCAAACATGCGCCCGCCTTCG
>CAUUJL010000065.1:0-12373 GCA_963545375.1 uncultured Oribacterium sp.
GCAGTGGTTTATGTTAACCACTGCTCACTTTGCTTTGCAAAGCAACTTCCTTCGGGAGTTGGTCTGTATCAGGACGACTTTTCTAATGAAAAGTCCGTCCTTACAGTACTAACTTCAAGCTTCGCTTTAGCTCGCTTTCAGTAAGTACTGACGGGCTCAGATTGCCCCTATTACAGACCCATACTGCATCTATCGCTTCTTTTATTGATTTTTACAGTCCTTCACTTGATTAGCTTTCAGTTAGTACCGGCGGACTCAGATTGCCGCTATTTCAGGCCTGTACTGCATCATCGCTTCTTTTATTGTTTTCATAGGCCGTCACTTAATCGACCTTCAGTAAGTACTAGCAGAATCAGATTGCCATTATTTCAGTCCCATAGTGCAATAGAATTTCAAATTCCCAATAAGAGACTTCTTATACTTTATATTCGATACTTATTATAAATGAAAAAAATAGAGAGCCTTCTATAAGAGACTCTCTATTCCTTGTATTTCAGAGTATCACTCGTTAAATCAGTAATAACTCATTTAAACTGTAATTGTTACTTTTTGTCCAAGCGATTCTGCGCATTAATCTTCCTTTAACTGGAAGCGTCTTACCAAGTCGCTTAAGATATTGGCCTGTCCAGAGAGCTCTTCGGAGGCAGCTGCAGATTCTTCCGCTGTTGCGGTGTTGCTCTGTACTACGGAGGAAATCTGGTCGATTCCTACAGATACCTGCTCTACCGCTCTGGACTGCTCCACAGAGGCTTCTGCAATCTGATTTACCAAATCGGTTACTTTTCCTGCACCGCTCACCACTCTCTGTAAGGATTCTGCAGTACTGTCTGCAAGGACAGTTCCCTGCTCAACGGCCTGAAGGGTTTCCTCAATCAACATGGTGGTATCCTTTGCCGCATTTGCAGACTTCTGGGCAAGGTTTCCTACCTCATCCGCTACTACCGCAAAGCCCTTTCCGGCTACGCCGGCTCTTGCCGCTTCGATTGCCGCATTCAGAGCCAGGATATTGGTCTGGAAAGCGATATCATCAATGGTCTTGATAATCTTACTGATTTCTCCGGACTTTTCATTGATGTTTTCCATGGCAGCCTTCATCTGCTGCATCTGCTTGTCGGAGTTGCTTACTTCCTTACCGGCATTCTGCGCCTCTACATTGGCAAGACGAGTGTTCTCCGCTGTCTTCTTAATGTGCTCGGAAATATCATTTACCGTTGCAGAAAGCTCTTCGATGGAAGAAGCCTGCTCTGTAGCACCCTGAGAAAGTCCCTGGGCACCGGAGCTAACCTGCTCTGCACCGGAATTTACCTGAATAGCACTCTGCTGAATCTCCGCCATTGTATGGGAAAGATCTGCTGTGATATTGTTAATGGAATCAAAGAGAGGTCTATAGGATCCGCTATAGTACTCCGCATTCTTCATTTCCAGATTGAAATTTCCATGAGCAAGCTCGGTGAGCTTCTCGGAAAGGTCGGAGATGATGGAACGGATTCTCTCTACTACATTGTTCATGGACTGCATCAGAACGCCGATTTCATCGTTACTCTTATGGGAAAGATCCATGGAGAAATCTCCTGCAGATAACTTTTCTCCTGCCTCTGCCACCTTCTGTAATGGCTTTAAGAAACGAGTAATCAAAACTGCTGTCACGATAACCAGAAGGATAACCGTTGCCACACCGGCAACTGCACCGATATTTACCAGACGATCAACTTCTCTGTCATAGTCTTTCTCGGAAATATTTAATCTAACCCACCAGGTGCTGCCGTGCATATCGATGGGCTGGAAATACTCTCTTCTCTCCTGATTATGCTCGTTTACAACTTTTAAGGTAAATGCTTGTTTCGCTTCCATCTTTTCGGAAATGGCTTTGTATGCCTTCTCCGGAAGAAGCTCTTCCAGTGTTTTTCCGTTTACTTCCTCATTTTTACTGTGAATCAGGCCTTCTCCATCAATCATATTTACAAACATAGAGGGGAAGTCAGGATCCTCCATGCTAATGTTAAGTAACATATCTTCCTTTACATCCAGAAGGATGATGCCCATAAATTGATTATTAGACATAAGGGGCTTAGAAATTGCAAACATTCTTTTGCTGGGATCTACAGTGTCACTATATACAGGAGAAACATAAGTATTCCCCTTTTCCTTCGGTCCGGTATAATAGTCTTTATTCTGATACTTCTCATAAGGAAAGTTCATAATTCTTCTATTCTCCACTTCATTTCTAAGAAGCAGAGGTGCATAATTATCAATTCCCTGATAGAAGGCATGGGGCTCGAAAAGAACACCGATATCCTCCAGATTGTCATCATCCTTCATGTTGGAATAAAGCGCATTCAGCATTACTACCTCGGCATTGTAGCGGGAAGCCGGAAGGTACGCATCCACCACACGGCTGCGGAAGGATGCTTTTTCCATAGGGGTAACAGTTTGGTCATTGCCCTCGATGTCTCTAATCTTCCATGGGTTAGCGGCTACTCCGCCGACTTCATCATTTTGCTGGAAGACAAAGCTGATACTCTGCTCAATATTGTTCGTAATGGTATCTAATTTTGTCATCAAATCGCTCAGATCGGAAGATGCCTCTGCCGTCTTATCCGCCATATTGGCATCGATTCTCTTATCCATGGCAATTTCAAAGCTGTGAATCAGGAAATATAGCAATCCCAATAAAATCACTAAGGTCAATGAACCCAGGATTAAGGACATTTTCTGACTAAGCTTCAGGTTCTCGTAAAAAGAGCCTGTGGCCTTTTGTTTCTTCTTCATATTGTTTTTTCCTCCTTGAATTTCGTGCTCCTAAATCATTTTTTAATGAAGAACTCTTAGATTCATCGACCATCCTCAAGCATATATAAGTGAAAACTGTTTTTTCGCTTCTTCTTATTCCTCTCGAAGTCTAAATCTTCCCACCAAATCGCTTAAGATATTGGCCTGTCCGGAGAGCTCTTCGGAAGCTGCTGCAGATTCTTCCGCTGTTGCGGTGTTGCTCTGTACTACGGAGGAAATCTGATCGATTCCTACACTAAGCTGGCTAACGCCACGAGCCTGCTCTTCTGATGAACTACTTGCTATATCAATTAAATCATTGATCTTACCGGCACGGGTTACTACCTCTGTCAAGGATTCTGCAGTTTCTTCAGAAATACGAACTCCCTTGTTTACCGCTTCAATAGTTTCTTCAATTAAAGAAGAGGTGCTTTGTGCTGCCTTTGCAGATTTCTGAGCAAGGTTACCTACCTCATCCGCTACTACTGCAAAGCCCTTTCCTGCTGCTCCTGCTCTAGCCGCCTCAATAGCCGCATTCAAGGATAAAATATTGGTCTGGAAGGCAATATCATCAATAGTCTTAATAATCTTACTAATTTCCTGAGACTTTTCAGTAATCTCTTCCATAGCTAAAGACATTTCTCTCATTTTTTCGTTACTTACCATAACAGACTGACCTGCCATATTGGAAAGACGGGAAGCCTCTCTTGTAGTTTCAGCTGTTTCTTTAATCTTTGCGGATATATCATTCATAGTGGCACTTAATTCTTCGATGGAAGAAGCCTGCTCTGTAGCACCCTGAGAAAGTCCCTGGGCACCGGAGCTTACCTGCTCTGCACCGGAATTTACCTGTACCGCACTCTGCTGAATCTCTGCCATAGTACCGGAAAGATCAGTGGAAATATTTTGAATGGAATCAAACAGTGGACGATATGCCCCGCTGTAGTACTCCGCATTATTCATTTCCACATTGAAGTTTCCTTGTGCAAGTTGATTTAATTTTTCGGAAAGGTCTCCGATGATGGAACGAATTCTGGAAACTACATCCCCCATGGAATGCATTAATTTTCCGATTTCGTCCTTGCTCTTATAGGAAAGATTCATGTCAAAATCCCCTACGGATAACTTTTCTCCTACCTCTACCACCTTCTGCAGGGGCTTTAAGAAATAGCCAATCAACAGGGCACATGCAAATGCAAGAGCAAATACCGTGCTAAATCCTGCTACAATTCCAACATTTCTTAATCTGTCCACTTCCTTACTATAATCTTGGTGAGAAATACTGAGTCTTGTCCACCAGGTACTGCCTTCCATGTCAATGGGGTAATAGTACTCTCTTCTTGCCTGTCCATGCTCATTCACAATATTAAGAGCAAAGGCTTCCTTGGACTCCATCTTTTCGTTAATTGCAGTACTTGCCTTCTCCGGAAGAAGCTCTTTTAAAGTCTTTCCATTTACTGTTTCTTTTTTACTGTGAATAATCCCCTCTCCATCAATCAGGTTCACAAACATAGAGGGGAATTCTTCATCGGTCTGACTTGCGCTAAGTAATACCTCTTCCTTCACATCCAAAAGAATGCTTCCCAAAAACTGATTGTCCTTCATAATAGGATGATAAATCGCAAACATTCTCTCTTCCGGCTTTGTAATATCTCCGTAAACCGGTGTAATGAAGGTAGAGCCCTTTTCCTTTACCGCCTTATAATAAATCTCATCCTGATAGTTGGAATAAGGATGGTTGGTAATCGCTCTTTTATCCAGATCTTCTTGGGAAAGAATAGGGGCGTAATTCTCTATCCCCTGATAAAATGCATTTGGCTCGAATAAAATACCGATATCTGCCAGATTCGGTTCCGTCTTAAGGTTTGCATACAGCGCATTTAAAATTACTACCTCCGCATTGTAACGGGAAGCAGGAAGGTAAGCATTTACCACACGGCTCCGGAAAGATACGTTTTCCATAGGGGTAATGCTCTGAGGATTTCCATCCTCATCATTGATAGTCCAGGGATTTCCGGGAACACCTCCCACCTCATCATGCTGGTCAAACACAAAGCTGATGCTTGCTTCAATATTGTCAGCTGTAGCGTTCAGCTTAGTAATTAAGTCATCCAGAGTATAGGAAGCCTGTTCCACCTTATCCGCCATATTGGCATCTACCTTTTTGTTCATAGACAATCTAAAACTATGCAACAAAAAATACAGTAAGCAGAGCAACAGTACAAAGGTCAGCCCACCGATAATCAATGACATTTTCTGCCCTAACCCAAGGTTCTCCAATAAAGAACCCTTCATTTCTTGCTTTTTCTTCACGCTTTCATTCCTCCTTGAATTTCGAACTCCTATTTTTATTGTCGATCTTATAAAGCTCATAGGTTCATCGGCGTAGCCCATACTTATATAAGGAAATTAGCGTTTTATCAAAGAATTTCCCTAGACAGCTGAAAAGATTCAAGGAGGCAGTTAAAAGCTTTTAAGAAGTCAGTGAAAAAGATTCCGGAAGCTTTCTTGTACTTTCTTTCTGAAAATGCTATTATGCAAAAAACTTTCTTCTTATTATATGGAAAGATTTTCAAATTCCGCCAAGGGATAAGAAGGCCAAAAAAGCACAACACGAAAACAGGAAGAACGAAGACAGAATTCTAAAAAAAGCAAAAAGAAAAATCTGCTTTTCTCTTATAAAAAAGCAAAACTGTCCGATATTGTGTTGAGCTAAAAAACAGAGAGAAAGGATAGCTATGTCATTATTTTATGGAAATGGAGTAGCCCTCACGGAGAAGACCCTGGATTTACTCTGGGGACGGCAGAATCTTACGGTGAACAATATCGCCAATGTGGATACGCCGAATTACAAGTCAAAATATCTCACCTTTGAGAATGAACTTCTTCACCGCATTTCTACTGCGGAGCAGGGTGGACGAAAAAAGGTCGCCATCGGGAATGCAATACAGTCCCAGAGGGCAAGAATTCACAGCACAAAAAACGAATCCAGTCGACTAGATGGAAATAACGTGGACATGGATCAGGAACAGGTGGAGCTTGTTAAAACCACCTATGCTTACCAGTATATGGTAAACTCTGTAAACAATGACTTAAGAAGACTTATGGCAGCAGCGAAGAGCTTCTAGCCCCTTTTCCATAGGATGATAGGAAGAGGAAAATGATGATTTCAGGAAGAAAGGATGCTTCCGAACTTTTCTGGAATACTGAGTTTTTCTCCCTTTTATGGAGGAAATGGGAATAGAAGCACTGCCGAAACGGCGGTGTTTTTTTTCGGCATTTTCCAACTTTGCCTTATGGCAGTAGGGATTTTGCCGATAGATAACGAGGATACTGCTGTGAAACAGAACACAGTTTAGTAAATAGGAAAAGGTGGTAAAACTATGGATAGTACAATGGAAGGAATGCTGGACACCTATCTCTTGGAGACGGAAGCGCTCCTGGATAAGTTGGACGAAATGCTTATCGCAGATGAAAAGGTAGGGGATTTCTCCACAGATGACGTAAATGAAATTTTCCGAATCATGCACACCATTAAGGGTTCCAGTGCCATGATGGAGTTCACTCCTCTCTCCAATATCGCTCACCATATTGAAGACATGTTCTTCTTTATTCGTGATAAGGGAATTGATTCTTTAAGCGGAGACCAGAAAAGTGAACTTTTCGACTTAATGTTCCGTTCTGAGGATTTTCTTCGTAGCGGACTGGAGAAGGTAAAGGCCGGCGAAGAGTTGGATAACAATGTTGAAGAATTTGCAGGTTCCATCAATGCTTTCTTGGCAAAGATTTCCGGAAAAGCTCCCGCAGACTCCGCTCCTGTTGTAGAAGCGGCAGACAGCACAAAGGCTTCCGGAGAGAATCGCAATCTTCCTAAGGATGATAAGGCAAAGAAATTCATTCATGTCTTCTTAGATGAAGGAATCGGCATGGAAAACCTTCGTGCCTTTATGATTGTAAATGCAATCAAGGAATTTGACTTAGAGTTCCGTTATTATCCTGCAGATATGGATAGCAATCCGGAAACAGCACAAACCATTATCGATGAAGGATTTTTCCTTGCCTTCGATAGTGACGAGGACTGCGAAAAGGGTGAGAAAATCTTACGGGAGCAGAGCCATATCCTCTCCTATGAGCCGGTAGAGGCAACAAAGGCCGAGGCAAAGGCTGAGGTTAAGAGCGCAAATGCAGAAAGCAGCTCCGCACCAAAGGCAAGTAAAGAGCCTGCAGCGGCTCAACAGACTGCACAGCAAAAGGCTGCAGCACCTGTAAAGCAGAGCTTGATTTCCGTAAACCTGCAGAAGCTGGACAGCTTAAACGACCTGGTAGGAGAAATTGTTATTACCGAATCTATGGTAACCTCCTCTCCTGTTCTTCGTATGCTGCCTCAGGAAAGTCTGGACAACTTCATGAAGTCTGCAAGACAGCTTCGTAAGTTAACCGACGATCTTCAGGATATTGCCATGAGCTTACGAATGGTGTCCATCTCCGGTGTATTCCAGAAGATGAACCGTATCGTTCGTGATATGAAGCAAAAGCTTGGAAAAGACGTTAAGCTTACCATCATCGGTGAGGATACCGAAGTGGATAAGACTATCGTAGATAGCATTCAGGATCCTTTGATGCACATCGTTCGTAACAGTATGGACCACGGTATCGAGGAAACCAAGGAAGAGCGTATCGCAGCAGGTAAGGATTCTCAGGGTGAGTTAATCCTCTCCGCTTCCCACACTTCTTCCGAAGTTATCATTACCGTTCAGGATGACGGTTACGGAATGGATCCGGAAAAGCTTTTAGACAAGGCCGAGGAAAAGGGAATCCTTTACAAGCCTCGTTCCGAATACAGCAAGAAAGAAGCTTTGGGCTTGATTATGCTTCCCGGCTTCTCCACCAACACCGCAGTAACCGAGTTCTCCGGTCGAGGCGTTGGTATGGACGTAGTAAAGAAGAATCTGGAGTCTGTTGGAGGTACCATCAGCATTTCCAGTGAAATCGGTAAGGGTTCAACCTTCACCATGAAGATTCCTCTTACACTGGCTATTATGGACGGTATGAAGGTAAATGTTGGAGATACCATCTTCACCATTCCTATCGTAAATATCCGTCAGTCCTTCAAGGTAGATGATTCCGAGGTCGTATTTGACGAGAACGGAAATGAGATGGTAAAGAGAATGGATGTTTTCTATCCAATCATTCGCCTGAACAATTTCTACGGCATCGAAGGAAAATACACCGAGTTACAGGACGGTGTTCTCATCTGGGTAGAGGCCGGAGACAAGTCTTGCTGCCTATTCGTAGATGACTTAATCGGAGAACAGCAGGTTGTGGTAAAGCCACTCCCCGCTTACTTCAATGCGTATGACTTAAAGTCCAGTGGTATTAATGGTTGCTCCATCTTAGGAGATGGAAACATTTGTATCATCTTAGACGTGCTAGGCTTGTACTCTCAAGCCATTGAAAACATTTAAGGAGGGAAGCAGCATGGCAGAAGAATTGATGCAAGAAGAATTATTAGAAGAAGTTGAAAGTCAAGAAAACAAGCAGGACGAGAAAGATTTAACCGATGCAGAGCGTTGCTTAACCTTCGAATCCGGCGGATTGGTAATGTATATGAGCACAAGCTATGTCATTGAAATCATCAATGACCATAGCATCACTGCTCTTCCCATGGTTCCCCACTATGTAAAGGGAATCATCAACTTAAGAGGTTCTATCCTTCCTGTTGTAGACATTCGTTTACTGATGGACAGAGAAGCCGAGGAATATACCTCTAAGACCTGCATTATCGTATTAAACATTGATTCCGTACCTATCGGTATCATCGTAGATAAGGTACGTCAGGTTATCGACATTGACACCAGCGAAGTACAGCCTATTCCTTTACGGAATCGTCAGAAGCTTTGCAACGGCATGCTTACTTTAGATAGCGGAGAAGTTGCTATGTCCTTTGACGCAGCTTCCTTAGTGCAATCCTCCTCTACTTCTGAAGTAGTATAAGAGGGATTTTATGAACGATTTATCTGATGAGGACTTTAAGCGGCTTTATACCTTTATGCAGGAGAAATTCGGCATTGACCTAAAGCGTAAAAAGCCTTTGATTGTAAGCCGTCTCTCTTCTATCCTGGAGAGCCGGGGATATACGGACTTTCACGATTATGTGAATGACATTATCCAAAAACAGGACCAGGATATGATGACTACCCTGCTGAATAAGCTCACCACAAACTACACCTACTTCATGCGAGAGGAATCTCACTTTGATTATCTGGAAAATGTGGTGATGCCCCAGTTGGCAGAAAAACATAAGAATGACCGGGTGCTCTCCATCTGGAGCGCCGGTTGCTCTTCCGGAGAAGAGCCCTATAACATTTCCATGTATCTCCTAGAGTACTTTGGAAAGTTAGGAGGAAACTGGGACACTCGTATTCTGGCTACAGACATTTCTCAAAATGTCTTATCCAAGGCGGAAAACCCCAAGTATCTTCCGGAAAGCTTGGAAAAGCTTCCGAAAAGCTGGAAAAACAAGTATTTTGTTCCCATTGAAGACGGTTACTACACCGTCAGTGAGGAGCTTCGAAGAAATGTTATCTTCCGCCCCTTTAATCTCATGTCTCCCATCAAGTTTAAAAGAGACTTTGATTTAATCTTTTGTCGGAATGTTATGATTTACTTTGACCAGCCTACCAAGGATGCCTTGGTAAAGCGTTTCTATGACGTGACTTACCCCGGAGGACACCTCTTTATCGGTCACTCCGAGGGACTTACAAAAGCCACTTGCCCTTATACCTATGTGAAGCCTGCGATTTATCGAAGGGATGAAAAATAAGAGCTAAGAAAAGCGCTTTATAAAGAGAATTATCAGCAACACAAATCAAGTGATAAAGCATATCTTCTATCTTTTGGATGAGGATATGCTTTTTTATTCTTATGCTTCCGCTAAGTTCGCCCCGGCTAGCGGTACTAAACGCAAGAGCATTGCTTTTCTTCGATACATCGGAACACCGTATATCCCCTCCCCTCAAGGCACGCTCCCGCTAACTTCGCCCGACTAGCGGTACTAAACGCAAGGGCACTGCTTATATACAATATCTCGGAGCACTGCCTATCTCCTAGTCCCAAGGCACGCTCCCGCTAACTTCGCCCGACTAGCGGTACTAAACGCAAGCTTCGCTTCGCTCGCTTTTGTTAAGTACCGAGGGGCTCAGATTACCTTGGGACTAGGAGATAGGCAGTGCTCCTTAGCTCTCAAATACAAGCGAAGGTGAGAATAAGCAATGCTCTTGGCTTTTAGTTATGGATAAAAGTTAGGATAATCAGAGATTCTAGACTTTGATTATAGACAATAGTGAGAATAGTCAGTGCTCCTAAGCTATCGAATAAGCCAAAGGGTGAGGATAGTCAGGGGAAGGGTGTGCTATGCCATTTTATCAACCATACTTTTATATTATCAATATACGGATATTATCCGAATGTGGAGTATAGGAGTTTTGTTAAATTGGTAGTAAGATAGAAAGCAATAAAATTCAAGTGTTTTCATTCCTAAAGCCTAAACTTAACTTGAAATCTTCACTGCAATATTCTCGTTTCCATTTATCTTTTCTAATAATTCAATTTACCTCTCTATTAATTTCTATTATCCAAATTATCTGTAGGTGACTTATGAAAAAAACAAATTCTACTAATGCTAAGGGTAAAAAATCCGCTCGTTTAGAAGCTAATTATAAGAAAACAAGAAGAAAGATGGATGCTTTGGAAAAGAAAAAGATTATCGCATCTCTTACTTTGATGGATGACCTCTTTATGCAAGTGGTTCTTGAAGAGCAAGCTTGCACGGAGTATATTCTGCAAACGATTTTGGATAAATCTTCCTTAAAGTTAAAGGAACAAAGACTTCAAAAGAGGTTGCCAAATCTGCATGGAAGAGCACTGGTATTAGATTGCTTATGTACGGATGATAAGGGCTTACTTTATAACATTGAAGTACAGAATTCTTCTGCCGGAGCAATTCCTAAAAGGGCTCGATATCATGCCGCTCTCATGGACACGCACACATTTAAGAAGGGAGAAAAGTTTTCCAAATTACCGGAAAGCTATGTTATATTTATTACAGATAAAGATGTATTGGGAGAGGGAGAACAGTTATATCAAATTGAACGTGTTATCAGGAAATCCGGCAATTTGTTTAAAGATGGTTCCCATATCTTATATTTCAATACAGCAAGTCAAGATGATAATGCGTTAGGAAAGCTGGCTAAAGATCTTAAAGAAGCCAATCCTAAGGAAATTCAATCTGAAATTTTGTCTCATAGAGTAGCCTCATTAAAGAAAGGTAAACTAGATAGGGAAGGAGAAAAGAAGATGAATGTTTTATTAGAGAAGTATAGAAAAAAAGCAGTGGAGGAGGGTATGGAGAAGGGACAAAATCGTCTGGCTCTCTTGGTTGGACGTCTACTGGAAGCAGGACAGATGGATGATCTTAAGAGGGTTTCTTACGATGAAGATTATCGGGCAAAGCTTTTGAAGGAGTTTGGACTTTAATTGATTCCACTAAATTGATTCCCTAATCAATGCGTACTTTCCTAGCTGATAAAAGTGTTAATTCGTGCTATACTACCCACAGAATATTTATTTTGTGGGGAAGAAAATGGAGTATCAGGATCAGAAAAAGCATATTGAATTAATTGCTATGGGTGCTTCTACAGGAGGAACCGAGGCGTTGCTTGCCGTATTAAAGGAATTACCGGGAAATCTGCCGCCCATCGTCATTACCCAGCACATGCCCCCTGTTTTTACGGGAATGTATGCAGAGCGTTTGAATCGTCTTTGTGCCATGGAGGTGCGGGAAGCAAAGGATGGAGACGAGCTCTATTCGGGACTTTGTCTTATTGCTCCCGGAGGGCTGCAAATGCGGGTTCATAAGGATGTTTTAGGAGCCAGAGTTTCCTGCACCGAAGAAGAGAAGGTTTCAGGGCATTGTCCTTCCGTAGATGTACTCTTCCATTCCGTTGCAGAGCAATATGAGGCTTCCGCCATCGGCATTTTACTGACGGGCATGGGAAAGGATGGCGCCAAGGGACTTTTGGCTATGCATGAACAAGGTGCTTATACACTGGGACAGGATGAAAAAAGTTCTGTGGTCTATGGAATGCCCATGGAAGCCTACAAGTTGGGGGCTGTAAGCCAGCAGGGAAATCTGGAACAGATTCCGCAGTACCTATTACAAAGGCTACGTTTCAGCTAATACCGATTAGTAGGCATTTAAAGAGAGTTTTAACATCAGCCTTATAAGATGGTTCTATCATCAGCCTTATAAGATGGTTCTATCATCAGCCTTACAGAATTTCACGGTGAAATTTCTCTGTTGAATTCTACAGAGGAATCAAAGCACAATCCCCCTCCATTTTGTTTGTTAAATATTAAGATTTTCAATCATAAAAGAACAGGCTTTTCTTTATAGCCTGTTCTTTTTTTGCCGATACATAAGTATAGAATGTTCCTCCTGAACCGGGAGGCCATGATTTTTTTGGAAATTTTAGGATGATTTGTATATATTTAGACTAACTATTAATAGTCAAGCATAAAATTTAGATTTTCAGAATAAAATACG